>CAZSZQ010000001.1:0-23839 GCA_964610475.1 uncultured Desulfatiglans sp.
GCCAGATCCGTATTATTAGACTAAGGACAAGTACAGACAGGAGTATCAGGTGTTCGCTTTGAATTTTTGAATAACCGGGAAAAACCATGAATCGATTTTGCCTCTATCTTATTTTGATTTATCTGTTATGATTTCTTTAACAACATAGTCGGCAATCATTTCATTTGCCATGGCATTGGGGTGGCCGTCCAGCGGGCTGATTTTCATACCAAACCACTTTTCTTTGGTATCGATGTTAATGAAATCACTAAGTACGTGAACAGGAATTCCTTTCAGCTTCAGCTTATTAATAAGCTCTTCCGTTTTCAGTTTTATTTTTTCTGATTCATATTGTGTTGCGCTATACAGGATCAGATGAAACCTGATATCAGGATAAAGCTCCTTCAGCAAATCCCGGCTCTTCACAATAATGCCTGTAAATAAATCAATATCATTGCTGTTAATAAATCTCTGCCTGTCTAAGATCTTACTGAAAACCCTGGATTTCCCCAGTTCTTCTTTCACCCCCAGGGGTATGATGTAGAATTCATCAAACCGGCCCTGGTAAATAACATCTCCATTTTTATTTAAAGTATATTTTGGGTTACGGGAGGCCATCGTGCCGGCTGCACGGTTGACATGGTCGAGTATAGCTTCGTATATTGCAATAACAGGTTTTTCTTTTACAGTATCTTTGACCAGGCCATGCTCGATTCCGGAAAGCATGTGGTGGGGGCCATATGCAGGAACACCAAAATTATAGATACGGTAATGGCCTTTTGTTTTTAGTCCCACCTGATACGGCAATGTCTCCGAATCATTGAGCCCCCAGCCGAACATAAAGGAGTCCCCGAAAAAAAGAATGGACTTGATGTTGTCTCCTCCGATATCGGGAGGTGATATTCTTAAGCCCTGAGAATCGATCGTGTAGACCGAATGCCATATCTGTTTTTTTCCATAGAATTTGGTGACATCGGTTTTATCATTCTTAACCATAACCTGCCCTAAAAAGTCATGGTCCTGCCAGTTTGGTTCTTTTGTGGATTTTTCTATATACCAGTATTCTGCCGGTTCACGAAACCATATAAATGCCTCGTAAACCCCGAATAGAAAAATGATAACAGCAATATTGAACCACACTGCTTTGACCGCTGATCTTTTACTGATTACGGAAACGTATATTAATACCGCAAACCAGCATAAAGAAATCCAGACGTAAGGCGCTTTAAAGAACATACTGGAAACAACAGAAAAAACAATGGCCCCTATTAGAGAAAATAATAATTTCATGTAAACCGACCTCCGGTTATCTTTATCATGCTTAATACTCACTCCAGCTTTTAATTTTCAGATCATCAATCTTTTTTCGGGAAATGGCTTCAGCAAATCTTTGTGCCAGCTGAATATTTGTAATAAGAGGTACACCAAAATTTACCGCATGACGCCGAATTATATAATCATTGGTAAGCTCTTCTTCCTGATAATTTTTCGGGATGTTAATAACAAGATCGATTTTTCGCTGTTCAATATAATCTATGGCGCCTGGATTCATCCGGTCAAGAGGCCAGTGAAGTATGGACACTTCAATACGATTATCCCAGAGAAAGTCAGCCGTGCCTCTGGTTGCATAAAGATTCATTCCAAGATCTCTCAGAATTTTTGCACTTTCCAGAAAAGCGGCCTTGGCGCTGACAGGGCCGGTTGAGAGCAGTATATTATGAATCGGGAGCTTATACCCTACTGAGAGCAGCGCCTTGAGAAAGGCCTCCTCAAAGTCATCGCCCTGGCAGGCGACCTCTCCTGTGGAAGCCATTTCGACACCCAGGGTAGGATCTGCCCCATCAAGTCTCATAAATGAGAATTGGGGGGCCTTAACTCCGACTGAATCTGTGCTGAATATCGCGCCATTTTCCCTGGCTACTTTATGCCCCATTATTACCCTGGTTGCCAGCTCTATGAAATTGGTTTTTAGAATCTTTGATACAAAAGGAAAACTTCTTGATGCCCGTAAATTACATTCAATTACATTAACATCATTGCCTTTTGCAATGAATTGGATATTGAAGGGTCCGTTAATCTGCAAAACTTCGGCAATACTGTCCGCTATTCTTTTTGCACGGCGTATTGTCTCAAGATAGGTCCTTTGAGGCGGGAGCACAAGGGTAGCATCACCGGAGTGAACACCGGCGTTTTCCACATGTTCAGAGATTGCCCATATGACTATCTCTCCACTGGATGCTACTGCGTCTATTTCGAACTCTTTTGCATTTTCAATAAACTTGCTTATGACAATGGGATATTCTTCTGATACTTTATGGGCCTTTTGCAGAAATTTGGTCAGTTCGGCATCATTGGAGGCTACGGCCATTGCGGCGCCGCTCAATACATATGATGGCCGGATTATAACCGGATAATTCACCATTTGTGCAAATTCCTTGGCCTCGGACAATGTTGCAAGCTCTTTCCATTCCGGCTGACTGATCTTTAATTTATCAAGAAGACTTGAGAATTTATGGCGGTTCTCTGCATTATCGATATTATCAGGTGAGGTGCCAAGTATATTGATTCCGGCTTCGTGCAGCCTGATTGCAAGGTTGTTTGGCGTCTGGCCTCCCATTGAAATAATAATACCCAGCGGATTTTCTTTGGTCGCGATATCAAGGACAGTCTCAAAGCTCAATTCATCGAAGTAAAGTTTGTCACATTCATTGTAATCAGTACTTACCGTCTCAGGGTTGTTATTGATAATGATCGTTTTATACCCCAGATTTCTTAATGATGCCACCGTACTGACGCAGCACCAGTCAAATTCAACCGAACTTCCTATTCTATACGCCCCTGAACCCAGTACAACAACCTGTTTCTCTTCATTAAAGGAAATATCATTTTCGGACGCATTGTAAGTCAAATAGAGGTAGTTAGTCTTTGCAGGATATTCTGCTGCAAGGGTGTCGATCTGTTTAACGCAGGGGGAAATATTAAGTCTTTTTCTTTCCTGTCTGACACTCCCTTCATTTATACCCAGTATTTTCGCAATCTGCTTATCCGAATGCCCTGCCTGCTTTGCTTCAAGTAACAAATCAGGCGGACAGATCTCATTTTTATATTCCTTGATCCTGCTGTCAATTTCAATGAGTCCCTGTATTTTATATAAAAACCATTTGTCTATACCGGTAAGCTCGTTGATGCGGTCAATGGAAAAACCCTTTTCTATTGCTTCAGGTATTGCAAAAATTCTCTCATTTGTAGGCTCACAAAGCTCTTTTTCCAAATCGGTAAAGGAAAACCGGTCATTATTGGTGAGGCCGTGAACCCCTGTTTCAAGCATTCGAAGGGCCTTTTGCAATGCCTCTTCAAATTTTCTCCCGATGGCCATGACTTCGCCGACGGACTTCATTCCGGAACCGATCTTATTTGATACCCTTTGAAACTTTTGCAGATCCCACCGTGGAATCTTTACCACAATATAATCCAGGGCAGGTTCAAAACAGGCCTTTGTTACTTCTGTGATTGAATTGGGCACTTCAGAAAGGCTGTATCCGAGTCCAAGTTTAGCGGCAATAAAAGCCAATGGATATCCCGTTGCCTTGGAAGCCAGTGCGGAGCTGCGCGAAAGCCTTGCATTTACCTCTATGACCCGATAGTCTTTTGAACGGCAGTCAAGGGCATATTGGATATTACATTCACCTACAATACCTAAATGGCGGATAACCCTGATGGCAATCTGGCGCAGGTCATGATATTCATCGTTGGTCAGTGTTTGACTGGGGGCTACGACAATGCTTTCTCCGGTATGTATTCCCATGGGGTCCAGGTTTTCCATATTGCATACAGTCACGCAGTTGTCATAACGGTCACGAATCACCTCATATTCCACTTCCTTCCAGCCTGACAGATATTCTTCCACAAGCAATTGTCCGCTATGAGCAAGTGCAATAGCGGCACGTTTTCGAACATCATTCACGTTGGTGCAGATCCCCGATCCCAGGCCGCCAAGTGCATAGGCAACACGTATCATTACCGGATAACCCAATTCATCGGCTATCCGGACTGCATCTTCAACTGAAGCAGCGGTTGTGCTTTTAGGGACTTTTACATCAATCTCAGATAATTTTTTTGTAAAAAGACCGCGATCTTCGGTTTCTCTTATGGCCTGAACAGGGGTGCCAAGAACCTGAATGTCATATTTTTCAAAAACACCTTTTTCCTCCAGTTCCAATCCGCAGTTGAGCGCTGTCTGCCCTCCGAAACTAAGAGTTATGCCATCCGGTTTTTCCTTTTGAATTACTTTTTCAACAAAATAAGCGGTAACCGGTAAAAAATAAACTTTATCGGCAAGATATTCGGATGTCTGAATCGTAGCTATGTTCGGATTCACAAGAACAGTTTCAATCCCTTCTTCTTTCATGGCCTTGATCGCCTGGCTTCCGGAGTAATCAAATTCTCCGGCTTCACCGATCTTTAAGGCGCCGCTGCCCAGTATAAGGACTTTGTTATATTTATTTTTTATCATAACATTTTTGAGAATTCATCAAAGAGGTAGTTGGCATCAACCGGCCCCGGGGCTGCCTCAGGATGAAACTGAATGCTTCTGAATGGTTTATAACTGTGCCGTATGCCTTCATTTGTGCCGTCATTGGCATTGACAAACCATGGCCGCCAGTCGCCGGGAAGAGACCTGTCATTTATCGCGTATCCATGATTTTGGGAAGTGATCATGCAACGCCTGGTTCCGGCCTCAATGCACGGCTGGTTCTGACTCCTGTGACCGTATTTGAGTTTATACGTATCAGAATGGGCAGCAAGGGCCATTAACTGGTTACCGAGGCAGATGCCAAAAATGGGATGATTATTCTTCTCCATTGCTTCACGGACATGAAGAATTGTTTTATTACACATCTTGGGGTCCCCGGGCCCATTGGAAATTAAGATCCCATCAAAATCCTCATGACTAAAGTCATAATCCCACGGGACTCTCAATACCGAAAGATTCCTGTCTGTTAAATTTCTGATGATGCTGTTTTTACAGCCGCAGTCGATCAAGAGTACCCTTTTTTTACCCTTCTGATAATAAACAGGCTCTTTCACACTTACAAGGGGAACCAGGTTTTCTTCATTTGGGTCATAAAATTCAACATCCTGATCTGCTGAAATTATCTTGCCGGGCATGCTCCCTTTTTCTCTCAGTCGTTTTGTAAGCGCTCGCGTGTCGATCCCGGAGAGGGCCGGAATTTTTTCTTCATTAAGCCATTGTGTGAGGCTCTTGACTGAACTCCAGTGGCTGTGATTCAATGAGATTTCAGAAATGATCAGGCCTGCAATCTGGATTTTTTCAGATTCAAAGGAATAATCAATGCCATCAACAATATGATGGTCAGGTATGCCGTAATTCCCGATAAGAGGGTAGGTCAATACCAGTATCTGTCCTTTATATGAGGGGTCGGTAAGGGTTTCGGGGTATCCTACCATCCCAGTGTTGAATACAACTTCACCGGCAACAGAAGCCGGAAAACCGAATGATTTGCCTTTAAAAACAGATCCGTCTTCAAGTATTAAATTATTGAGAGGTTTTTCAATATTCATTTTTTCTTTTTCGGTATTATTTTAGAATCAAATTGCATATAAAAGCTGACTATGACCCGATAATTTCCTTCACCAGATAATCGGCAACCAGTTGGTCAGCCCTGGCATTTGGATGGGTGTCAGTATTTATAATCTCATAATCCTTCCGCGTTTTGGTTTTATCGGTTAATAGTATTTTGCTGGTTCTAATAACATCTATTTTATTTTTATTAAGTTTAGATATCATCTCTTCTATTCCGGAGGCATTACCATTATCATAAATCAGCACATAGAACCTGATGTCCGGATATAGTCTATTAAGCAGTTCTTTGGATTTGGCAACTATACCGATAAAAAGGTCAATATCATTGCTATTTATATCTCTATGCCTGTTAAGGATAGAATTGAAAATCATTGATTTTAATAATACATCTTTCAGGTATGGGGGTATAATATAGTATTGATCAAATCGTCCCTTATAAACAATTTGTTTATTCTTATCCAGGATATATTTCGGGTTCCGATTCGCCAGACTTAAACCTGCCGAACGGTTAACGCTGTCAAAAATAGCCTCATAAAAAGCAAAGACAGGTCTTTTTTTTACAACGGTTTCAACAATACCATTTTCGATCGACGCCAGCATATGATTGGGGCCATAGGCAATAAAACCAAAATTATAGACAGTATAGTTATTTGTTTTTAGCCCGACCTGATACGGTATAGTTTCCGTATCTTTAACACCCCAGCCGAACATGAATGAATCTCCAAAAAACAATATGGATTTGGTATTATCGCCGTCCTCAGTGTTATCAGACAAGCGAAGGCCCTGAGAATCAATAGTATAGTTCACATCAAATACTTTTTCGTCCTTATAAAATTCTTGTGCGTTTGTTATGCCGTTTTTTAAGGGAACAGTTCCCAGAATATCATTATCGGTAAATAAATATTCCGGGTGATCATACTCAGTATAAGCTTCAACCGGTTTTTTAATCCACAGATATGACTCCAGGATCACAAACAACAATATCACAATACTGAAATTAAACCACACTGCCTTTAAAACGGAACTGTTAGTCCATTTTGTAGCAAAAAGGAACACTATGAACCAGCAAAGTGAAATCCCTATCCAGGGAGCAGTAGAAAATTTAAAAGATATCAGTGTGGCACAGATCACTGAAAACAGGAGATACAAATATTTCATTTTTTATTACGTTTTCATTTTTCATTGAAATGAATTTACTAACATTATCAATGAAAAAAATTTTTTACCCGCCAGAGACGGGCAAGTAAACCAAAGGCTTATAAAGATGTGTTTTCCGCCGGTTACGGCTTTACATCGGCTTTAGAGATACCCCGCTGCAGAGTAGCGGGGTATCTCATTATTAAGACAATGTATATTTCTAAAACAGTGCATAGATAAATGGGGCAACAGCGCTTGATTCTGTAAATACAATAAAAGCGCCCAGTAACACCAGCACTATCAATATTGGCATCAGCCAGAATTTTTTTCTGACTTTTAAAAACTCCCAAAGTTCACCAATAGTAGATTGTCTTGACATTTTTATCTCCTTAGTATCTTTTTATGAATTGTTCTTTTTCCTGTAAAGGCCGGGGACGCGTCACCCAGTATGTATCAGCCTTTTTATCAGGCCTTTGCGGAAGAATGGGCCCTTTAAGAAGCCGCCTGACCAGACCAAAAGGAGTAATAACAAGGTAGTAAGCAAGGCTTAGAATTACTGCAGTGATTACTTTTCCTATAAAATGTGCAACTTTCAACCACCCTGTATGAACAGGCCTTAACCGGTTCGGAAGTAAAATAAAGCCTATCCCGAGTATGGACAATGCCCCGAAAAGATAAATCGGGACAGGTTTTTGCCTCCATAATCCTATCATGCAAAGGCAGCCGAAAAATATCAGGGCGATCAGCCCGAATATACGAATTTGTTTAGTATCAGTCGAGTTCGAGTTCACTGCGCCAGTCCTCCTTCTCCTCCCATTTGGGTTGCTCTTCTTTAAATAACATAAAATTTTCTATTACCAGAACGTCCATCTCGGTTCTCATAAAACACCGGTATGCATCTCTATGAGAACAGATAATAGGCTCTCCCCTGACATTGAAGCTGGTATTGACAATAACTGCACAACCGGTAAGTTTTTCAAATTCTGATATTACTTCATAATAATCAGGTTTGGTGTTTTTATTTACAGTCTGTATCCGGGCTGAATAATCCAGATGAGTGACAGCGGGGATATCGCTTCTTTTATTTTTTAACCGCTCCATCATGGGCATGCTGTCGGCAGAGGGCTGTGGAAGGCATCTTTCCTTTCGGACATTGGCCACCAGCAGCATATAGGGGCTTGGTTCATCGATTTCAAAATATTCGGAGACCTTTTCTTCCAGGACTGTCGGGGCAAAGGGACGAAAGGATTCTCTGTACTTAATCTTAAGATTCATCACAGTCTGGGTATCCTGACGCCTTGCATCTCCAAGAATGCTTCTTGCTCCTAAAGCCCTTGGCCCGAATTCCATCCGGCCGGCCATATGGCCAACGATCTTCCCGGCGGCAATCTGTTCCGCTACTGCTCTGGCTCTTATATTCGCATCCAGTTCATGGTAAACATAACCGTGTTTATCAAGGTATGATTTAATGGTATCCCTTGAAAAAGAGGGCCCAAGATAGGAACCCCTCTGGCTGTCTGTCCCCCCGGGGGTTTTACGATCGTTTCCAAGGTATCGATACCAGACAGATAGGGCCGCCCCCAATGCGCCGCCGGCATCGCCTGCTGCAGGCTGAATCCAGATATCTTCAAACGGTCCTTCACGAAGGATAATACCATTTGCCACACAGTTCAGGGCCACACCTCCTGCAAGACATAGTTTTTTGAGCCCTGTTTCTTTATACACATGTCTTGCCATCTTCATTACGATATCTTCGGTAACAGATTGTATGCTTGCAGCGATATCCATTTCCCTCTGTGTATATTCCGATTCCGGTTCCCGGGGAGGACCGCCAAAAAGCCTGGCAAAGCGGCTGTTGGTCATACGTAAACCGCCCAGAAAATCAAAATAGTCAAGATTCAGGCGAATCGATCCGTCATCCTTTACATCAACAATCTCGGAAAGAATAAGATCTTTATATTTCGGCACACCATAGGGCGCCAGACCCATAAGCTTGTATTCCCCTGAATTCACCCTGAAACCTGTAAAATAGGTAAAAGCGGAATAGAGCAGGCCCAGAGAATCAGGGAAGTGGAGTTCCTTAAGCATCGTAATGCTGTTATCCTTACCATAACCATAGCTTGCCGTAGCCCATTCGCCAACACCATCCACAGTCAGAGTGGCGGCTTCTTTAAAGGGAGAAGGATAGAATGCAGAGGCCTGATGGGCCTCATGGTGTTCTGTAAAAAGGACATCCCCGTCGTAGCCGAGTTTTTGCTGCACTACCTTAGGCACATGCAGTTTTTGTCCAAGCCACAGAGGAACCGCCTCAAGCCATGACCGAAGGCCTTTGGGCGCTACCGTTAAGTAACTTAACAGGAGCCGCTCAAATGTCAGGAACGGTTTGTCATAAAAGACAACGTAATTTAAATCCTTCACTGAAATCCCTGCCTCCTTTAAACAGTAGGCAATTGCATTATCAGGGAACCGCGGATCATGTTTTTTCCTTGAAAAACGTTCTTCCTGGGCAGCGGCAAAAATATAGCCATCCTGAACCAGACATGCCGCACTGTCATGATAAAAGCATGAAATTCCTAGTATATTCATATAATCATCTCTTTCTTTTAAATGTTATCTATTCTTAAAAGGGATAAAACCGCTCTCTGTCGGAATTACATTAAATTGCATTGCTGTCCGGGAGAGGTCGTTTTTATACTGACGATCTGCGATCCGGGTTATTTTCGGCGGATTTTTCATCGGATCTGTGTTGAAAATAATATAAACTTTTCCATCATGAGGCGTATAGACAATTTCTTCACGGTAGTCTCCGAAAAGGTCACCTGCCCAATTTGTGCCGGGGTTCAACTTGGGGTCCGCCTCCGTCATATTTGTGCCGGAATTCAACCTCCTGACAATTTCTCCATTCCATCTCGTCAGATTACCTTTCTCATCACAGATTTCACGAACGTCATCCCCTTCCCAATCCACTGTAAAGCTCCCGATCCATGAATCAGGCGGATTTGATATTAATTTACCATCTGCATTCCAAAGATATTGATTCGACCCAATAAAATCAGCATGACCTGGAGTCCATACCTTATCAACTATATCATAACCAAAACACTGAGCGCCGTCTGTATCAGGAACAACACGGGAAACCCAACCGCGGTCAACATGGGTGTAACCCCATTGAGCCCAAATCGTTTTACCTTTACTGTCTGCAAGGAGCATACCGATATTATCCTTCTTTCCCAGATCGCCTTCACGGCAATAATAGATCTCTTTCCCTTTAAGGGATGGTATTACATCAGCCGCAAAAACAATATCGGGATGGCCCATATAGGGCATACGGTCTTCAATTTTCCAGAGATCTTTGCCGTCATAACCGATACAATGCTCTCCCCATAATATTTCTTCTGTACCATCTTCATTGACATCTGCGATCGGCAGGCTGTGAGAACCTTTATATCTGTCTCTAAACAATTCGGACCATATTCTTCTTACCTTGAATTTTATTAACCATTTATTTTTTACAGGATTATATATGTCTTTCCCAAGTACCCGCTCCCATACTTTATTCAGTTTATTATCATAGGCCTGTATTACCTGGGTCGTATATATACCCCTGGCAGCAATAATATACGGATTTTTTCCGTCCAGATGGGCGACAGCAATAAAATTTCGACTGTTATTGTTGTAGTCATTGGCAAAACGTCCGCTTATTTTCGGCCATTCTGTTTCTTGTTTAATTTTGCCTGACTCTCCATGCAGTATAGTGAGATGTTCACCTTTATAGTCCAGAGGATCTTTAGATTTGTTGGTTTTAAGGATGACCTCGGCCCGGCCGTCAGCATCGATATCCCATACCACAATAGGGGCGTATGTACCTCCGGTCTCTATCCCAGGACCAAGATCGATTGTCCAGAGAGGTTCACCATTATACCGGAAGGCGGTCAATTTGATGGAATCCGTTGATTCCATCCATGCATATTTATACGGATCGACATCATACATTTTGGAGTATGCAATAAGAACCTCAAGCTCGCCATCTCCGGTAAGGTCACCGGTAACAACCTTGACCATTTTGTAATCCAAACCGATGTCAAATGTTAAAGCATCAAATCCGCTATTCTTTGCAACAGCTGTTACCTGTACCGGAAGATTTTCAGGCTGACTTTCACTTTTGGCCTGAACAGCATACGAGTAGGTATGGCCTTCTTCCAATTTGGAATCAACAAAACAAGTCCGGCTTGTGGCTGCTATCTTCTTTGCTTCTTCACCTGCTTTATCCATATCTTTGCGCCAGATGAAGTATTCCGGAGGTTCCGGATCCGTCGGCAGAAGCCGCCAACTCATGAAAATATTTGAGTTATCTTTTGGAAAGCAGACCAATCCTCTGCTGATTTCTGTCTTAATCTCTTCAGGATATGGCTTCTGAAAACCTGAGTTGGATTCTTTTTTTCCACAAGTACATAGTGTTAGAGATAAAATTATCAGGATTAAGATAATTAATTTATATCTATGCAGCATAATATTTTCACCTATAGCTATCAGAAAAAATGCTCCGCACCCTTGAGTTACATGCATAACTCATAAGGCACTAAATGATTTTTATATGTTAATGAATCGTTCAAATTAATATGTTAGTCAGGCTGAAGGGTTCTTGTTTAAACCTTGACCATTTCCAGCCTTTAATCAGGCAATGAAAAAAAAGCTCTTAAAATATTACTTATTATTTCAGGTACTTCTTTTAGCATTATTTATGCCATTAAATCCACAGATTTTAGCATTATTTATGCCATTAAATCTAAAAAATTATGCCTGCTTAATATCATCAGTTTATAATAAACATTATATTAACAAAGGGATGGTTATGTAATAAGTTACAAGCAAACATTAAAAATCTTTTATAAATCAAGTAATTTATCACCACATAAGATATTAACATAACCTAACGAAAATTCAGTATTTACCTGTGCAAAATCGATGCCAAAAAAATTATTGTTTTGAATTTATAAATTGAGTGAGGTCATTAATAAAAACTCAGAATTTGGAACCAAAATCAGGCAGTTACAAATCGGTCAAATTCTTTTCATGGCGGGTTGGAGCGCGGGGAGGCTGGAGGTTGAAGTCATGTCAAATACCTGTCAGATGATACCTCCTTTAAAGCGTAGTTTGAAAGGGTTTTATATGAATCCTGGTTTATTAAAAGTGTCAATCATATGACGTGAGACTTACAAATATGACGGGTCCGCCGGAAAACGGATGTCAGGGTAGGAAAGCTGAAAAATAGAAACGAAAAAATCATCCTAACAAAATACTTTAAACCATTTTATTTTACTAAGCATGAAGATGCTCAGGTATGATAAAATGAAGACAAGGATACTTAACAATAGTAATTCTATTATTTTATTATCAATATAAGAACCTGTGTGTGTGACTAATAATTTTAAAAAAAACGGATGGATGAGATAAATGCCAAAGCTCATCTTTGCCAGGCTTGAAACTAATGAATTTTTAGTAAAAATATGTCTATTTTTTGCAAACAGATAAAAAATAAATATTGTTCTTATAAAATTGTGGATGCCTGTATGGTCAAAAATAAAATCGTCTGATACTATATCCAGTTGTGAAGCAGAATAATAATTTAAAAGGCAACCAAAAATGCTCAACAGCAAAATAATGAGTATTGTCAATGTATTCCCAATAGGAATTTTATCGCTATAAATATCTACAAAATAACCCATAAGAAGATACCCTATAAACCAGGGGAATGATTTAAACCAACCCATACTGGCATCAAAAACCTCCCTGCCAATACTGGAGATTTGGTTTAGTGTCATAAGTATTGCAAATGCTGCAAATAAATAAAAGAAATCCTCGATAGTCGGCTTTTCTCCCATAATATATTTATTTATAAATGGCACGAAAACCATCAGACACATAAGCATGGGAAGATACCATAAATGATAGTATGAGCGTCCTATTATTAAACACCCTATTATAAGATTAAAAATAGAATGATTCTCTGTTACATATCTAAAAATCAGGTAAAAAATAAACCAAAACATAAAAGGCGGAATCAGTCTGCTCGCTCTTTTAGTATAGAATTCCTTTATGCCTAAATCGCGACCCAATAATACACATCCGGAGATCATAACAAATATCGGGACAGCAAATCGGGAAAAAGAACTTAGAATATCAGCAAACCACCAGCTGTAAATTTGAATATGTCCAAATTCTCTATAATACAATGCCGCTGAATGACCTATAACCAGAACTATAATACCTAATGCACGCGGGTAATCAATCCATATCTTTTTCATAATTTCCTTCTACTTACTAACCATTATTCTTATTCAAACCGGATATAAGCGAGTAATGAATATTATCATAATTGTAAATATAACTTTGAAAGTTGTATCCCCGTCAATATAAATTATCGTTTTAATTATTTGAAATTTCTACCGGGTGAAAGGGCTTGGGAAATACGGAGATAATGAAAACTTTGCATAACTTCTTTTTGTCATTCCGCAGCCTGACCGCGGAATCCAGTAACCAGTTGATATTATTAAATCACTCTCATATGCGAGAATGATGACTTAAAAAATTTTCAATCTTTTGCAAAGGTCTCTAAATATGTTTCTAAGGGCATTTGATCACTCCCTTTTTGTGCTCAATTTACCAGATTTGTGTTACCAATGTGCCTTGATTTACCTGCGGATTTTTGTATGACGAGTGTACGCACATCCCGCTGCAGCAATTGTGAAAATGCACCTGAGCATGACAAGGCATTGTTATTATTTGGCCAATACCATAATCGAATGCCCACCCAAAATTCTTACTGCTATATCTTGATTCAGCATACTTGCCAGCCGTAGTGGCCACTTGCCCAATGAATATAGAAGCGACTTGGCAGGCAGGTCTAATGCACCTCCTGTATAGAAATAATCGATAATTTCGTAGCCGGTGTCATTCAAAGTTGCTAATGCTATTTCTTTCGTGAAATAATGGATGTGTCCTAGCTCCAGTCTGCGCCTGAGGATTGGCGTACACAACAGAACTTTTTGTACAGAGATATCCAGAGGAATGTGAAAGATCTTGTACTCAGCCTTTCCCCGTAACGTTCTTAAGAAGCAGAAATAGTCTTCAACGTGTTCGAGTATATCGATCACCAGCAGCAGATCAAAGAAATGATCAGTTTCATGCAAAAAATCCTTCAAATAAAAATGCAGTCTCTCTTTAGTCTTTTGCTTCGATATTTCATATGCTTGTGGAGATATTTCATAACCAGTCAATAGGACATGTTCAGGCAGTTCGAGATATAGCTGGTTCAGTATTTCTCCAGCACCACATCCCACTTCGCAAACTGCGTTTGGTCGAAGATTATTCTTTTCCATCATTCTCAAAATGTGTTTGGCCTTCCAAGCCGAATCTTCCTCATGCCAGGTAGGATTTTTTTTGAGATAGTCGCCCTTTGTATAGATATCTTCCGTTTTCTTTATCAATATAGGCTACTTCCTCTGGCAGGTTTTCATAAAATTGACCTTTGAAATTCTATTAAAAAGATAAAAATCACCTTTTTCAAGTGACTCCCTTTAAAATCGTTCATTCAGGCTGGTTTCCGGACATTTCATCATCAATATTCATTCATTATTCGGGCTTCGAGCCCCTTTAGTATGCCCTTTTTAAGGCTCCGGTCCAAGTATTCTTCTCACCTAGTTTATACTGCCACTGGCATTTTGCTAACCCTAAACATGTTGAATGCTATACCAGTGAAATACACTCCGCATTTCACGGCACAGGTCTTCAATCATATCGCATCCAGGCTATTATTTTTTTGCATTGAACCTCGCTCCTTGGGCTCCGGCGTATAAATGACATAAGCCAGAGGACTGCTAAATCCTCCGGCCTGTAAGCCCTGCGGGCTGTAAGCGCAGATATCTCTCCTCCGATATCTGCTTGTTCCTTAGTTAATTACTGGTTATGATTAAAAGCTGACCACGGTAATGTCTACCGTTATTTCCGGTTTATAGCACTTTTTCAAAAAAAAGGTTAATTAAAACTAGACATATTACTTCTTAAATCTTATCGATGATTTTCATTCGGCAGAATCGGATTGACCGTTAGATAAAATATCTTCATAAATTTTCCAGAAATCATTTGTATCCTGCTTTAAAAGGTATTCATATTTTGCCTCACTACCATCCTTGAAGTAGATCATTGCAATGACAACAGAGAAATTATTCAAGCCGTTATTACTGTTATCTAAATAAGTTTCTTGTGACGCGTGATACCTGTTATATAAAGAAATATAGTTACTTTTTACCATACTTTCATCACCCGACTCGAAATTGATGACTTGCATTGAGGAGCCTTCAAAGAACTCTTTTAGAAATTCCGGATATTCCGTATTTTTCTCTAATAAAACAATTTTTTTCTTATAAAAAGGTCCGGCAATAAGGGTTTTTATTGCTTCTACATCGCCACTCTTGGAAGCCTCAAAATATTTAATAACTGTTTCAACAGGTTCATCCGCCGCCATTGAATGTGTAAAGCTCATTCCTGCAATTAACACTGATAAGATTATGATTGATAAACATTTTTTCATAGTAAGTACCCTCATATCATTTAAGGTAAACAGCCCGTGTATTGATTCAGTAAAGTATCAAGCCATATTTCTGCCATGGACTGATACCCGGTTCCATTAGGATGCAAACCATCAGGATCCATTTCGTAAGGATTATTTGTAAAATGACAATAAAAATCCGGTGGCACAATATTTATATTATTCTCGTCCTTCAACTCATCAATAACCTGATTGTACTCTTGTAAGTAAGGATTAAAATAGCTGAAATTGCCGAAAGCAGCTGGGACCTTTGCAAGATAAGGCACTTTTCCAGCGTTCTCAATCTCTGTAATAATCCTCTGCATATTATCCTTAAAGGTGCCGGGATACCCCTCTTCACCAGGGTATAAGCCCAGTCCGCTTGGGAAAGGCCCCCATGCATCATTTGTACCGAGTTGTATCAGGCAGTACAAGGCCTTTGGGTTCGCTGCAATAACACTCGCAATGCGGTTCACCCCGTCAATGGATTGATCCCCGCTTACCCCTGCGTTTATAACTATATTAATATATCCTTTTTCATCAGAGAGCAGATTTGATAAAATAGGCTCATACCCAACACCATCTGAAAGTATATCATCATGTGATCCTTTAGTAATGCTATCTCCAAACCCTATGTAACTGTCCGTCTTTAAGGTTGGACTTAGTATTTTTAGTTCTGCCATTGAGGTCCATGGATTTCCATTGACCTCGCTTAGCGCCACCAATCTCACATACCTGCCTGTGGTCAAATTAAACGTCACCAGCTTTTCTGTTTTACTTGTGACAAATGTCCCTGTCGCAACAGGAGCGCCCCAGTTAACCCCGTCAGAGCTTACATAAAATGCGTATTGTTTGATTGTTCCATTGATTTCCCCTGTTTCCTGACGAGGTAAATATCTGAAACCATCTATGTCGTATACATCTCCAAGATCAATCTGAATTTCGTGGGGAGGTAATGGACTTCCATTTTTCCACTGTGTGTGCCAGATGGTAGTCGACTTCCCGTCAAATGCATTTATAGCTGCGCCATTCTCCCCCACCAGTTCCTGGCTATCCACATAGAGAAGACTCCAGCCGGATTGCGGAATAAGTGTGCTCCCTTGTTGAGTGACAGTTATAGTTCGAGTTGCCGGCGATGCATCCGAGAGGCCAAGTGAGTCTGTGACCGTAAGACTTACAGTAAATACCCCTGGATTATTAAAGGTTATTAATCCCGGATCCTCAACTGTAAAATCGGGGATTGCAGGATCATCAAAAACCCACAAAAAGGTCAACGGAGTGTCCCCTTCAGGATCAATGCCGGTTCCTTTAAAATATACTGAATCTCCAACATTGACAGAAAGATCTCTGTTTGGAGTGATTGTTCCATTCGGGGCATGATTACCCGATGAAAAGGCGCCGAGCACCCCAAGCTCCGCCATCGAGGTCCATGGATTTCCATTGACCTCGCTTAGTGCCACCAATCTCACATACCTGCCTGTAACAACAGAAAACGTCACTTGCTTTTCTGAAGTACTTATGGCAAATGTCCCTGCAGCAACAGGAGTTCCCCAGTTAATCCCGTCAGCGCTTACATAAAAAGCATATTGCTTGATTGTTCCATTGATTTCCCCCGTTTCCTGACGAGGTAAATATCTGAAACCATCTATGTCGTATACATCTCCAAGATCAATCTGAATTTCGTGGGGAGGTAATGGACTTCCATTTTTCCACTGTGTGTGCCAGATGGTAGTCGACTTCCCGTCAAATGCATTTATAGCTGCGCCATTCTCCCCCACCAGTTCCTGGCTATCCACATAGAGAAGACTCCAGCCGGATTGCGGAATAAGCGTACTGCCCGGTGTGCCCGACGATAACGTGCCGAGAACTCCAAGCTCCGCCATCGAGGTCCATGGATTTCCATTAACCTCGCTTAACGCTACCAATCTCACATATCTGCCTGTAACAACAGAAAACGTCACCTGCTTTTCTGTAGTACTTGTGGCAAATGCCCCTGCAGCAACAGGATTTCCCCAGTTAATCCCGTCAGCGCTTACATAAAACGCGTATTGCTTGATTGTTCCATTGATTTCCCCTGTTTCCTGTCGGGGTAAATATCGAAAACCATCTATGTCGTAGACATTTCCCAGATCAATCTGAATTTCATGGGGATGTCTTGGACTACCATTTTTCCACTGTGTGTGCCAGATGGTAGTCGACTTCCCGTCAAATGCATTTATAGCTGCGCCATTCTCCCCCACCAGTTCCTGGCTATCCACATAGACAAGACTCCAGCCGGATTTTGATATCAGTTCACCTGCTACAACATAGCTCACTGGTAAAAAAACAGACATTGCAACCAAAAACGAAATGAAAAAAGTGATACATTTTAAATTTTTAACTTTTATAAATAGCATGTTCATAATAAAAGCCTTTAAACCTGTTGAGAGAAATAATTGCTGGTTTCCAGTTGTAAGCATATAAAATTTCTCCATAATCCAAAAGAGTTTGAAATGTTTTCAGAATGTTAATTCAACAATTAAATACCAGTTAATGCCCAAATAATCAATCATAATTAGATTTAGCAATATCTATGCCATTGGAATTGATAATAAAAAATTGCCTGATTTCAGTAGGTTATAAAAATCATGACATCAGAAACCGGGCATTATGTAATTTCTACCCAATTTCCTATGTAAAATTTTTCTAAAATTTAGCAACAAATTACACAGTGGTAAAACTATATTATTTCCCGAAAATTTGCTGCTTGTGTATTTTTTGAATTTTCACATCTTCTTTAATCATATATATCCCATCTTTTAAGTAGATAATCAGGCCGATTAATATCCACAAAAGATCATCAAGATAACAAAGAAATGAAAGCCCTATAGCCTGCTCAGCAGACATTCCAAAAGGAGAAAAAAAATGTATATACGCGGCCTCCTGAACCCCAATGCCTCCGATTGAAATAGGCAGCATAAGAAGCAACATAATAATCGGCAATGCTATTGCAAAATTAATAAAATCAATTTTGATTCCAAGACTTAAAGACAGATAATAAACCAGCAGTATACGTAAAAATTGAGCAAAAGCTGCAAAACCAAAAACTTTCATTAAAATTCGTTTATTTTTTCCATAGTGCATTATGGATTCCAGGATACCTGCCAGTTTAGATATCAATTTGTTATTATTATTCTTATAACGATATAAAAAACCGTTAACTCTATTGTATTTTAAAAATATAAAGATCATTATTATAATGCAACACGCAAATAGCAAGCCGCTTATATAAACATAGTTTAAATTATTCATGGAATTAATTGATAATAAACAGGCACCGAAAGCGATCCCCGTAAGCGCCAGCAGACCTGAAAACCGATCTGCACCGATTGATATGAATGACTCAACCGGGTTTCCTGTTTGTTTGGAAAGCACAAAGGCCCTTATGTAATCAACACCAAGGGATGACGGTATAATGATCCCTATTGTGTGGCTGACTATTATTATCTTTAAAAGCCTGATTTTAGATATCTTTATGCCTTGAGCCGCTATTAGAATTTCCCAGCGGTAAGCCATACTTATACGAATTAAAATTGAGATGAAAAAAGCCGCCAGACAATAAGATAATTTTATGGATTTAAAAATATCCGCCAGGCCATGAATATCAATCATTCGAAAAACTAAATATATTACTAAACAACTTATCAGGCATCGAGTAATTGTCCAGATTTTTTTGGTATCGATCATATTAATACATTCTTGTTTTAGATATTATAATTTAAAATTATCTTGTATCAGCTTAAGCAGGATTTATGGACGATTTCCCGGACTTCTATTTCCAATTATTACTAGAGAGCTTCATTTTTTTTACAGATTGCTGCTATTTTTTTTGAAAACAATCTATTCTTTTTGCCATAAAAAATAAAACTCATCATAAAGATCAGATTTAACAGCTTGTCCAACATCATCCCGACATAATTAAAAGGGTTTTCAAAAAAGATGTAGAGATTTAGCGGTATTACTTTAATATCTTTAAAACCTGTATGCTCAAGAACCTGCTTAAGGCTGTAATCCGTAAACGTGTTATAATGATCAAAATTTTGTGCCAGCGCCTCTGATCCGGTAATAGGGTTTGCACCGTTCAACGAGTGAATAATCAGCATACCGTCATTATTGAGTTTATTTCTACATAGATTAAGAAATTGCAGGATCTCATGTTTTGTGAGGTGATTAACTTCCTGTTCACCAAAAATAAAATCAAAGTTCTCTTTACTCTCAATTAAAAAATCAAAGGCATGAGCAACTACACAATTCAAATTCTTTTCTTTTGCATACCTGATTTTATCCTCCATAGAGTCAATACCTAGCACGTTTGTATAGCCCTGTTTTTTTAGGAGATTCACAAAATAACCGGGCCCGCAGCTGATAACCAGAATACGCTGGTCTTTTTTTACCGGGAGATGTTTTAAATAGTTTCTCCGGTAAAATTTATCAAATGAGTTATATCCTTTTTCTATGTTATCAGGAGCTTCCCAGAATGTATCAAAAGGTTCTGTTACTGCTGTTAGTTTTTGATGTTTGAAATCTTCCATATCAAATATCCTTTCAAGGGCTTTGCTAAATATTATTGTATTAACAGGTATAGTTACCTGATTCATAGTTTACTAGTGACACAAACATTGCTAACTCTTTGCGCAGGTTCTATAAAGTGTCTCTAATGCTAAAACCGTCTGATTAATATCAAAACGTTTACTTTCATGATATGCGTTTTGCCCAAATTTCTTTCTTATATCAGGGTTATCGATAAAAAATTCGATCTTTTCTGCCAGAATCCCAGAATTTTTAACCGGAATAATGAAGCCTGTATTTTCGTTTACAATAAGCTCGCTTCCGCCGCCACAATCTGATGTAATAATAGACTTTCCAGCCGCCATGGCTTCCATCAGACATGTTGGTAATGTTTCGCTGACAGAAGAAATAACAAAAATGTCCAACAACCGGTATATTTCCGGCATACTATCCTGATGGCCCAGAAAGATGACATTATTCTTAAGCTTTAATTTCTCCACGTATGCTTCAAGTTGCTGTCTTATCTCTCCATCGCCGATGATTAAAAATTTAGCATTTTGCTTTTTGGGTACAATCGAAGAAGCCGCCTCTATAAAATACTTGTGGCCTTTATTTTCATGAAGCATTCCAACGATTCCGATAACAACATCATTATCTGTTATTTTAAATTTTTTACGAAATTCCTTAACGATATTTTCATTGGCATCTTGAAATGTGTCTATTGGAATCCCATTCGGAATCATCACAATTTTTGATTCCTTAACACCTTTTTTTTCAACAAGAAATTTTTTTGCATAATTTGATATTGAAATAACTTTATGGGCAAAAGAAAGGATAATTCGTTCCTGGATTCGATGAATAAGATTTATGTTGAGGTCCACCCACTCCTCTTTAATAATGGTCGGTTTTCTGAGCATCACAGCGGCCATCTGACCGAACACCACAGAACCATACCCCTGAAGATGAACAACATCTATCTTCTTTTCGAGGATGATTTTCCATATATAGTATGGAGTTAGAATATTGTACTTTCCAAGACCGAGGTATTCTATATCCACACCTTCTTTTTTAAATATTTCATATGACCCTCCCTTTGCCCGTAACGTATAGAGATACACATTAAAAAGGTCTTTGTTGATCCGTTTAACCAACCAGGAATAATTACGGGTTGGGCCGTTTATAAAGGAACCGTGATAATCAAACTTGTCAACTAAAATTAAAATATTAATCTTTTTTCTCATATGTTTTGATAACCTTAGCCGGGCTTCCTACTGCTATCGACCATTGAGGTATATCTCTGGTAACAATACTGCCGGCTCCAATTATGGAATGATCCCCGATATTGGTTCCCGGCAAAATTACGCACTTCGCACCCACCCAGGCCCACTGGCCGATTTGTATCTTTTCAAAGCTCGCCTTGAGATCCTTTTGATAATCATGTCCGGTGGTAGTTATCAGGCAATCGGGTCCTATTTGTGTATAGTCTCCTATCTCTATTCCGCCATGACCAAAGAGTTTGGCAAAGCTGTTAATCGCACAATAATCACCGATAGTGACATTTCCCTCAAGTCCGGCCCTTATATATACATTGTCCTGAATCAGACAGTGATTACCAATTCTGACATTTGCAAAATTAATGATTTTGGTTCCTTCACCAACTATTGTTTTCTTCCCGGCACACTTTTGTATGTATCGGTACCTTAATGTTTTTAGAAAAGTTTTGACAATATGGTGAATCTCTAACGGATGTGTTTTTAAATATGCACTTAAATATTTTTTTTTATTTACATGATTAATTGACTTGGCCATTACGGTGCTACAATAATCACTGATATCATCGATTTCTAAGGTGCTAATAGTTCTCTTTAAATCGGTCCTGTGATTGAAGTCTCCTTGCTTTTTCCGCTAATATTTTTATCAATGATTTTCTTCCTTTACCAGGTAAAGCAAAAATATATTCGTCGTTTAACCGGCTTAGATACATTGTATCCTGTCCTACAGAATTTATAGCGGTTTTATTTTTAATACCCCAATAATTCGACAGATATCCTGCATCATTGGATGCTTTTACCGATAGCATACTTCCCGCATACCAGGGATAGCATAAATGCCTTACCTCTTTATTAAGCTTTTCCTCTATCACTCTTCTGGCTTGAACAAGATCTGTAAAGATATCGTTATACCGCTCCTCTGCTGACTGATATCTTCCTGCAGTCTTATTTGTTTTTGTGAAATTTTGGTAATAATTAAGAAGCTTCGATCGCCATCCACGTTGGCTGAAAAATGATCTTCCTCCGTTTTCGTTTACAAAAGAAATGCATGCCTGACTAAGATTTGTATCCTCCAGATACCTTTTGTCGGAAGACATAGAAGGAGCGTACCGGTAGACAGGTTGCCCCCATTCAATATCCTGGATATAATTGTCTTTATCACTTTTCCGGATAACGGGATTCAAATCACTGGTTAGAAAAGAAGAGGTTAATTCGGGATTAATAAAATCATCCAGCTTATTACTAACGAAAACCGAATGATGATATGAAGTGTGTGATTGGAAATCCACCACTCCGCTTTCATGCATTTTGACGATTTCATTCCATGTGCACAGAGGTTCACTGATTTCTCTTTTCATTACTTCATGTCTTTTTGCTTTACCTTTCCATAATTCTTCAACGGTAGGATATTCGATTGATTCTTTTTTTATCCAATAAGGAACTAAAAAACAAATTGCAGACAGACAGTATTTTTTTAAAATGGGATATGCAGTAGTCCATAAGCTGCCACACCCATCGTCAAATGTAAGAACAACCGTATTTTCTTTTAATATTTTTTTTCCGGTGATACCCTGATATAGCTCATCTGAATTTAATGTCCGATAGTCGTTTAATGCCAGATATTCAATCTGACTTTCGAAATATTCAGGAATAACCGAATGAAATACAAAGATCGGAATTGTCTTTTCACTGAGTCTGCTCAGATTTTTAAATACAAATTCAGGATATCTTTTAAGCAGAATCGCTTTAAAATCTGCTTCGTTTTTCCTGTATATAGTTTTTAATTTATTTTTGAGACGGTTCATTATCTATATTAATCCGTTTTGGATATACCACTCAGCTGACCTTGATACTCCTGTAAGAACATCTATCTCGCTTTCAAAACCAAGCCCGTTTTTAGCTTTACTTACATCGAATTCGACTGAACGCGTAAAAAAATCCATACTTCGTCGAAAGACCGGCGGTACAATCCCGATCAAGTTGCTTATTTTTTCCACAGATACACAAAGCCAGGTTACCGGAGCAGCGGGGATATAGATTTTAGGGACTTTTACTCCCAATTCCTTTGCTACAATTGTTATTAAATCTTTCAAGCTGATAGCTTTTTTCCCGGCAATAATAAAAACCTCGCCGCTGATTTTTTCTTCCTTTGCAGCAAGCTCAAATGCACGACACAGATCATCAATATAAATCAAATGTTTTAATGTGTTGCCAGGGTTAATAATGACTCCTTTTTTTACTAAACGATAAAACTTTGCCTTGCTTTTGTCACCCGGCCCATAGACTTGAGCAGGCCGAAGAACCACAACTGAGAGGCCCTGTTTATCATTGTATTGAAGTGCGAGCTTTTCTCCTTCGCATTTGCTGGTTTCGTATTTGTCCCAACCAGGAGGAGAGTAAGGAGTTGTTTCGGAGAAAGGCATTCGGCCTGTACCAACCGCAACACCAACCGTACTGCAATGCACCACACGTTTAACCTTTTCGCTTATAGCAGCCTCCATGACATTTTTCGTACCCCCTATATTCACCTCCTTATATTCTTCCCATGATGCATTCGGTCTGTTAAAAAAAGCGGCCAGGTGCATAACGATATCTGCACCCTTAAAGGTTTTTTTAAGTGATTCGATATCTGTTACATCACCAAATAGAGTATTAATGGGGATATCCTTAAAAGACTGTATATTTTTTTCTGAATGCACGAGGGCCGTAACT
>CAZSZQ010000001.1:23939-67267 GCA_964610475.1 uncultured Desulfatiglans sp.
GGGGATATCCTTAAAAGACTGTATATTTTTTTCTGAATGCACGAGGGCCGTAACTGTATGCCCCCGATCATTTAGATAACGGCACATATTCAGGCCAATAAATCCGGATGCCCCGGTAACTGTAATTTTCATCGCAACCTGCCTGTTTAAAATTTTATCTATTATTAGATATGAATTTTACAAGAACTTCTCTATATATCTATAGCATGTATCGAAATAAATTTTACGTAATGCTAAAATTGTTAAATGTTGGAAATCGTAGAACAGCGTGCCACCCTTCTCATTTTATTATATCAAAATTCCTTACTTTAGCGCCTTGCATTTTAAACAGAGAAATAATTTTGCGCGGATTATGTATATTGAGACTTTCGGAAATAGTTATTTAATTACTGTTATGAAAACTCATGAAGCTGCTTTCAACTTTTTCAATTTCATCTTTAATCCTTTCTTGACTCCAGCCCAATTCAATAGACATGATGTGTGCACACATTTTTAATGCATCTTCACCCGGATGGCCGGCTGTCCCCAGGTCCGTTCTCCGTAGAATTATATCTGACAAGTTTTGTGCCATTTCTTCACGGACGGCGTGGACTATCTCCGCTTCTATAACAGTTGATTTCCCCAACGGATTCATCCATATCTGGTTTTCATTCAGATATTTTAGGACTTCTTTGAATTTCGACCCATAATTAAAAATTAACGAAAGTATAATCTCAGTTGACATTTCTTTTGGGCATTCCCGCTTGGCTTCATCGATAAGATCATCTAAAGAATTAAAATCACCACCCCAAATCGGGATATTTGAAGTATTTGAACTTATATTTTTTCTTTTAAGCCTTTTATTTATGATATCGACAGCCTTTGAAGCCATGCCTCTGCCCATGGTTGCACGAACACCGATGAGCGTAATAATTCCATCTAATCCGTGTTCTTTTGCATGATCGATGATTCGTGATCTTTTGCCGAAACTTAAGTCGTTATTTTTTTGATCATCTTTACTTCCAAATAATGTTAGACCTGTATTGATCATTAAAACGTCATCAAGAGAAAGCTTCATTGATGGAAAGGCAGAGTTGACCTCGTTTATAAATCCCTGCATTTCATCTTTACTGACCGATATCTCATCGGGGGACTCTTCGTAAACACGATGCCAGACACCTATTAATGTATATTCCCGCCATGGAACTGCAAACAGACGGCGTCCGCCTATATCTACAATCGTGTCAACATCTTTGGTTTTGGTTGAAAAGGCTATACCAAAATCATGATGAGTTTTTCGTTTTACAACAAATGCAAGATCCCTTGAAAAGGTCGGGCGAGGATTTATTGCCAGACCAAGATGAGATTCGATGATTCGATGAGCCCAGCCCCCTGCTGCATTTAAAACCATTTCTGATCGTATTTCAAATTCTTCACCAGATAAAATATCTCGTGCCATTATACCATCTACACGTGACCTGCTTTTCAGGAAACCGCAAACCTCCAGATAGTTTGCAGCCTCTGCCCCCGCTTCAACTGCGGACCTTAGAAAAGAGAGGCCAAGACGATGTGAATTATATATCTGTCCATCACAAAATACCACTCCTCCGGTCAAATTGTTTTTTTCAATACCAGGGAAAAGTTCTATCACTTCACTGTGTGAAATAAAGCGTCCACCCGGTATCATTCTGTTTTGCTGAATGCCCCGGTTACGATCCATTGTAAGGATATCGTATAATACTACACCTGTCCCCAGAATTTCTTTCCCTTTCATACCGTGCCCATAGGTTGGTATCATAATGGGAAGGGGTTTAACAAGATGGGGTGCAATTCGAAGCAGAGCTGAACGTTCCTTGCAGGACTCGCGGACACGCGGGATATCGCCATGTTGAAGGTAACGAATCCCTCCATGTGCCATTTTAAAATGGTTGGCAGATGCTGCTCCGACAAAATCCCCTTTTTCAATAATAGCCACCGATAAGCCACGTAATACAGCCTCCCATGCTGTACAAACGCCAAACATACCGGCACCGATAATTACCAGGTCATATTTCTTTTCAGCTAATGCAGACAAATTTCTTTCAAATTTTCTCATCAATAATCTCTTTTATTTAAAGGATAATCAGATATAACTTTTTCAAATAAATTAATGTATTTTTCTGCACAGGCATCAATATAATAGTTCTGAATCAGTTTTTTATTGTATTCACCCATAGCCAATTTTAAACTGTGATTATCTATTATCTCCAAAAGTCTTTCCTTATATTTCACTTTATCGCCCAGGTTTACCAGGAAACCTGTTTTACCATCCTCGAGAAAATCATTCTGCCCGCCTCTGTTGTAGGATATAACAGGTATACCGGCATCCATTGCTTCCAGAAAAACCAATCCAAAACCTTCATGGAGTGCAGTTGAAAGAAAAATATCAGATAATGAAATTAGCTGAAACTTCAGTTCATCGGAAACATTTCCCATCATCAGGACATTGTCACTTATATTGTACTGCTTTGCCAGTTCATAAAGGTTTTCTCGTTCCGGTCCGTCTCCCATAATTATAAATTTAAATTTATGATTATTTCTGATCTCAGAGAGAATATCTAATGTATCTTCAATATTTTTTCTTTTTACTAACCTCCCTACGGTACAAAAAATCATTTCATCATTGCCAAAATTAAAGTCCTCCCTGGACTTCTTTATAAAAACCGGTTTTTTAATACCCAATGGAATAATTTCGATTGGACGCTTAATATTATAGTAATCATAAGCATTTTTTCTTGTGTCCGTAGACTGAGCAACGACACAGTCTGCTTTATTAAGCATGTACTTAACCGTCTGTTTGAGAATGGGGGTATTGTGAGGTGAAAGTGACTTGCTTGGGTCAAAAATATCGCCCCCATGGATGGCTAATACGTTTGGCAAATGGAATAATTTTGATAACACATAGCCGGCAGGACCAGAAGGAATTGCAAAGTGAGTATTAAGAATTTCATATCCATCCGCTTTAATGATTTTCATTGATTTAAAAATACTTGAAGGGAAATAAGATACCATAGAAGCCATTCCGGCCACTTCTACTTTTTTTCTCGATAATACTGGTACCCGTATAACATTTACGCCATTAACAGTCTCGCGTCCGGCTAGTCCCTGAAATTTGCTGGTAACGACGGTCACTATGTGGCCCCGGCTTACCATATTCTCACAAATGTCTCTTGTGACAAATCCACCGCCACCCCCGATAGGAGGATATTCATAATTAATAATTAAGATACGCATTTTATCAAATTTAAAAGTTTTATAATTTTAAAACAACATCTCATCATATAATTTTATCAATAGTGTATTCTTTACGGTTCCTACCATGAGTAAAAGCGATGATCTCACCAAGAAAACCAATGCTTGCAGCCTGGATACCGAGGACCATAAAAAGAATGGCCAATAAAAGCAGTGGGCGGCTGCCTACAGGGTAATTCATTATGAAACGTTCGGAAAAAATGTAAACATTTATGAAGAGACCCACTAATAAAAAGATAAGCCCTATACCGCTAAAAAACCGCAGAGGTTTTTTACTGAACCGTGTGTTAAAATAGAGTGTCAGAATATCTATAAAGGTGGTGAAGTAATGTGAAATGCTGTAAAGACCTGTCCTTCCAATGCCGATTTTCTGGAAATGCTCTGCCCCGATCTCCTTAACTTTATAACCTTTTTTTTCGGCAAGAATCGGTAAGAACCGATACATATTACCGTAGAAATCAGTATCTTCAATCACTTCACGACGCAATAACCTGACTGTACAGCTCAGATCATGGAAATTAGTTACGGTCAGTTTCCTGAGTAAGCTATTGAAAAGTCTGGATTCAAACTGGTTAATCGGATTATCTACTCTTTTCTCCCGCCATGGTGCAATGATGTCAGTTTCATCGTCCATGGAGTCTAGCATTTTGATTAGAGAGGCATCGGATATCTGCTGGTAAGACCCGCAAACTACAATAATATTACCTTTGCTTCCTTCCACAGCAGCCTTAAGGCAGACAGCCTGGGTTGTCTTTGTGTTAAATTGAACCGCCTTTATTCCCTTATTGCGGATAAGCAGTTCATCTAATTCATGTCTGAATAGGGGCCCAATACCGTTTGCTATGACCAGCATTTCAAAGGGTTCTCCCCTATTCATAAACAGATCATGCAGATTTTGTATGAACTGCTCAGAACCTTTGTGAATCTCCTCTTTCTCTAAAAAAACTATGACTGTATATTCCATATTTATAATCTGTTTTTTGAATGGTTTATATTATCCTTATACATCCTGTAAAGTTATTATCAGGGCATAACTGCCATTTTATTTGCGGACATCTGAATCAAACAACTGATCTTGTGATCGGCTACCGGCATCTTCAGTCATTTCAAAATTATCTTTGCTATATGCCACAATAGATTTCCGCGTAATTTCAGGAAGCCTTGTATGAGACAGATCACTTGTGCCAACAACGAGTTCTCCCAAAACACCAAGAGTAATAAGATGAATAACAGACATGCCGGACAGTGCCGCTGCAATAAAAAAGAACAGTGCTTTGCCTGAAGTCCACTGATAGGCCCATGCAATAAGGGCCAGAACACCGAATATAATTGTTAACAGGAAAAAAGGCAAAGAACAGACTGCAAAGCCTTTTAGCGGTATTGAAGAAAATTTGATGATCAGGTTTATGCCGAATATGTCACTGAATACCTTCAGAATTCTCTCAAAACCGTATTTTGAGACACCATATTTACGCGGGTGATGTTTCACCGGCACTTCAGTAACCCGTGCACCGGTCATACTTGCGAGCGCAGGTAAAAAACGGTGCATTTCACCATATGCCTTCAAAGACTTTACACATACAGAACGATATGCCTTAAGTGAACATCCATAGTCGTGCAGATTTACACCCGTAGTACATGATATAATGAAATTTGCAATTTTCGATGGTAGAACTCTAGAAAAGTGGTCTTTTCGTTCTTTACGCCAGCCACTAACTATATCATATCCTTCTTCAAGCTTTGCCAAAAGCATTGGAATGTCCGAAGGATCGTTTTGAAGGTCTCCGTCCAGTGTAACGATAATCTGCCCTGAAGCCTGATCAAATCCTGCAACCATCGCATTGGTCTGTCCATAATTGCGGCGGAATTTTATCCCTTTAAGCTGCGGCGTCGTTTCTTTTAACTTTTCGATTATGTTCCAGGTATTATCCTTTGATCCATCGTCGATCAATATGATTTCATAAGTAAACTTAAAATGCTGCGCAACTAGGAGAATACCTGTAACCAGTTTTTCTACGGATTCCTCTTCATTGTATAGAGGCACAACTATACTCAAATATGGAATAAAATTTTTTGTCTCAATTAAGTTTATTGCTGTCATTGTGTTTACATTTGTTATTTCAATTTGTTTTTTCGTATGGGGTTTTAATTGTATAACAGTTTATATTAAGCCTAGTAAAAAATAAGCTCCGCTTTCCTGAGTTACATATTGAACTCAATCGTCTTAAAAAGCAAGAACCATGCCAATAAAATTTACCTGAGAATCTGAAAGTAGCAGCCGGTTTTGATCTATATTTTTGCCCGAAACCAAATACGCGGTTTAGTGAGGTCTGCTACCGTTTAGTGTTATCATGAAGCTTCATATGAGCTCTTTTTGAGGCTGCATATTTTTGTTCCAGATCATGCAACTGGCTTAATATTTCATCATTACGCTTTCGCTCTTCCTTAAGCATGGCGGTTAAATGTTTTACCAGCTCATCCTTCGAATTTAAAGCATTGGATTCCAGTTCCCTGATCCGTTCACCTACCAGTTTTTTCAGGTTATTCAATTCATCTTCAAGGGTTTTTATACGATGATCATACTCGTTCGATGCCTGTGCCTGGTCCTTAATGTCGGTTTTTTCGACAGCCTCCGGAACCACTATTGTTCGATCCAGACTTATCCCCACTTCATCCTGCTTTAACTCCCGAATTATATCCTGGGTAATCATCCGTGATCCATCTGCAAATCCGTACACAAGGGCTGCCTGGCAGGTTATATTGATTGACCGGGGTATCCCGCCGGAAAGCTTGAATATCTGTTCCACGGCCGTTGGAGTAAAAAGATCCGGTGCGCCGCCGGCTTTTTGCAGACGATGTGCGATATATTTGCCGGTTTCATCGAGATCAAGACCGGTAAGGTGATAGCTAACACCAATCCGCTGTGCAAATTGACGCAGGTCAGGATCATTCAGTTTTTTCTTAAGCTCAGGCTGACCGACCAGCATAATCTGTAAAAGGCCCTGGTCATCACTCTGCAGATTTGAGAGCATGCGGACTTCTTCAAGTGCCTCTTTGGATAAGTTTTGAGCTTCATCAATAATCAACAGTGCTTTTCTTTTTTTTGAATACAATTGGATCAGGTATTCGTTCAGGGCATCGATTCGATCGGCTTTGTTGTCCCGGGGCGGCACTTCGAACTCTGTAAGTATCATTGACAGCAGCTGGTCGGTTGTTACATTTGTGTTGAATATGACTCCCGCCTCAACATCCTCATCCAGCTGGCCGAGTATGTACTGAATCAGAGTGGTTTTGCCCGAGCCGATTTCACCTGTAAGGAGGATGAAGCCCAGGTTTTCCTTCAAGCCATACTCCAGATAGGTAAGGGCTTTATCATGCTTTAAGCTTCGGTAAAGATAGTCAGCATTGGGAATAATCTGGAACGGTTTTTCACGGAATCCGTAAAAATCTTCGTACATTGTTTTTACCTGGTGTGCAAGTTGAATAATCAACTTGCTGTTGTATGTTAAACAATCTTTGTGTCTAAAAATTTACTGTTTTTTATATCTGGATCTAAATATTTTTCTAACACATCTATTATTCTTTCAGCAGATCTTCCATCCCATTTTACCGGAATATCTCCTTTTTTCCATTGTCCTGCAAACAGGGTATCCATAGCCGGGCTTATATTCCGGGGGTCAGTCCCTATAAGTTCATTGGTGCCGATTGTTATGGTTTCCGGTCGCTCGGTATTGTCTCTCAGGGTCATGCATGGAATACCCATCACCGTTGTTTCTTCCGTGATGCCACCTGAATCTGTTAAAACAGCCTTTGCGTATTGAACCAGATAGTTAAATTCCAGGTAGCCCATCGGTTCAGTAGTAAATAGATTTTTTCCATGTAATCCCAGCCCCCTGAGAATTTTTTCGGTTCGGGGATGAACCGGAAAAACCAGCGGGATGCCCCTGGAATGTTGAATAATTGCTTCCATCATTGCCTTTAGCTTCCCTTCCTCATCCACATTTGCCGGACGATGAAGTGTCAGAACAATATAATTACCCCTTTGCAGGCCAATCTCATTCCATATATCCGGTTTTCTGAAACGGCTCCTTTGTTTTAGCAGGGTATCTATCATTGTATTGCCCACAAAAAATATGGCGGACTCATTGGCTCCGCTTTTTATCAGGTTTTCATTTGCTGTCCGGGATGTTGTAAAAAAAATATTTGTCAGGCTATCAGTGACAATGCGGTTTATTTCCTCTGGCATTGACCAATCGCCAGATCGAATACCTGCTTCCACATGAGCCACATCCACCCCCATTTTTCTTGCAACAATAGAACAGGCCATTGTTGAAGTTACATCCCCTACTACCAGGCAGAGATCAGTCTTTTTTTCCTTCAATGCCTTTTCGTAACCAGTCATTATGGCTCCTGTTTGTTCTGCCTGGCTGCCACCACCGGCTCCTAAATTAAGATCAGGTTCCGGGATACCAAGCTGTTTAAAGAAACTATCACTCATATTGGCATCATAATGCTGGCCTGTATGGATAAGCCTGTAATGAATATTACTGCTATTTCTGGCCTTCAGTTCATTTATTATCGGAGCAATTTTCATAAAATTCGGACGTGCTCCGGCGATTAAATCAATAAACATATAACCTCGTTTTGTACTCTGAGTTCAAACAGCCTCCGTCCATTTGTATTGTGTTCTCCTGCGTTAAAGAAGCAAAATGCCCGCAGATACTTACAGATCTATCAGGAATATGATTTTATTAAAATCAAATTTACGGGACTAAATCATAAAAAGCAAGAATAATGCCAATTTTAATTACTTCTTTTATATATGCCTTTAACCTTAATATCAGACGAGACTCTCTGAAAAGACGGGCTTATTAATCGAGTAAAATAAGGCTTGAAACAATGTCAATTAGTCAACGTTTTGATATATTTTTGACTCAATATTAGTATCGTCTTACTGATAATAACTTTTATAATATTTTTTATATCCACCAAAATATCGTGAATACCCGTTAAAAACAATACCAATTATTTTATCTCTATCCAGTTTTCCAATACTCTGTTTAACAACCGCCTTTGGTGTTTTTCTGCTCTTAACGACAAATATGATTCCATCAACAAAGTTTGCAAGCGTCTCTGGCTCGGAGGTCAGTTCAACCGGCGTTGTATCAAATATTATTAATCTATCCTTATATCGTTCTTTTATCTCCTTGATAAATTGCTGCATCTTGATTGAGGACAATATTTCAGAAGGATTTGATACATTTTTTCCAGCGTTAATTAATGATAATTTATCATACCTGGTTTTAATAATGATTTCGTTAAGTTTTATTTCTCCATTCAGGTATTCATGTAATCCCTTATCGTTTTTATACCCTAACATGTTCCCCAGTCTTGAGCGGCGGAAGTCACAATCGACAGCAAGTGTATACTCATTTATACCCTGGGCAATACTAAGAGCCAGATTAGCCGCTATGAAGGTTTTCCCTTCACCCGGCAGTGCACTGGTAACCATAATGGTTCTTGGCCTTTCTCCATTATTGGGGAATAATATTTTTGCTTTTATCCTTTTAAGATTTTCAGCTTCTACAGAATCCGGAGCTGATATTGCAATTAACTTGGGATTATGGAATCTGGTTGGCGTAATATCTTTTTCAAGTGTTTTTTCAGGATATGCCACTGGTAAAGCTTGGATTTTCAAAGTCCCATCTTTTTTCCCTTTTTCAAGGGCGTTCGCTATTTTTCCCATTGTATTGTCCTTTTATGTTCATTAAAGGATTTCTCTTCTTCCTTCTTTATATTAATATCCTTCTTTAAATTTTGATTTGTTACCGCCATGTATGTAATCACTGCCGAAAAAACAATAAATAATAATATCACAAGGACTTGCTGCCACGAAATAATTGTTTTTTTAATTGGTTCTCCAATGTCAGAGGCACTTGCCTCCCCCCTCGTTTTTTCCTGCTTGAAAAAAGAATCCTCAAAATGCAGGTCTTTGTAACATTCCTCAATGATCGCTGGTATAATTTTTTTTTCATCACGGGAATACCCGACAAGAAGTGCATTATCTGAAAGTATGTTAATTATTCGCGGATACCCCTTCGATAGCCTGTAAATTTCCTTCACGGCTTTTTTTGTAAATATTTTATAAATATCATCAACGCCTGCAATATGCAGTCTTTTGCTCATATAATTAGTAACTTCCTTAAAATCAAGTGTATCAATATTATACCTGATGCCTATCCTCTGTAAAAGGGGCCTGCATTCGGGACGCTTTAATGTCTCATTGAGTTCTGGTTGGCCGACGAGAAAAATATTTATAAGTTTTTCATCAGCTGTCTCCATATTTGAAAGCAGTCTGATTTCTTCAAGGAGTTCAAATGATAACTTCTGTGCTTCGTCAATAATCAATAGAAAAGTTTTCTGGTTTTGTAACTGTTCCTTTAAATATGATTCGAACTGTATTAAAAAATCTGTTTTTGTTTTAAAATGAATTTTTCTTTTAAATACCGAAAAAGCAACATAATCCAAAAAATCATTTACTGAAAATAGCGGATTGGAAATATAGACATATTGAACATCATCCTCAAGGCTGTTAATTAATGCATTTATCATCGTTGTCTTGCCTGTTCCCACTTCACCGGTGAGGACAATAAAACCTTTCCTTTCAATAACACCGTATTGAAGCAGTGAAAAAGCCTCCTTGTGCACATCTCCAAGATATAAATACCTGGCACTTGGTGTAATATTGAATGGCTTTTCTTTTAAGTTATAAAATTGAGTATACATTAATTAACCTGTTCGATGATACCTTGCTAAATGTCTTGACCTTGAGCAAGGGTTTTAATCAGCTATCTGTATTTTTTCATATCAACTTGCTATATATTCCAATTATCTTTTCCACAAAGGCATTCAGGCTGTTAGAAACTTTGGCAAAATATAATATGGTAAAAGCTGAAATGATAAAAACCAAAACGGTTGCAGTGGCTTCGAAAATACTCTTGATTTTTCTTTTTTGAATCTCAATCTTACTGTAAATAATACCAATGCTGGACAAAACAGGGATGCCTGTTTCTACTTCAAGCTGCTCCGGATTTTTAAAAGAATTCTCCGAACACTCTACAAGAAACGCTAGCCCAAATCCAAGACATGATGCAATAATAAATACCAGCCCCATTATCTTCTTAAAATCCGGTTTTACCGGCCACAAAGGTATTTCAGCTGGCTCAATTATCGTTAACTGTAACTTCTTTTGTTGTTTCTCCAGATTTGCGGCAATATTTGTTTCGAGTTTACTGCTTAATAATTTATCATAACTCTCCTTAATACTCGAATACTTTCGCTTCAAAGAAATTAACTCTTGCTCCCTTTTTGGTGCTTCCTCAATAATCTGCTCATATGTTTCGATCTTCTTTTCGAGCTGTCTTTTTTCCCTCTTTAAACTTTTAATATCTGATTCAATCTTTGCCAACTGTGCGGCTATACCGTCTTTTGTATTATCAGCAGATGCACTGCTCTCAGCTAAATTATCAACCTGCTGAACAGGTTTTTTACTTTCTGCATTGGTTTTAGATTGCTCAATCTTGGCTATTTGATCCTTAAGTCGTCTAACATCAGGATGGTTTGGGGTGTATTTGCCTTCCAGGCCCTCAAGTCTGCTTCTTAGTATGGAAAGTTCATCATTATCTGAATTATCTGATAAACCCCGTATATCTGTTTTGGGCGGAGGTTCTCTTAAAGTCGAAGTCTGTTGCTGCATCAAAAGCTTTCTGTCTTCAAGTGAATTGAGATTTATATTATATCTTTCAAGCTGAACCTGGAGGTTGTTTAAAACAGCAAGGTTTGAATTCAACTGATCAGGCAGTTGCCCCATATATTTTGACTGGTATTCTTTAATATTTTCCTCAATTTCAGTGAGTTGCCTTTTTTTATTCTCAAGTTCATCGTCTAATAAAGGTGCTGTCCCCGGTTTCTGAGTCTCCGTCAGCAAAATACCTTCCTTGATTAATTTTGAAGCCAGTTTATTTGTTGCTTTCATAACCTGCTCTGGGTCATGATATTGAAATTTCAGGGTAAAAGTATTATTTAATGCGCCTCTTTCTCTTGAATTGTTTCCTGGTTCAACAAATATTGATTCACCCATTGTTCTAACTTTTTCTTCCAGAGGAATGTTTTTAGCAACAGTAGAACCATAGAGCCGGTATTCCTCTACAATTTCCTCAAGATTTTTACGATTTTTTATCTGCCGAGTGATATTGTTAAGCCTGCCGTTAATATCACTGGACACTAAAGCGCTGCCATTATCTTCCGGATCTTCCAGAGACTGAATGAGAATGAGTGTTTCGGATTCATATACCCGTGGTGCATTGGAGACAAAATATAATCCCCCAAGGAGCACTGCCAAAAAGGGAATAATGATCCAGTAAATTCGTCTTGCAGCAAATTCAAAATGATTTTTTAAATCGATGGATTTCATTTTAAACCCAGCGGGCACGAATATTGTTTTGAGTTGTTTCACTAAAGAAACAACCCCTTAGAAAATCAGGGGACAACAATTGTATCACCAGGTTCCAGCAATAAATTATGATTCAGGTTCTTACCCGCAATAAAATCCTGATAGTTAAACATGAACATGGTCTCTTTACCGCTGATCCTTCTTACAATCATTACCACTTTTGTATCGGCGCCTTCCGCGAATCCTCCGGCGGCGGACAGGGCCTGCAAAACTGTCATATCGGCTTCCAAAGGATAGGGACCAGGGTTATTGACTTTACCGATTGTGTAAATACGCCTGCTGTTGGTCTGCTTAACAATGACTGTCACCTCAGGATTGCTAATGTAATCCCGTAGTTTTTCTGTTAAAATATTTTTAAGCTCAACAGCCGAACGTCCTTTTGCCATTATTTCGCCAATTAAAGGAAAAATAATTCTTCCATCAAGCATAACAACAGCATCCTGGCTAAGCTCAGGCTCTTTCCACACAAAAATATTAAGCACATCATTTGGCCCGATTTTATAGTATTCCTGGGCTTCTTTTGGCTTGTTATCTACTATAACATCCTGGGCAAATACAGGATCACTTGAGATAATAAAGCATATTGTGATTACGCCTGTAACTGAAATAAAGCTTCTTTTTCGCATATCTATTCCTCTAAGTAAAATCCCCCTGCTGCGCTTTAAATCCCTAACTCATTCATCTTATTAAATAAAGTCTTATAGCTTATTTTTAGTATCTTTGCAGTTTGAATTTTATTGCCATTCGTCATGTTCAGGACATGCTTGATAGCCATTTTTTCTATATATGCAGCCGCTTCAGCCTTTATCTCTTTCAGAGATAGTTTTTGAACTTTTACTTTCTCATTTTCAGTTGAATCATCAGTGTTCACCTCACCAACTGATGAGGTTATACCTGTAGAGGCATTGGTTTCCATTTTAAGTAAAAGTTCTTTTTTGATGTTTTCAGTATCATCACCCATCATGAGCCTTAAAACAACAGTTGAAAGCTCTCTAACATTGCCCGGCCAGTGATAATGGAAAAAAAGTTTTTCAAATTCGGGGTTGATTTTAAAATCTCTAATATTATAATCCAACTGGTTTTTTTTAATAAAATACTCGGTAAGAAGAGGAATATCGTCCTTCCTTTCCCTTAAAGGAGGCATTTCAATTTTTATAACATTCAGACGATAGAACAGGTCCTCCCTGAACAGACCATCCTTTATGTCTTTACCAAGATCATGGTTGGTTGAGCTTATCACCCAGGAATTTACCTTGACACTATCAGAACCGCCCAATCTGTTGTATTCGCCACTCTGGAGCACATTCAGCAGTTTCGCCTGCAGAGGAAGAGGCATATCACCTATTTGGTCGAGGAATATTACACCATCCGAAGCCTGTTCAAAGCGGCCCAGTTTTAACTTGTCGGCACCTGTAAAAGCGCCTTTTTCATATCCGAAAAGTTCACTTTCCAGAAGAGCTTGCGGAAGGGCTGCGCAATTAACTTTTATAAATACTTTGTCTTTCCTGGGTGATGAATTATGAAGAAAACGGGCGACAACATCCTTACCTGTTCCGGTTTCACCAAGTAAAAGCACATTCAAAGCCATGCCGGAAACCATAGAAACAAGTTCTCTGATTTTTTGTATTGAAGGATGATTGCCGATAAAAGGGTATTCCATAATGTGGAAAAGATTTACATACTTATTCTATTTTGTCAATATCTATTAGAAGTTAGGATGTAGACTTGTCGGTCAAGTACCCTGGATTAACAGCTAATAATATCAATCGTGAGAGATGAGAATTAATTTATTTTGGATAATATAAAATAGTTAGATATTAAGGATTTTATTTTTTTATGCTTGTTTTTGCCATATCGATTAATTAGTAGTTATTGTTTTATAATACCTGCGCCGCAACTCTGTAGTCGAAAGGCTACCATTAACAAGCCATTTCATTCCATGCTTTTCTTCTTTCAAATCCATATTGACCCGGAGTAGACTCAATAACCTTAACCTGGGATCGCCGGTCTTCCAATTTCCGTCGATCACTACCATTTCTTCGTTCAGGAATATGACTCGAATATGAGTAGTATCTTCTATCTATCCCTGCGCGCCTGCCTCCATTATCTCGAATTCCGATTTTATCTTCAGCAAAACTCACGTTATCAAGCCCTTTCAATGCCAGATTTATTGACCAACCCGTGATTTAAACCCAGATTTTGCAGTAGCCATCTACTGCGGCTCGAAAAACCTTGCTGCAACGCTCGTTTCACGATTTTGATCCTCACCATATTGTGCATATGCTTCCGGGTCAAAATCGTTCCAACTTCGCGTTTCGCTTTGGTTTTTCAATCCTCGCTACGATTCCTATTGCAAAATCTGGGTTAAAAATAAAAAATTTAATCAGCACATTGCATCTTGCTAGAGCAATGGATGTGCCAATCAAAGTACCGAAAACAACATTTTTTTATATGACATCTTTATTTATTATTCCAGATAGTTATAGCAGAATACAATTTTAATACTGATTCAGATTACATATTTTTTAATATAATGAGAAAAAGTTTACCAAGTAAACATGTAAAATATTTCCATATAATGGTAAAAGGTTACACAATAAAAATATTATTTATGAGAAATACCGTTCCAATTAGTAACTCAGATGTTTGATTAGTATTTTTCACGGATTATAATAATGAAGAGCCTTTTCAAAGATTGTGCATATATATATTTTCAGGATATAAATGTATTAAGGTGCTTCTCTGACCTCAATTAGGGCTGCTCCTGCTTTATGTCTCAAAATTTCAGCTTAATCAAGGAGTTATCCCAAAATCCTGTATTCTATTAATAAGAGTTTTATAACTGATACCTAAAATATCAGCAGCCTTGGTTCTATTCCACCGTGTTTTACTGAGGGCCTCCAATATGGATTCGCGTTCTTTTTGAGAAACATAAGATTTGCTGATCTCTTTTAGTGAATATTCATTTTCCTTAAGTATATTGAAAATTTCAGCATGTTCCTGTTCCTTCACAATTGAACCCATACTATCATTATATTCGGTTTTTGAATCCATATCCTTATCATGTATTAGTTCTTCAAAAATGAAATCCCAGTCTGAGACCGCTATTGCCCTTCTCATAACATTCTCAAGTTCCCTGATATTACCAGGCCAGTTGTATGACGTTAAAAAATCAAGGATCTTTTGTGGTATAGAATTAACCTTCTTTTTATATTCAAAGCAATATTTATTCAGAAAAAAGTCTATCAGTACCGGGATGTCTTCTTTTCTTTCTCTTAAAGGAGGAACTGTTATATTCATTATGTTTAACCGGTAAAAAAGATCATTCCGGAATGTTCCTCTCTGGACTTTCTTCCATAGATCTGCATTTGTTGCTGCAACAACTCTGGTATCAATTGTTTTTTGGTCAGTAGCCCCGAGTCTTGAAAATTCTTTTTCTTCAAAGATCTGAAGAAATTTAACCTGTAGAGAAATGGATATATCACCTATTTCATCCACAAAAAGTGTTCCGCCATTTGCCATTTCAAGACGGCCTGGTTTATTCCGGTATGCATCGGTAAATGCCCCTTTTTGAAAACCAAAAATTTCACTCTCAAGTAATTCATCCGGCAAAGATGTGCAGTCAACTTTAACAAGAGGGCCGTTTTTTCTTTGAGAATGAAGATGTATTGACCGTGCTACCAACTCCTTTCCGGTTCCGGTTTCACCTGTCACCAGGACAGTAATATCTTTTTCAGCTACCTTTTTTATTTTTTCTCTGACTTTGATTATGGCTTTACTTTTTCCGATAATAAATGTGATATCTTTTAAATGTTCATGTTCTTTTTTAAAGGTAAGCGCTTCGTTGATTGCCGTTTCCAGGACTTTTTGATCACAATCAGGCTTAAGAAAATGTACTCCTTCAAAGGGGACACAGTAATCACCCGAAGGAAGGCACTCCTTTGATGAAGTTAGTACCGGTAATTTTGGATCTAAAATTTTTATCTTATGGATCACGCCGAGACATGAATCAGCATCAAGTTCAGGATCAACAATAACCAGATCAGGACTTAAACCATGTAACTTTTCTATATTCTCCTTATATGTTACTGATATGCAAGACCTGAAGTTCAGGCTGTATAGATTTTTCTCAATTTCCCTGGCTAGTTGAGGTCTCTCAGAAAACAGAATAACAATATTAATATTGGAGTTCATATAAACTTTACCCGCTTTAAGATCCGAGAGCATTAAATATCATATTGCTCAATTCGATTGCATTGCATGGCTTAGTTAAATAGCCCTTTATTGTTTGTCGTATATAATCGCTAATACCGTTTGAACCGTCGATTTCATAACCGGAAATGATTATTATTTTTGCATCAGGATCTAGTTTTAAAATATTCTCAATACACTGAATCCCATCCATTTCCGGCATATTTCGATCGACAAGCACAATGTCAGGACCCCAGTCCTCATATATTGTAACGGCCTCGATTGACCTGCTTACTGCTTTCGCACGATATCTGAGCTGCGTTACCAGATTGTATATGGAATCCAAAACCGTTTCTTCATCATCAACAATAAGGATTTTTTGGCCATCTCCCTTTACAAGCTGACCCATGTCTTCCTGTTTTTTAATGATCTTCCCTTGGGAGACAGGAAATGTAATTTTAAATGTGGTCCCCTTACCCACTTTTGAGAAAACATTAATAGAACCTTTATGCTGCTCAATAATTCCGAGTGTTGTAGATAGTCCCAGTCCGGTTCCTGCCCCAACCTCCTTTAATGTAAAAAAAGGATCAAATATTTTGTCTATTACTTCTTCCTCTATGCCATGTCCGGTATCAATAACAAAGGCTACCACCTTACTCTTGACCCTGTTAGCCTTGACAGTCAGGATACCGCCGTTAGGCATCGCATCCCTTGCGTTTGTAAAAAGGTTTAAAAAGGCCTGACTGAGAAGGGAAAAATTCCCCCTTACCTGCAGCCCATCTTCCAGTATTATTTTTATCTTAATTTTTTTATTAAAAACCTTCTCAATGATTTCATGAGTTTTCATAACTACTTCAGCGAGATCAAGATCTTCCATTTCAAGCTTCCAGCCCTGTTTGGCAAAATGAAGCAGGTTATTTATCAAACCTACACCCCTGTCAATGGAACTGTATATATTTTTTGCCAATTCTTTAACTTCAGGTTTTTCACCATGAACAACCTCAAGGTATTCAACATTTCCCGATATTGCCTGAAGTATATTTCTGAAATTATGGGCTGTTCCCCCGGCAAAAGCGCCTATGGATTCCATCTTTTGGGCAGCAAAAAGCTGTTCCTGGAGTGCCTTTTGTTCCAGTTCTGCCTTTTTTTTCTCGGTCACATCATCAAAAATGGCAACAAGTTCATTATCAGGAAGGGTGTATATGTAATATTCTCTCCAGCTTTTTTTATTTTCATCCTTTTCTATAGTTATTGAACATCTTTCAGCTTTTCCGGTTTTCCAAACCTTTGCCAATTTTTCGAAAAAACCTGTATTTTCGATTTCAGGAAAGACATCAAGAAACCTTCTGCTTATTGCATCCTTCTTATTAATCCCATCTATTCTTGAGTCTGCCTTGTTGATATCCAGGATAATGAAATCTTTTCCATCTTCAATAACCTTTAGTATAATAACCCCGCTGCTGAGATTATTAAACATCGCCCTGAAACGCTTTTCACTTTCACCAAGCATCTTTTCAGCATCATTTAATTCATTTGTCCGTTTTTCGATCGCAGCCTGAAGATTATTATAAAGTATAGCATTTTCTATTGCTATCGATGCTGTACCGCACAATGCGGTTACCAGCGAAAGATCTTCTTCCCTGAACCCGTAAGGTATCTTCACAGAGTCTACATATAATACCCCCAACACCTTTTCTTTACTGATCAAAGGTACACACATCACTGACTTTACATTCATCAGCACCATACTATCAGAAACATCAGCTTCATCATGACCAAAAGTATCCAGTATTGTTATGGGTTTTCCGCTTTTAATTACCGCGTCTACAATAGTTTTACTGTAGTTGTAGGGCATTGAACCATCATCTACCGATTTGGAGATACGTGATATATTGTTTGTGAACTCACCTGTTTCACTGTTTATCAGGATTACAAACCCCCTGTCTATCCGCTTTAATAATTCAAAAAGGTAATCAAGAACCTTCTGCATTATTTCATTAATATCTAAGGATTGATTGATAATGTTTGACACCTTGAACAGAAAATCCATATTTTTCGGGGGTGTCAGCGGCCTGTCTTTATAGGCTGTGATCATGGCTGTACTGGAGAACTGTGTGGCCAGATCGTTCATTTCACGGGGACTGAAAACAGCTTCAGTTGATTGCATACCGATGGACATGGCTACATTACCGGCAGCAAAGGGAACGCCTTCCCCTAACTCATAATCGATATCCGGGATTAACTGCCTTCCCTTGAGAAAAGTACCGTTTTTACTTCCCAGATCTCTAATGATGTACTTATTATCCTCTCTTGTGATCCGCGCATGTTTTCTGGAAACAGTTTTATCCATTATCTGAATATCATTGTCGGGAAGCCTGCCGATGTCAATTGTGTTTTCCTGGAATTCGAGACTTTTACCCTTATTATCTCCATTTAAAAAAAATAGCTTCAGCATTATTTTTGCCTATCTATTTAGAAGAGCTTCAACGTGTTCTTTCAATACAGCCATTTTCACCGGTTTAGGCAGGACCATATCTGCCTTCTTTTCCATGGCTGCAGACTCCGGCTCTTTACCATAACCGGTAATAGCTATCACAGGTATTTCGGGCCTCTTTTCTTTAAGTGTGGTAACAACACCAACGCCACTCACGAATGGCATAACAATGTCCGTTATAACAATGTCGTATCCGCCGGCATCTACCTTTTTCAGCCCATCCATGCCGTCGGTTGCAACAATTACATCATACCCAAGGTATTTAAAATGTTTTACAAAGGCAGACAAGACATCAAGGTCATCTTCAATTATTAAAATCGTTTTTCCTTCTGTTCCCATATTATTATTCCTTTTTTTTAAAGCAGTTTAAAAACACTTCAAGACTGACTATAATAAGACACAGGATAAAGAAGATACATAAAAAAATATTTTTAGAGGGAATTTTTTCATTTTGTTTTCGCAATATTATCCGGGCACCGGGTTAGTACACACCAGTCAATTTTGATTATAATTGCCCCCCCTTAAAAATTTCGTCCAATGCCTTCTTTGCCGCATCAGAGCCTTTAAATTCAGGATCCAGCTCCAGTGCCTTTTTCAGATATTCGCTGGCCGCCTCAGGTTTATTATTTTTAAGCAATGCAAGCCCCAGGTGATAGTTGATAACAGGGTTTTCAGGAGAAAGCTCAACGCTGCTCTGAAGTTCTGAGATTGCATTCGGGTAACTCCCCTTGAGATAATATATCCATCCCAGAGTATCCATTACTGATGGATTATCCGGCATCTGTTCCTTTGCGACCTTTGCATATTCAAGGGCTTTGTCTATATTCTCACCCTTTTCTGCAAGTTTCCATGCAAGGTTATTTGAGGCGGGACCAAAATCCTTCTTTATCCCTAATGCTTTACGGTAAAATTCTTCGGCCTTCTGGTTGTTGCCCTGATGGTCATAGATAACACCAATAGCCATATAGCCCCCAAGATAGTCAGGTCTCTTTACCAGTATTTCCTCATACCTGACTATAGCATCCTGATAATTTTTTTCCTGTAATGCCAGCCTGGCCAGAGTATCATATGGAGGAAGCAGATTGGGGTCTGTTTCTATTGCCTTTTCAAAATACTCTCGAGCTTCGTTGATTTTTTTCTGTCCCAGATATAAATTGCCCAGCAGATATTCTATCCTGGCAAACAAAGGCTTTTTTTCTCCTGCCTTATCGCCATACAGCTTACATAATTCAATCGCCCTCTCATAATCTTTTTCTTTTGCAAGGATGCCAACAAGGATACTAAGTGCATCTATCCTGTCCGGATCAATCTCCAGTGTTTTCAATAGATGGCTTTTTGCCTCATTATTATTTTTTGTCAGGTTATAAAGGACACCAAGCTTCATATAGGCCGACGCATTGTCAGGGTCCAGCCCTATCACTCTTTTATAGGCAACCTCTGCACCTTTTTCATCTCCTTCCAATACATTGAGAGCTCCAAGGAGGGTCAATGCCTGTATATTTTCAGGCAGGATTTCAAGAATACTATCAATCTGTTTCCGTGCAAGTTTAGTATCCCTTTCCCTTATATATAGATCAGCAAGCACCTGGCGTGCCTCAACAAAACGTGGATTGATCTCGACAGATTTTAAAAGACTCCCCTTTGCAAGGCTTAGTTCTCCTTTTTTTATAAGGCACATACCCTTTAAATAATGGGCAGTAATGTTTTCCGGCTGATAACGGAGTACGATATCTAAACGTTCAAGTGCATTATTATAATCGTTTTTTGCCAGGTAAAGCCTTGCCTTTAAAAAATTAGCATCAACATGATCTTTATCTTTTAAAAGTATCTGATCAACAACCTCTCCGGCGTCCTCAAGTTTTGAAAAATCAAAATGCAGTGCAGCTAAACTCAATAAAATATTTGTATCATCCTTTTTTATCGCCTGCGCTTTTAAAAAGGCATCCAGAGCCTTTTCATATATTTTCTGGCGGGCATAAAAGGCCCCAAGATTCATTAATGAACCAATATCTTCAGCAGGCGCCTGTTCAACCGCCTCTAAATAGCTCCTTTCTGCATCATCAATCCTGTTTCTGCTTTCATAAAAACTGGCCAGTATATTCAGGCTTTTATATTTTGATTCTGTTGCATCTAACATTTCAAGTAATTTTTTTTCTGCATTTTCCCAGTTACCCCTAAAGCCGTAAATCCTTGAAAGCTCCACATAGGGCATGTGACTCTTTGCATCAAGTTTGATAGCAGTTTGAAATGCCTTTTCGGCATTTTCCAGGTCATCTTTCAACAGGTACACCCTGCCTAGAGATATTTGTGTGTTCAAATGATCAGGCTTATATTCAGAAGCTTTTATAAGTGTTGACAATGCAGAGTCAAAGTCTTTTTCCTGTATGTAGATCCCGGCCATGAGACTTAAGGCTTCTGTATCTTCGGGTATTTTGGCCAGGACAATCTCAGCCTTTTCTTTTGCCTCTTTTGTCTGTCTTCCTGCCAGATATAACTGTCCTATTTTCAGCTGGGCTTTAAGGTTTTCCGGGTTGATGGATGCTGCCCTTGAAAAGGATTGGAATGCCGTCTGTACATCATTTAATTTGAGATAGGTCTCGCCAAGTTCATAATAGGCTGTGTCATTTTTAGGATCAAGCTGGATAACATTTTTAAGTTCTATTACAGCGTTTTTTAACTCATTTCCGGCTATATATTCCTTTGCCATTGCCAGATGCTTTTCCTTTTTTTCTTCTTTACTCCCGCATCCGGCGATTAATATTAGAAGGATCAGAGTCGTCGCTAACCGAAGATACTGTATATTTATGATTGTACCTTTCCTCATTTTATAGTGTCTCCTTGGATGTTTTAAAAAAAACCCGGCTGCCCTTTTTCATGTTCTAATAACAGTACTGGTTGTTAAAACCGGTTTTAATATAACAAGCAGTACATCATAATGTCAAACTTATTGAATTTTAACCTTTTTTAATAAAAATACTCTCCATGATGAGGTCATGAAGCACTGGCCTGAAAAGTCTTATCTTTACGTTTTCTCTTGTCTTGTGCACACGGTTAGTAAGAAATATAACCGTGACATCCTTTTCCAGGTCCATCCAGACTGAAGTCCCGGTAAAGCCAAGATGACCGACACTTTCAGATGAAAAATATTTACCTGAACTTGATCCTTCTATAGATGGTGTATCCCACCCCAATGCCCAGGTACTGTCTTTCACAACATTTTGTCTGCGGAAAAAATGCCGTACTGTTTCATTCCTGAAAAAATCCTCTCTGTAACAGTTATAATGCTCTCTTAACATATTAAGCAAAACGAACAGATCACGGGCACACCCGAAAAGACCTGCATGACCCGAATAGCCACCCAGTGCATAGGCGTTTTCATCATGAACTTCTCCGCGTATAACCCTTTTTCTCCAGGGGCAGTCTTCAGTAGCAGCTATTTCCTCAAGGTTGAATGGTGCGCTTTTCTTTATCAGGAAGGTTCGATTCAGATTTAATGGCTTATAAAAACTTTCTGTCAGCAGTTCATCCATCTTAATGCCTGATGCTTCCTCAATAATCCACTCAAGCAGCATAAATCCAAGATCGCTATATTTTGTACCCATGCCAGAAGGGTATTCAAGGGGGTCATTCAGTATACATTTTCTTAAGGTAACCTTTCTTTCTTCAGAATTATATTTCATAAGATCAGTATAGTAGGGTTTCCAGTCCGTAAGACCCGATGAATGGCACAGTAATAAACGTACTGTTATGTTTTGTTTTTCATCCGGAACCGGGCAGGGTAAAATCTCTGCAAGAGGTTGATCAAGGGTAATTTCACCACTATCAACAAGCTTCATAATTGCAAGGGTTGAAGCAAAAGGTTTTGTTAATGAGGCCAGATCGAAGATACTGTGTTCTCTGGTTGCTGACTGCGGAGGAACTATTGATAACAAGCCTGTTGCCTTAGTAAACAAGATCTCACATCCCAAGGCAACCAATAGAACCGCCCCGGGGTAGACATTGGTTCTTACACCCTTATCAAGCAGCTCGGTTATCCGGCCTTCATCTTTTATATTCAATATGGTCATCCAGAAATATCGATGCAAACACCTTTATATCATCAATAATATCAGGTATCCTGCAATATTCGTTAGGTTGATGGGCCACATCAAGACAAGTACTCCAGACCGCAGCATTAAACCCGGCCCTTCTGAAAAAGGCTGCTACTGTGCCGCCGCCTATGCCCTTGGTTGATGCATCAACTCTCTTTACCCTTTTTATTGCTCTCTTTAAGGCAGTTACAACAGGGGCATTGGCAGGGGTTGAGTCCGAAGCATCTTCCCTGTTTACTGTTTCGAATGTGATATCAAGATTTAATTTACCACCGACTCTATCGGATGTTTTTTTAACATATTTAAGTATTTCATCAATTTTATAGACAGGAAGCACACGGCAATCCAGATAGAACACATCTTTTCCGGGTATAGTATTTACATTAGGTACATTGGCCTCGATTTTTGTAGGTTCAAAGGTAGAATAGGGAGGAGAAAAAAGATCATCCTCGAAATTATAAAACCCTTTCAATTTCTCAAGCTCAAGAATAAGCCTCGCAACTCCGTAAAGTGAGTTGTTACCCCTTTCGGGTGTGCTTGCATGACACTGACTTCCTTTAACCGTTATTTTGAGCCACAGCATGGATTTTTCTGAAATCTCTATCATTGAGCCGTCCTCGACACCCCAGTCAGGCACTATGATGAGATCATCATGTTTAAAAATATCATTATGGTTTTTAAGTATATAATCAAGGCCGTATCTACTGCCTGTTTCCTCATCGGCTGCCATAATAAGACCCATGTTGTTATGCGTGAGGCCTGACTCAAGAACTGCCTTTATTGCAAGACAAGAGGCAACTATCCCATGCTGATTATCTTCAACACCCCTGCCGATTATCCTGTCGCCATCTACTCTTACCTTATAAGGATCACTATCCCATAAGGACAGATCCCCCGGAGGGACTATATCCATGTGACTTAATACCCACACGACATTACCTGTTTGATCTTTTCCCCACCTGCCTATAATACTGGGCCTGTAACCATTTTTTGCCCTGCTGTCAGGAGCCTTTATCTCAATAAGACTGTCAGGGTTCATATCTTTAAACCTTTTTTTCAGATATTCGGCCTTTTCATGCTCTCCTGTCCCCCCATTATCCGGGCTCAAGGCTACCCTTTTTGTAAGGTCTGACTGGAATACGATTATTTCATCCCGGTACTTATCTATTATTTCATATATTTTTTTATCTTTTACCATGGCTAGATCCTCATCTGTTTCAATTCTTTAACTCTATTATCACGATAAAAATACAATCTGATTCATAATGCTGTCGAATAATTCCTTATCATTTAAAAAATCACTCCCTTTAAGAGCAGCACCAAAAGTGATCCGAACATTTATCCTGATTTTTTCTTGTCTGTAACTTATTCCAACAGGGATAAACAGGGTCTTTATGTTTTCATAAATAAATCTGATCAGGCCCGGATGCCCTGGCCCTATATGGTTTTTAAAATATGTGCCCTCAGGAAATACCACAACACCTTCCCCTTCAGACAATTTTTGAATCAGCCTTGAACAGGTCTTCCTGTTTCTCGCGGGTCTGTCTCTATCAAGAGGAAGACCGCCAAGCATGGCAATAAATTCTTTTGATATGAAATTATCAAACAGCTCCTGCTTTGCAATATAATACAGAGGCCTTTTAACTGATACCGCAACCAGTGGGATATCTTCCCACCGCTGGTGCCTTGGAAGCAGTACAAAGGCACCTTTTTCAGGAATATTCTCTACCCCCTTTATCTTCAATTTAAAAAAGGAGGTAAGGAACGCCCTGGCCGCAAGTTTAACTATACCTGTAACAAGAACATTCCTTTCCGGGATTACTGATGCTGCCATCAGATTAGAATCACTTCTCTATTCGACAGTAACACTTTTTGCAAGGTTTCTGGGTTTATCAATATCCCTCTTCAGCAGTAATGCACAATAATATGCCAGAAGCTGACATGGCACCACCGTCAGAATGGGGTACAGGAAATCAAGGGTCTCAGGTATTTCAATAAAATCATCTGCCATTTCCTTTAATTCGGTATCACCTTCTGTGCCAATAGCGATAATCGGACCCCTTCTGCTCTTTATCTCCTGGATGTTGCTGATCATCTTGTCATACATGGAGTCCTTTGGCGCTATAGCAACAGTAGGCATCTGGGGATTAATAAGGGCAATAGGCCCATGTTTCATCTCCCCTGCTGCATACCCTTCGGCGTGGATATATGATATCTCCTTCAGCTTCAGGGCGCCTTCCATGGCAATGGGGTATTGATAATTTCTACCCAGGAAGAGCCAGTTACTCTTGTCATGATATTTTGCGGCAATGGCCTCTATCTGGTTTGCCTTTGAAAGAATTGCCTGTACCTGGTCCGGCAGGGCCTCCATAGCCCTGATTGCCTCAACGCCGTCTGTAAGGGAGAGGTTCTGGTGCCGTCCAAGCAGTATGGCCAGAAGGGTAAGGATGGTTAACTGTGAAATAAATATCTTTGTAGACGCAACACCTATCTCAGGGCCGGCGTGGTTATATACGCCTGCATCTGTCTCACGGGCAATAGAACTGTCTACAACATTGACTATACCAATGAGATGTGCCCCTTTTCTCCTTGCCTCTCTCATTGCTGCAAGTGTATCTGCTGTTTCACCTGACTGGCTCATGGGTATTATAAATGTATTTTGCGGAAAATTAAGCTTGCGGTAGCGGAATTCAGATGCAAGCTCCACCTGGACATCTATTTCTGTCAGTTTTTCAAAAACATACCTGCCGACACATCCTGCATAATAGGATGTTCCGCATGCAATTATTACTATATGTTTGCATTCCTTGAGCTTGTCCCAGACAGGGGTGATCCCACCCAGTTTGGGCACACCCTCTCCCTTTTCGAGCCTGCCTCTCATGGCATTTTTTATGGTCTCAGGCTGCTCGAATATCTCCTTGAGCATATAGTGTGGGAATCCGTCCAGCTCAACATCCTCTGCTGACCACTCTACTGTCTCGGCCTCCCTTTTAATAGCGGTTGCCTGAATGGTAGATATGGACACATCATCCTTTGTAATGGTTGCGAGTTCATTGTCATTCAGGTGAATGACATTTTTTGTATACCTTACCATTGCAGATACATCCGAGGCGGCAAAGTTTCCATCTTCACCCAGACCGATTATAAGCGGGCTTCCTCTCCGCGCAACAACTATCTGACCAGGCACATCCTTGTGTAAAACCGCTATACCGAAGGTGCCTTCAACCTGTGATATCGTCTTTCGAACCGCTTCATTTAGATTGCCATTAAAATTTTCAGCTATCAGGTGGGCAAGGACTTCGGTGTCTGTGTCACTTCTGAATATTATTCCTTTTTTTTCAAGTCTTTTTTTTAAGACCTGATAGTTTTCTATTATCCCGTTATGTATGACAAATACCTTTTCTTTCATATCCCTGTGGGGATGAGCATTTTTTTCAGAAGGCTCTCCATGGGTTGCCCACCTTGTATGGGCAATCCCGGCTCTACCGCTTATATCAAGGCCGTTGATTTTCTTTTCAAGCTCAGAAATTTTCCCAATAGCACGGTAATAATCCATTTTATTTGTATCCTGAACTGCTATACCTGACGAATCATAGCCTCTGTATTCGAGTTTTTTAAGTCCTTCGATAAGAAGTGATTTGGCCTTACTGTTACCTACATAGCAGACTATACCGCACATCTTTTTTCTCCTTTTCCTTTACTTTATTTCTGTTATCCCGCTCATATAAGGCCTTAATGCATCGGGTATTACAATGCTTCCGTCTTTCTGCTGGTAATTTTCCAGAATAGCGACAAATGTCCTTCCGACAGCCAGACCCGAACCATTAAGGGTATGAACAAACTCAGTACCTTTGGTCCCTTTTCGTTTAAATCTTATGCCTGCCCGTCTTGCCTGAAAATCTTCAAAATTGCTGCATGAGGAGATCTCTCTGTATAACTGCTGCCCCGGAAGCCAGGCCTCAAGATCATATGTCTTCGCAGCAGAAAAACCCAAATCACCGGTACAGAGTGTTATAACCCTGTAGGGAAGCTCCAGGCGTTTAAGTATCTCTTCGGCATTCAATGTGAGTTTCTCAAGTTCATCATAGGAATCTTCCGGACAGCAGAACTTCACCAGTTCAACCTTGTTAAACTGGTGATTCCGTATAAGTCCCCTGGTATCTTTCCCATAGGAACCTGCCTCTGACCTGAAACATGGTGTATATGCAGTGTAATAAATGGGTAAATCTTCTTCTTTAAGTATCTCTTCTCTGTGTATGTTGGTAACAGGGACCTCCGCGGTGGGAATCAGATAGTGATCCCAACCCTCTATTTTAAACAGATCCTCTTTGAATTTAGGCAGCTGCCCTGTACCTGTCATGCATTGTGAGTTTACCATGAAAGGCGGCAGCATCTCTGTATAACCATGCTCTCTTGTATGAATATCGAGCATAAAGTTGATCAGGGCTCTTTCAAGCCTTGCCCCTGCGCCTCTGTACAGGGCAAATCTGGCACCGGAGAGTTTTACAGCCCTGTTAAAATCAAGGATATTAAGTTTCTCGCCTATATCCCAGTGTGATAATGGCTCAAAATCGAGTCTGCGTATATTTCCCCAGGTTCGGACAACAGGGTTGGAACTATCATCTCTGCCCGCGGGTACGGTTTCATGGGGAACGTTCGGGATTATCATGATCAGCTGATCCAGTTTTTCCTGAATCTCACCTGTTTTAATTTCCAGGTCCTTGATACTGGCTGAGACTTCTTTCATATCATTAATGAGAGACGTTGCATCTTCGCCTTTTTTTTTCATGGCTGCAATATCGTCACTTACCATATTCCGTTTAAAACGTAATTTTTCGAGCTCTGCAAGTATCTCTCTTCTTTCGGCGTCAATTGATTCAAAAACAGAAATATCAAGATCATTGTTCCTGTTTTTCAGCATTACCTTTATTGTACCGATATTATTGCGTATATATTTCAGATCAAGCATTTTTACCCTCTTAAGTATGGTTCAGCAATTTTTATCATGAATCAAGTCATATGGTCAAATGCCTTTTTTGTTAATTGCTGTCATAAAAAATACATGTTATATATCAAAATATACTACATCGAACAATTTCAGGTTAAACTTAAAAAAATGAAAGATACACGGACAAATAAAATTTGGAATTTTCTCTGCTCATTAAAACTTACTATCTTTATCCTGGTTTTACTGGCAGCCACATCAATTATCGGAACAATTATCCCTCAGGGGGAGGCGGGGGAAGAGTTTATTAAAAACATCGGCCCTGCTTTACAAAAAATCATCATATCTTTTCACCTGTATGACATGTATCATTCTGTCTGGTTTCAGCTGATTATCTTCATTCTTGCACTTAACCTGATAGCCTGCTCAATGAATAAAATCCCGGGAACGATCAAGTTGTTTAAAAAGCTGCCATCTCCGGACAGGGAGAAGATTTTTAAGGATATCCATCCTGACAGGATTATAGAAAGCAGACTAAATAAAAATGATGCCGCACCTGTGCTAAGAGAGATTATCAGCAGAAAATACTCCAGAATCGCGGAAAAGGATACAGAAGGTAAGGCATACTTTTACGGGGATAAAGGCCGCTATTCCTTGTTTGGGGTATATCTTGTTCATTTCAGTGTGCTACTCATATTAGCGGGAGCAATTATCGGCTCTTTATTCGGGTTTAAGGGATACATAAATATCCTTGAGGGAGAATCAATTGATTATATAACCCCGATAGGAGTTAACAGCCATAATCATATAGACCTTGGGTTTACTGTAAGCTGTGATAAATTCTCGGTCGATTTTTATGATAATGGCCAGCCAAAGGAATATAAAAGCGATATCAGGTTTTCTGTTGAAGGAAATACTGTAAAGCAGGGTCACCTCCTGGTTAATCACCCGCTAACCTATATGGGTATTACCTTTTACCAGTCAAGTTACGGCTCTGTGCCTGGTGATGAGGCATTTATAACTGTTCATCAAAAAGGTTATGAAGAGCTGACAAAATTGAAAATTGAACAAGGTAAACCAAGCCCTTTGCCGAATAATGGCGGAGAGATTACTCTTGAGGATATAAGGGACGATTTTATGAAGATGGGTCCGGCAATAAAGGTTCATGTCAAACCGGTGACTGGTGATGAGGCTGAGATCTGGCTCTTTAAAAATTATGCAGATATAAGGCAGCGTTTCTCCAACGAGTTTGACCAGTTCCCAAAGTTTAATCCTTCTATTATTGAGCCATATACCTTTTCCCTGGATGGGGTTGAATCTGCTTACTATACAGGATTACAGGTCAACAAAGACCCTGGGATACCTCTTATTTATGCCGGTTTTTTTATAATTGTGATTGGGCTCATCATAACCTTTTTTACCTTTTTCAGAAATATATGGATAAAGATAGATGAATCCGGTGACATGACCTCATTATATATAGCAGGCACAGCAAATAAAAACCCTGTTGGCCTGGACAGGGAGCTTGACAGAATAACCTATCAGTTGAATTTAAAATTAAACAGGAAGAATAAGATATGATGAACGGCTTGATATTTAACTATATTACATTTATATATTTTTTCGCCTTTCTGGCCTACCTTCTTCTAATGATTGTTAAGAAGAATATTTTCGGGAAGATAGCCACAATTATTACATGCTCAGGCTTTGCTGGCCACACCGCAGGCATTTTATTCAGATGGACAGAATCATACCAGATGGGTATAGGCAGGGCACCGCTATCCAATATGTATGAGTCTCTTGTCTTTTTTTCATGGACAGTCATTCTTCTATACCTCATTATCGAATGGCGGATAGGAAACAAAAGCATAGGCGTATTTGCCACAACGATCGCCTTTCTCATCATGGCCTATTCATCCTTTTCAAACAGCGAGATAGAGCCACTTCTTCCTGCACTTAAAAGCAACTGGCTTATTGCCCATGTTTTGACCTGCTTTTTCGGCTATGCTGCCTTTGCCATTTCATTTGCATTAAGTATAATGTACTTACTGAAAGACAGGATAACCAAAACATCCGGGAATGTCCTTCCCAGACTTTTCCCTGATCTCGAAGTGCTTGAAGAGCTCAGTTACCAGATGGTTATAATAGGTTTCATCATGCTCACGCTGGGGATTATCACCGGAGCAGTATGGGCAAACTCTGCATGGGGCACCTACTGGAGCTGGGACCCAAAGGAGACATGGTCGCTTATAACCTGGTTTGTATATGCTGCCATGCTGCATTCACGCCTGATTTCAGGCTGGCGCGGTAAAAGGCTCGCTGTATTTTCTATGGTTGGTTTCTGCTGTGTTATCTTTACATACCTGGGTGTAAACCTGCTTCTTTCAGGGCTCCACAGTTATGGCTCAGCATAGGAGATGGCAGATAGCCTTACATATATCTCCTCTGCTTTTCTTCTGGGCCTGAGCGGACTTATCCCGGGCCCATTACTGACACTCGTAATATCTGAAACCCTGAAACACGGAACAAAAGAGGGAATCAAGGTTGCGGCATCCCCGCTTATTACCGACCTGCCAATAATAGTTGTGACCATCCTTGTTATGTCAAGGATCGCAAATATTGATTATCTGCTCGGCACAATTGCCTTTGGAGGGAGTATATTTCTTATATATCTTGCGTTTGAAAGCCTTTTTTTCAAAGGCATTAACCGGGATGCAGTAGATCAGGCCAGTGTCATCAAAAAGGGAATAATTGCCAACCTTCTTAACCCAAGTCCATATGTATTCTGGTTTACAATAGGCGCACCAACAATAATTAAGGCATATAATGAAAGCCTTTCTTTTGCGGTGTTTTTTCTTGTAGTATTTTACTCTGTCCTGATTGGTTCAAAGGTGGTTATTGCAGCAATCACTGGTAAATCAAGGCATGTTTTAAACAGTATGTTTTATCTTTATCTGATAAAAGGTTTAGGGGTTGTATTATTTATCTTCGCCATCTATTTTATTGGAACCGGGCTAAAATATTTCAAGGTCATCTGATCACAATTTTATAATACTTCCCACAATCCCCAGAATTCCGGAAATGACTTTTTAACACACCCTTCGTTCTTAATCATAACATCCGGAATCTTCAGGCCAGCCATAGCAAAACTCATGGCCAGACGATGGTCATTATGGGGGTCTATCTCTGCACCATGGAGTTTTTCTCCACCATAAATAATAAGGCCATCCGCCTTTTCTTCAACCCTGCCGCCCATTCGCCTAATTTCATTTGCAGTATGAGCTATCCTGTCACTTTCCTTGTGTCTGAGGTGCGGGACATTAACTATCTCGGTTTTTCCTTCTGTAAAAAGGGCTACAACCGCAAGGGTGGGAACCATGTCAGGCATAGCGCCCATATCTATATTTATTGCACTTAAATGCCCTCCACTCACTGTTACAGAATTATCTTTGCGGATTACGCTGCACCCCATTTGCTCCAGGATTTTTAAAAGCCCGATATCTCCCTGCCGTGTTTGAAACGGATGTATATTCTCTGTTTTAACCCTGCTCCCTGTTATGGCTGCGGCACCCCAGAAATATGAGGCAGAGGATGCATCACCCTCTATCACAAATTCTCTTGCCCTGTATAATTGTCCGGCAGGCACATGAAATACATGATAATCTTTATGTTCTACACTCACCCCAAAGGCATCCATAACATCAAGTGTAAGATCAATATAAGGTTTTGAAACCAGTTCTCCATCAATCTCTATTGTCACATCAGAATCGGCATATGGCCCTGAAAGAAGAAGGGATGAGATGTATTGACTGCTGATATCCCCTGGAACCTTTACCCTGCCGCCTTTTATCCCCGACGCGCTTATCAAAATCGGCGGATAACCATCCTTTTCCAGATAACCAGCATCAACGCCAAGGGACCTAAGCGCATTTACAAGATACGCCACCGGTCTTTCCTTCATCCTTTCACTTCCGGTAAAGAGATACTCTCCATTAGCAAGGGATGCTATTGACAGAAGCAGCCTGTATGATGTACCTGAATTACCAAGGTCTATCTCCTGTTTAATGTTCGACTTGTGGAATCGCCCACCATTACCATGCACGATAGCAATATTACCGGTGACATCTATATTTATGCCTAACTTTTGAAGTGCGCTTGCTGTATAAAGGGTGTCCTCACATGGGAGAAAAGATCTGAGAATGCTTTTCCCGTCTGCAAGAGAGGCTGTAATAAGCGCTCTGTGGTTAAGGCTTTTTGATCCGGGGATACTCACTGTGCTGTTAAGATTATTTTTTTGTTTTATAATTTTCATATTTTATAAAGATATTCTTCAACCACTTTTATCATGACATCCACAGGCGGCTCCTGACCAGTCCACAACCTGAACTGTTCCGAACCCTGATAAATAAACATGCTAATCCCTTCGACTACCCTGCACCCCCTGCTTGCAGCAAGGCGGAGAAGCCTGGTTGTTTTCGGGTTATATATGATGTCCATTACTGTCATACCTGGTTTTAAGGCGTTTTCCGGGACAGGGCAACTACCAATGTCAGGCGACATGCCCACAGGAGTGGTATTAATAAGGATATCAGCCTTTACATCGGAAAGCTGCTCCGCCTTTATGAACCTTGCATCAAGAGACCCGCATAGTTCCCTGCCCATCTCAACCGACCTGTTGGCGATTAAGAGGCTTACATTGTTTTTTTTCAGTATAAATCCTATTGCCCTGGCCGCTCCTCCCGCACCTACAATGATACATGTCTTTCCATTTACAGAGACGGCTTCCTCCAGGGCCTTTAATCCTCCTGATGCATCGGTATTATATCCGATCAACCTGTTATTTTTATTAACCACAGTATTAACAGCCCCAATCTCTTTTGCCAGCGGATCTATCTCATCCAGAAGCGGTATGATTGTCGATTTGTATGGTATTGTGACACTCATGCCCTTTATGCCCAAGCTGCGCATACCGCTTATTGCCCCTTTAATATCAGAGGATTCAAATGCAAGATAAACAGCATTTATACCTATATGAGAAAAGGCGGCATTATGCATTAGTGGCCCAAGGGAATGCCTGACCGGGTTTCCTATAACCCCATATAACTCTGTATATTGATTGATCATTGTGCTCAAACTTTAAAATAGTCCAGTAACTTTCTCATCTCTTGAACCGGGATCTGGCCTGCAGCAGATTCTTCTCCTTCTTCAAGAGAGGCAAAGGTTAAATACCCTCCAATCAGAGGGCTGAACACCCTGCTCATACGCCCGGGAGACCCCATGCAGAATGCTATTATTTTGATTCCCTTTTTAACTGCCAGAGAAACCAGCTCAAGCATCCTGAGGTTGTCATCCATGCTGTTGGCCATTGTAACAATCTTGATAATATCACCGCCCGCCAGAACACTTTTATCCATAAGTTCAGACAGGTCATCCATTGATGGAGTGGCGTCCATGATATGGGTTGATATAATTATTCTGCTGTTTCCCCTGTTTTTGATTATCCTTTCCCTGTGTTCCAGAGGCATGCGCAATTCAACATCAATAAGCCCTGCCCCTTCACGGGCAGCATCTGTAAGATAATCAGCAACAGCCTCCGGCCTCGCATCTCCTGCTCCGCCCTCCTGCTCAGAACGATATGTAACAATAACCGGCTTTTCAGAAAAGTTAATGATCTCATGCATGTCAAAGGATTCCATAAGATCAAGCCTGATTTCAATTATCTCCGCATGAGCCTGGGCTCTGGATATCTTTTCCAGTGCAGCTCTTGTATCTTTTGCTATTACAGGTATACAAAGCAAAGTATATAATCCTTTAATTATTCTGATCGACCCGGATCTCTTTGTAACAACCCATAAACCTCAGATTTGTTGTAACCCCTTTAATCTGATCCATTGCAGTAATAACCTTTTCATCTTTGTTTGAACCTATAAAATCAAGAAAAAAGGTGTAATTGCCGGCACCGCTCTGGATCGAGCCGATACGGGTCAGGTTGATGCCATGTTTTGCAAATATCTCCAGGACATTAAAAAGGGTCCCTGCGCGATGTGCAGTTGAAAAAAGTATGGAGCACTTGTCACCCTCTCCCTGGTTTTCACTGTTTGAAAGGATAAGAAATCTTGTCATGTTTCTTTCAAAGTCATCTATATCCTCTTTAATGATCTCAAGATCATATATATCAGCAGCCAGCCTGCTTGCAATAACAGCCGATGATTTCGGGGTATCCTCTGCAAGCATCTTGGCTGCCCCTGCAGAATCATTATACTGGACTGGCTCAAGGTGGTTCCTTGACAGAAAATTACGGCATTGCCCGAGCGCCTGTGAATTAGAATAGACTGTTCTTATATCGCGGTGATCCGTTCCCTGAAGGGCAAGAAGGCACAGATAAACAGGTAATTCAACGGCTCCTACAACATACAGGCCTGTATTTACCAGGAGTTCATTAACCTCTCCCATAACACCGCCAAGCGTATTTTCAACAGCAACTATGCCATAATCAAACAGCCCACTTTTTACACCTTCAAAAACCGCTGAATAATCTGTACAGGGCACAGAAACCCATTCGCTGTTCCATGCCCTTAAGGCCACCTCGCCATAAGCCCCGTGCTCGCCCTGAAACCCTATCAGCCTGAAATCCCTCTGTTGCAGGGCCTTGCTTTCCTTTATTATCTCTGTATAAACCTTTTCAACAAACTCGGAATTTATAAGACCTGTTGAATTCAACCTGATCCTTTCTATAATCTCCTTTTCCCTTTCTTTATCTTCAATGCTGGTCTTTAATTTTTTTGCCATTAATGCCAGCTCCATGCGGTAATTGAGTATCCTCAATATCCTTGAGTCAAGAAGATCTATCTTTTTTCTTATATCTTTTAGTTCCATCATCTGCCCCTTTATTCAGGTTTCTTATACCCTTTCCCTCAATCCAGGGTGTTTATTTTTACCATACAATCCTGTAATTTTCTGACCTTCTTCATCATACTCATAAACATTGGAGGCGAGAGGCTCTGATCACCGTCACAGAGTGCCTCGGCAGGGTTGCGGTGCACCTCAACCATTATGCCATCTGCGCCGGCAGCAACCGATGCCATACACATTCGCTCCACAAGGCTTAACCTCCCTGTGCCATGGGAAGGGTCCACAATAACAGGCAGGTGTGACACCTCCTTTATGGAAGGAACAATCGCAAGGTCAAGGGTATTTCTTGTATATGATTCAAATGTCCTTATACCCCTTTCGCATAAGATTACATTCGAGTTTCCCTCTGCAAGCACATATTCAGCACAACTAAGCCATTCGCTTAGGGTAGAAAACATTCCTCTTTTCAAGAGAACCGGTTTACCGGCCTTTCCAACCTCTTTCAGGAGTGAAAAGTTCTGCATGTTCCTTGTGCCTACCTGGAGTATATCCGCATACTCGCACACCCAAGATACATCGCGCGGATCAAGTACCTCTGTTACAACCGGAAGCCCTGATTCTTTCCCGGCCTTTTCAAGTATCTGGAGGCCCTTTATACCCAGACCCTGGAATGCATATGGAGATGTCCTGGGCTTAAATGCCCCGCCCCTCAGTATATCAGCACCTGCCTCCTTTACCTTGATTGCTGTCTCAACTGCTTGCTCCTCACTCTCAATGGTGCATGGGCCTGCAATAACAGTGAACCCTTCCCCGATCGTGATATTCTTAACCTTGATGAGGGTCCTTGCCTGATCCTTTCCCTTTAATGTAGTAAGTTTTAGATTTTTCATATTTTAACCATTTAACCTTTTGCAATACTGGGATAGGAGCCCAGTATTTTCAGGAAAACACAATGATTTTTCATCTCCCTGAGGGCGTCATCTATTTTTTTATCCTCCCTGTGCCCTTCCATATCCACAAAAAAGAGGTACTCCCATTTTTTGGTCTTTGCAGGCCTTGACTCAATCCTTGTCATGTTAACCTCCCTTTCAGCAAGCACAGAGAGACATTTATAAAGGGTGCCAGGCCTGTCCTTAAGAAAAAATATTATAGATGTCTTATCCTCCCCGGTTGGTATCGTGTTATGATTACCTATCACAAAAAACCTTGTAACATTAGTTTTATCATCCTCAATTTCTTCACAAAGGATATCAAGCCCATATCTTTCAGCAGCAAAACTGCCTCCAATTGCACCTGTATTTGGCTCTGCCTTTGCCTTTTTTGCAGCAAGTGCGGTACTGGAGATCTCATAAAGCTCTATACCCGGCATATTTTCTCTCAGCCATGACCTGCACTGGGCAATTGCCTGCGGATGAGAGTAAACCCTCCGGATAACATTTATATTTTTCTCTGTGCTTAAAAGGTTCTGCCTGATCCTTAAATAGAATTCCGCACATATATTGACATCATATTTATTAAAGAGATCCTGTGTAATGTTTACAGTCCCTTCACAGGAATTTTCTATGGGTACAATACCCTGCTCACACTTTCCGTTTACAACCATTAAAAATACATCTTCAATAGTATCCGCGCCTTTAAGAACCGTATTGCCGCTGAAAAGCATGGTCGCTGCCTCGTGAGAGAATGTTGCCTCAGGCCCAAGATAACCGGCGCATAATGGGTTATATTTTTTATTTTTTTTCAAATTGTCTTTCACACCCTCCACGGTACATCCTCTGTTATTTCCTATAATTCTCGTTGATAAGACTGCGGAGATAATGGTCAGCAAGTGTTATCTTTACCATTGCCTCCAAAACAGGAATAATCCTTGGTATGGCAGTAACATCAAACCTGCCGGACGCCTTTATCATTGCCGGACAACCATCTTTATCAATAGTACCCTGCTCTATGCCTATTGAAGGTATTGGCTTTACTGCGGCCCTTAATATTATCTCATCTCCGTTTGATATCCCTGCCAGTATGCCGCCTGCATTGTTGGTTCGAAAACCATCGGGAGTCAGGCTGTCATTGTTTTGAGACCCCTTAAGCCTTGCAGCCTCAAATCCTGCCCCGATTTCAAAACCCTTGACCGCCCCGATTGAGATTACAGCCTTTGCAAGGTCAGCGCTTAATTTATCAAATACAGGCTCACCCAGACCAGGCGGGCACCCTTTTACAAGCACCTCAACAATACCGCCAAGGGAATCATTGTTTGCCTTTGCCTTTGAAAGGGCATCCGACATCTCATTATACCTTTTCATGTCAGGGCAGCACAGGGGATTATCACCTATCACTGAAAGATCTTTTGATTCTACAGCTATTCCTCCCAACTCTATTGTATATGCCCTTACCGCTATCCCTGCATTTGCCGTGATCTTACCGGCAATCACCCCTGCTGCGACCCTGGCCGCTGTCTCTCTTGCCGAGTATCTTCCTGCCCCCCTGTAATCATAATGGCCATATTTCTTGAAATATGTATAATCCCCATGACCCGGCCTGAAGAGATTTTTTACCTGATCGTATGACATGCTATTTGCATCCCTGTTCTTAATAAAAAGTGCAATCGGTGCGCCTGTTGTGACCTCTTCAAAGAGACCTGAGAGGATCTCAACCTCGTCCTCTTCCCTCCTTGGTGTATCAAACTCACTTCCTCCGGGCCTTCTCCTTGACATCTCAAGTTCAAAGTCTTCCTGTTTTAATGCTATGCGCGGAGGGCATCCGTCTACAACTACACCAATACCTTTACCGTGCGACTCACCGAATGTCATTATCCTGAATACCTCGCCAAAAGAATTTCCCGCCATTTTTTCTCCTGTCTTCTGACTCCTCTTTACTCTTACCTACTTCCTAATTTCCCTTTTCTGTTCCCTCTTCTTTACCAGCTTTTCCGCCTTGTCAATTATCATATCGGCTGTATCATTTATATTTATTTTACCGGTATCAATCTCCAGATCGCTTGCATTCCTGTAAAGCTCTTCCCTCTGCTCAAGCACCTTTTTTATTTCATCAGAAGGGTCTCTGCCTGTTAATGAAGGCCTGTTTTCTGCTGATGATGCATCCCCATTCATCCTGTTTTTTATTATATCCGCATCTGCATTAAGCCAGACAATAAAGCCATTTGCCCTGAGGTTTTCAATGTTAACAGCATCAGTAACCGCACCGCCCCCTGTTGCAATAACCAGATTATCCCCTGATGAAACCTCTTTAATCACCGCCTTTTCAATTTCCCGAAAATATTTCCATCCGTGCATTGAGACCATTTCATCAATATTGCACCCTGCCCTCTTCACAATAAGGAGATCTGTATCAATAAAGCCCCTGCCCAGTTTTTCAGCTATTCTTTTCCCAGTAGAGCTCTTTCCGCAGCAGCGGTAACCGATAAGTACTATATTCATAAGGTTTTCCATTCGTGAAAATAAAAAGGCCGTGAGTTTTTGTACCCACGGCCTTTTTAACAGTAAACAGAAACATCAAACCATGGGCAGACCTCTTGTGCCGTAAAAAAAGAAAACCTGCCATGCCTGTATTTGTTTCATAATTTCATCAACCTATATTGAAATATTAATAAACGATAGAGAAATTATATTGGAAGCTGCTTTTTAATGTCAAGACAAAAATATTCTTGACAAATATTTCCATGCCTAATATCTTACGCACTTATGTGCGAAGAACTCTTTAATATCATGAACAATAACTGGTGGTGGTGTACCTCAAACAGGAAGGGGTGCCTGCCAGTATAAACTTTTTTAATAACCGGGGGCATTACCTTAAGGCCCGCGGTTAAAATATTACAGGCCGTGGGTTTTTTACTCACGGCTTTTTTAATTTCAGGAGCAGCAATTGAAAAAGAAACCTTCATTCAGTGATTTTCAAGAGATGACGAGACATGGCAATCTGATACCGGTATACCAGGAACTGCTTGCAGACATAGAAACACCGGTATCTACCTATCTTAAACTCAGGGACAACTCCTTTTCCTATCTGCTCGAGAGTGCTGACGGTGGCAGCAGATGGGGCAGGTACAGTTTTATCGGTTATAAACCCCTTATCAGCATACTTTCACGGGATAATGATGTGGAGATATTTAAGAACGGAGAAAGAGAGGTCATAAGAGATGTAAAAAATCCATTTGATATCCTGAAAAATATTAGCCGCAGATATACACCGGTTATAGCCCCTGATTTTCCCCCTTTTCAGGGAGGGCTTGTGGGGTATGTTAATTATGACCTTATACGAAAATGGGAACGTCTGCCTGCCATAGGACCGCTGGACAGCGACATCCCTGAATCAATCTTTACTGCCAGCCAGAACCTGATCGTGTTTGACCACCTTACCCATATGATGAAGGTCATATCATTTGCATACCTGGAAGAGGGGTGTGATATCAGAGAGTGTTACACGAGGGCATGTCATGAGGTCGATAAAACCATTGAGGAACTTAAAAAACCAGTCTGTGATACTGATGCAGGCGTAACAATCTCTGAACTCAAATCAAACTACAAAAAAGAAGAATTTGAGGAGGCGGTAAGAAAATCAAAGGAATATATTGCGGCAGGAGATGTCATTCAGGTGGTTATCTCCCAGCAGTTTACAGGAGAGGTACATGGCCAGGATTTTCAAATCTACCGTCAGCTCAGGAGCGTAAACCCTTCGCCATACATGTTTTATCTGAACTTTGGTGATGTCAGATTTATAGGCGCATCTCCTGAAATACTTGTCAGGCTTACTGACGGCAGGATTGAGCTCAGGCCTATTGCCGGGACAAGGCCCCGTGGCGCCACAGATGAAGAAGATATGGCCCTTGAAAAAGAGCTTATTTCAGACCCCAAGGAAAGGGCCGAACATATCATGCTCGTGGATCTTGGAAGAAATGATGCCGGGAAGGTTGCTGCGCCCGGAACAGTTCATGTACCCAGGCTGATGGAGATAGAAAGATACTCCCATGTTATGCATATTGTTTCTCATGTGGAGGGCATCCTGAAAAACGGCAAAGATTGCTTTGACCTGTTTATATCCTCATTTCCTGCGGGTACGGTCAGCGGGGCACCAAAGATCAGGGCAATGGAGATAATAAGCGAGCTTGAACCCGGACAAAGAGGCTCTTATGCAGGTGCAGTCGGCTATTTCGGGTTTAATGGCAACATGGATTTCTGTATCACAATAAGGACAATTACGATTACCAATAACAGGCTGACTATTCAGGCAGGGGCAGGGATCGTAGCGGATTCTGACCCTGAAGAGGAATATAAGGAAACAATAAGAAAGGCAAGCGCCACATTTAATGCCATAGAAAGGGTAAAGGATTCATGATCATCCTCATAGATAACTACGACAGCTTTACATATAATCTTGTACAGCTTATTGAACCAATGGGGCAGGAGGTAAGGGTATACAGGAATGATGAGATAGATATTCCAGGTATACACGCACTTTCTCCTGACAGGTTAATGATCTCTCCCGGGCCCTGTACCCCTGCCAGGGCAGGCATCTCAATAAACGCCATCAGAGAATTTGGAAATAATATCCATACCCTCGGGGTATGTCTGGGCCATCAGGCTATAGGTGAGGCATATGGCGGTGTTGTAAAAAGGGCGGACAGGATCATGCATGGCAAAACATCCATGATCTCACACGACGGGAAGGGTATATTTAAAGGGCTGCCAAATCCCTTTGAGGCCGTGAGATACCATTCACTTATTGTTGAAAGAGAGACCCTGCCAGACTGCCTTGAAATAACTGCATGGACAAAGGAGGGTGAAATAATGGGCCTGAGGCACAGGGATCTCCCGGTACATGGGGTACAGTTTCATCCTGAATCTATCCTTACACTCTCAGGAGCATCCCTGTTGAGAAACTTCCTTAACCTTGGAGAAAATGAATGATGATACGCGAATATATTGGCAAGCTGGTGGATGGTATTGATCTGTCTGAACAGGAAATGGAAAGAGCCATGGATGAAATCATGTCCGGAGAGGCAACCCCGGCCCAGATCGGCTCTTTTATCACAGCCCTCAGACTTAAAGGCGAGACGGTTGATGAGATAACAGGTGCGGCAAGGGTTATGAGAAAAAAGGCCACAAAGATTACTGTTTCTTCTCACAAGGCTGAGGACGGCCTGATACTTGATGTGGTTGGGACAGGGGGTGACGGTGCAAAGACATTTAATGTGTCAACAGCTGCAGCCTTTGTAACCGCCGGGGCAGGAATTACTGTTGCCAAGCATGGAAACCGGTCTGTATCAAGTAAATGCGGCGCTGCCGATGTGCTGGAAAAACTGGGTGTGAACCTGAATCTAAAAAGTGCGGATGTTGAGAGATGCATAAATGAAAAAGGCATAGGATTTCTGTTCGCGCCTCTGTTTCATGGCGCCATGAAATATGCAGCCGGCCCCAGAAAGGAGATCGGTATAAGAAGTGTTTTTAACCTGCTTGGTCCCCTTACAAACCCTGCAGGGGCAACAGTGCTTCTGCTTGGCGTCTATCATATGAGCCTGACTGAAAAGATTGCCATGGTACTTAATAAGCTTAACACCAGAGAGGCCTTTGTTGTCTGCGGGGAGGGCAATATGGATGAGATAAGCATAAGCGGGTTTACAAAGATATCCCATGTTAAAGATGGAAAGGTAAATACATTTGAAATAACACCTGAAGATTTTGGACTGTCAAGGGCGGGGATAAGGGATATTGAAGGTGATGATGCGGGACAGAATGCACGAATAATTAAAGACATCCTTGACGGGAAATATGGCCCAAAAAGGGACATAGTCCTTATCAATGCCTCAGCGGCATTTGTTGCTGCGGGTTATGCAGATAATTTTAAAGAGGGTGTCAGGCTCGCGGAAGAAATAATAGACTCGGGCAGGGCAAAGGAAAAACTGGCGGAGTTGATCAGGTTTACAAATAGTCTATCCTGATCGGTTTACCCTGCGCCTTGTGCCAGTTTAATTTGATTTAAAATATTATTAAAACTGAAAAGAAGTAATATTCGTTATTTTTATATAAGGCAACACCCATGCACAAGAAACTGAGGGAAATAATAGAACAGAAACACAAAGAAGTAGCCCTGCTGAAAAATGAGGGTTTCCCTGACATTGTCTATGAGATACCACCTTTAAGGGATTTTAAAAAAGCCATATCGGCTCAGGGAAGGATTAATCTTATTTCTGAAATCAAGTTTGCATCACCTTCAGCAGGCACAATACATGATGAGTGTGACCCAGTGGAGATTGCCCTTTTATATGAAAAGGAAGGGGCAGCTGCAATATCGTTCCTGACAGACCGGTGTTTTTTTAATGGCGAGATAAAAAATCTTCCCAATGTAAAAAGGGAGGTATCCCTGCCCATATTAAGGAAGGATTTTATAATTGATGAAATACAGGTGAGAGAGGCTCAGATTTATGGGGCGGACGCCATCCTTTTAATAGCGCGGATACTTACAGAAAATAAGCTCAGAGATCTTATGCAATTAGCCGGAGAACTCGGACTGGCCGTCCTTACAGAGATACATGACAGAAATGACCTTGATATTGTGCTCAAATGCGGGGCAGATATTATTGGTATAAATAACCGCGACCTTGACACATTTCATGTGGATATCAGCGTAACAGGCGAACTGGCGGCATATGTGCCTGAATCATGTATACTTGTAAGTGAAAGCGGCATTGCCTGTGGTGAAGATATTAATGGCCTTAAAGGTAAAGGAATAAATGCGGTTCTTGTTGGTTCTGCATTAATGTCAGACAGGGATATCGAGGGGAAGGTCAGGGAACTTGTTGAGGCAGGCAGAGAGAATAAACAGGAAAGAGAGATCGGGAATTAGAAAATAGAAAAGGGAAATCGGGCAAATAATGGTTAAGATTAAGATATGCGGCATAACAAATTATGATGATGCTGCTATGGCTGCGAGCCTTGGTGCGGATGCACTTGGTTTTATATTTGCACCTGCGAGCCCCAGGAAAATAGAACCGGTTACAGCGGCTGAAATTATAAGAAGACTACCACCCTTGATTAAAAGTGTAGGTGTATTTGTTAACGAAGATATAGATGTAATTAACGATATTACAAAATTTTGCGGGCTCGATTGTATCCAGCTCCACGGAGATGAGACCCCTGAAAGATGTGAAAGCCTTATGCCCGGGATAATCAAGGCCGTGAGGGTAAAAGATGATACTGACACATCACAATTACAGATATACAGGAGAAAAGTAAGCGCGCTTCTCCTGGATACCTATTCTGATAGAATTTCCGGCGGTACAGGAAAGACTTTTAACTGGGACAAGGCAGTTGAAATAAACACACTCGGTATTCCTGTAATCCTTGCAGGCGGGCTTACACCTTCAAACATAAAAGAGGCCATCATAAAAGTCAGACCATACGGGATTGATATAAACAGCGGGATTGAGAAAAGTCCTGGTAAAAAAGATCACAGGCTTATGAAGGAACTGTTTGAGGAAATAAACAGCTCAAGGAGACAGAAGTCAGAATTCAGGAGTCAGAAGCAATAAGAAACAAGAAAGTTACTAGATGCTTTTACATCTTCTCTCGTCTCTTCTGACTCCTGACTTCTGGATATATATTTTTTAAGGAGCTTTTAAATGATCAGAACTAAATACTATGGCAGGTTCGGCGGTGCCTATATACCTGAAATACTGGTTTCAACCTTTGAACAGCTTGTAAAGGCATTTGAAGAGGCAAAAAATGACCCGAGGTTCTGGGAAGAATATATCGCCATAATGTCCAACTATTCATGCAGACCAACACCTCTTACCTATGCGGAAAACCTGACCAGACATTTTGGAGGTGCAAGGATTTACATCAAAAGGGAAGACCTTAACCACACTGGCGCACATAAGGTAAATAATGTTATGGGTCAGGGGCTCTTAGTAAAAAGGATGGGTAAGAGCCGTGTAATAGCTGAAACCGGTGCTGGTCAGCA
>CAZSZQ010000002.1:0-59449 GCA_964610475.1 uncultured Desulfatiglans sp.
AATCGGAATAAATAATGATATTAAAAAAGGAAGATTTAGTTGAATTATATGTTGACAGTCTGGCCTTTGGAGGTGAGGGCATTGCCAGGATAGAGGGTTTTGTTGTCTTTATCAGCCGCGCAATAACGGGTGACAGGGTAATTGCCCGGATAAAAAAAAAGAAAAAAGGCTATGCAACTGCTGTTATCTCTGAGATGCTTACACCTTCTTCTGACAGGATCAAGGCCCCATGCCCCTATTATGAATACTGCGGCGGGTGCCAGTATCAGCATATGCTCTATTTGAGCCAGATTAAATATAAAAAGGAACATGTAGTAGATTCTATAAATAGGTTAGGGGGCATGGAGGGTGTTTTTGTCCATGATGTTATTCCTTCTGAGGATATATATGGCTATCGTAACAAGATGGAGTTTTCATTTTCAGACAAAAAGTGGGTATTACCTGAAGATTATTATAAAGGGGTCACAGGTGAGGATTTTGCACTAGGGCTGCATGTGCCCGGCACCTTTAACAGGGTGATAGATATTGATGCCTGTCTTCTTCAGAATCTGACTGGTAATGATATCTTACAGGAAGTAAAGGCGTATGTAAAAAAGGCAGGACTGCCGGTTTACAATCTGAAGACCCATGAAGGGTTCTGGCGTTTTCTTACCCTCAGATATTCAAATACCTTTGACCAGTGGATGGTAAACATTGTTACTTCAGTCAGTGACTCTTATCATATAAAGGCCCTTGCGAATATCCTGCATGAAAAATTTTCAAATATTAAAACCATAGTGAATAACATAAGCAGCAGAAGGGCAGCAACGGCTGTAGGGGAACAGGAGATAATCGTAACAGGGGAAGGTTATATCAATGAAATGATAGGCCCTTACACATTCAGGGTATCACCCAATTCATTTTTCCAGACCAATACAAAAGGCGCTGAAAAGCTCTACAACCTGGTCCTTGAATATGCCGGTCTGACCGGATCTGAAAAAGTGCTTGACCTGTTCTGCGGTACAGGGACCATCTCGATTTATCTTTCAGGATATGCCGGTGAGGTGCTGGGTATGGAGATTTCAGAAAGCGCTGTAAACGATGCTAACCTGAACTGCGGGATCAATAATATACCAAACTGCGGGTTTATCCTGGGAGATATCAGGGAAACCATCGGTAGTATATCGTATAAGCCTGATCTTATTATTGTTGACCCGCCCAGAACCGGCATACATAAGGATATCATGAAAACCATCATGGAAATAGGGGTGGAAAAGGTAGTTTATGTATCATGCAACCCTGCAACACTGGCAAGGGATCTCTGTGATATGAAAGAGAAATACGAGGTGCTTGAAGTGCAGCCGGTTGATATGTTTCCACACACCTATCATGTTGAATCTGTTGCTAAAATAAGGATGAAATAATAAGAAAGTTTCTTGACTTTTAATGTGTATTATTTACACTCGGAGATTCTAACCAGTAAGAAATTCAGGAGGTAATGTTATTAACAAATGAAGAAGATCAGAATACTCGGTACAGGATCATATGTCCCTCCAAAAAGACTTACAAATGATGGCATCAAAAATATGGGGCTTGACACCTCTGATGAATGGATAACACAGCGCACCGGGATCAGGGAAAGAAGGATTGCCGAACAGGATGTGGCAACCTCAGATCTCGCCCTTGAGGCATCAAAAAATGCCCTTGATATGGCTGGTCTTTCGCCTGATGATATTGATCTTATTATTCTGGGTACCATTACCCCTGATACAAACTGTCCGTCTGCATCCAACTGGCTCCAGGCCAAACTCAATGCTAAAAATGCGGTTAATTTCGATATTACCGCAGCCTGTTCAGGTTTTATATATGCAATGCATACCGCATCACAGTTCATACATGCGGGTTCAGCAAAAAACGCACTTGTGATCGGCGCTGAGGTAATGTCAAGGGTGGTTAACTGGAAAGACCGGACAACCTGTATCCTGTGGGGTGACGGTGCAGGGGCGGCAATTTTAACCGCTGATAATAATGGCCATCAGCTGTTATCCACCCATATTCATACGGATGGTGAAAACGGCAGGGATCTCCTGGTGCCGGGCGGCGGTTCAAAGGTTACACCGATTACAAAGGAAAGCGTTGAAAGAGGAGATCACTATCTGACAATGATTGGCGCCAATGCCAGTTTCAGGGTAGCGGTGCGACATTTTGTGGATTCTATCATGGAGTCATTAAATTATAATAATCTTACTGTTGAGGATGTGCGCTGGTTTATCCCTCATCAGGCTAATTTCAGGATGTTTGCCTCAATAGCCAAAACAATAGGTGTGCCTGTTGAAAGGTTTTATATTACACTTGACCGTTATGGTAACTCCTCTTCGGCATCATGCGCCATAGCCCTTGATGAAGCGGTAAGAGACAGCAGCATTAAGGACGGCTATCATATTTGTATGCCGGTATTTGGCGGGGGATTAACCTGGGGAAGCGCACTAATAAGGTGGTAAAAAAAGAGGTTAGGGGTAAGAGGCAAGGGGTTATTGATTAGAGCATTCAAATCACAAATTTGTGATCCTTTTAAAACCTCTGTGCACTCTGTGCCTCTGTGGTGAGCTATTATTTTTCAAGAGCCTTTTTCATATGTAAAAGAAAGTCTCCAGCGCTGATTTTTGCCTCAATACGAAGTTCAGAGATCTCGTTTCCCTCTTTATCAAAAAATATGATGGTTGGGGCACCGTCTATATTGTAACGTTTTCTTATTTTTTCCTGTTCAGGCTGTTTACCGGTTATATCGAGCCTAAGTGTAGTAAAATTTTTACTAAAAAGAACAACTTCCGGTTTGTTGAAAACGGTTTTTTCCATATGTTTACAGGGGAGACACCAGTCAGCATATACATCCAGGATTACCGGCCTTGCATTTTGTTTTGCCTCTTCAAAACAGGTTTCATTATAGGGCACCCATTTGACATGATCCTTAATGTCTATTGCAGTAAGAATATATAAGCCTGCAGAGAGTATAATTATCACACTGACTATCTTCTTCATCACACCATATGATTTATGCCTTGTGTCTGTTTTATCCGGCCACCCTATGTGAATAGCCGCGGTAAGTGCTAATACTCCAAATACCGGATAGTATATATTGGGATTTTTTATCAGGGCGCTCAAAAAATAATATCCCATGGAAATCATGACCCACCCCATTACCTTTTTTACCCAGAGCATCCAATCCCCTGATTTTGGGAGGCGGTCTATGGCGCTTGAAAAGACTGCAAGTATACATAATGGGAGCCCGAGGCCTAAGCTTAAAACAAAAAAGTAAACAAAACCGATAAAGGGGTCCCCTTTCTGACCCACATAGGTCAAAAGCCCTAAAACAAAGGGTCCAAGGCAGGGGGCTGCAACAATCCCAAGTGTAAGCCCCATAAAGAATGTGCCGAAATAGCCGCTGAAGTTCTTTGAGGCGATATTTGTCAGTGCGGAAGGCAAGTGAATCTCCCAGAGGCCAAAAAAGCTTAAACCCATAGAAAACATGATAATGGCAATAATAATCAGAACTATTTTATACTGGAGTAATGCCCCGAGCATCCCTCCCGTAAGGGCCGCGGTAACTCCAAGTATGGAATTTGTTACCGCAAGACCTGAGACATACAGTAAGCCAAGGATTATTGTATGGCTTCCGCTTTTGTTTTCTCTTCCGCCGAAATATGAAACAGTGATAGGTATAAGGGGGTAAACGCAGGGGGTGAGGTTTAAGGCAAGTCCTCCCAGAAAAATCCACAGGATTGCCCATAAGATACCTGAGTCATATCTTACGTCAGATGCACTTATCCTCCGGCTTAAAAAAAATATATCCCGGTTAATTTGATTTGTTACTGTACCGGGGGGAACAACACTCAGTTTTATTTCTAACGGAATATTATCCGGGGCAAGACATGAGACAGCAGAGCATGCCTGATAACTCAGATTCCCGGTTATTGTTTGCAGCCCTTCCGGTACTTCATTTTCCAATTTAACTGTACCCCTTATAAAAAAGGTCCCGGTGTAAACATCTAAAGGGTTGGGTGCATATTCGAATTTTACTTTTCTCGTTTCAGGAAACAGGAAATTATCTATTTTGAAGCCTTCTGAATCCTGAAATGATATTTCCGTAGGTATCAGAAATTCTTCTTTTGTTGCAGCATGAATATACCAGTTTTTTGCTACTTCAAGTTTAAACAGAACAGGGTAGGATTTGTTTATCTCATATTTGTCAGTTGAGTGGATAATCTCAACAGTTACCTTGGTATTGTTTGCGCTAACCGGAAAAGGTAAAAAAAGAGATAAGATGAATAAAAATATATACGCTTTTTTCATAATAGTTATGGAGATTTTTCAGCACACAAAAGGCATTTGAGCCTGTTTACCCGTTAATGTGCGGGCAAACCCATTATTTTATAAATTCAACAAGATCGCCGGGTGAAAAATCCAGGTTGGAAAAAATCTTACTTTCGATTTTCCTGCATATCCTGAAGTTTTCTTCTATTCTTTGTACTAATATCATTTCATTTTTTGCATACCTGTCCAACAGATATGCAAGCCTTTTTTCAAGAGTAACAACCTCATTATTGTTAACCCTTTTATCTGAATAATAGATTATCTCCTTTTCTGTAACTTTGCCGTAAAGTTCATAACTCTCAAGACGTATGTGCTCGCCGACAATCTCGGCAATTTCCAAAAAATCGTTTTCAATACAGATATCCCTTCCCATTCTTGCATGATCTTCGGGTGACCCGAGGCACATCGTTTTTGCTATGTCATGCATCAATGCCCCGGCGGTTATCTTTTCCAGCGAAATATCTGTTCCGGATTTTTTAATCCCTTCGGCAATAATACGGGCAACCTTTTCAACCTTGATTGAATGGGCCTTGATATTATCAAGCATTCCATAGGAATTCATCAATGAAATACATCTTTCGGCATCCGGAATCATTATATTTTCCATCAATCGTTTATATTTAAGGCCTGATGGTTATTATCTGATCTTAATATTATTATGATTTGTCTCTTGGTTCTATTAAATAAGGTACAGGTTATTGTTTAGGCCTGCTCATGTATTCTTTTACAATATCGAGCATTTCACTCGTTTTAAACGGTTTGGCAAGTGTAGGGTATCCATATCTGGCAATGTCCATATCCAGTTCTTCCCTGAGCCTTTTTATTCCGAAAAAACCGCTTATATATATCACCTTAATATCAGGATTGATTTCCCGAATCTTTCTGATTAATTCAAGGCCGCTCATTTTAGGCATTACAACATCGGTAAATACGAGGTCGGGCAGGAACTGCTTATATTCCTCAAAACCGTTTAGACCGTCGACAGCAACTTTTACCTCATAACCTTCCATCCTGAAAATGTCCCTGAAGATTTCCTGCAGGCCGAATTCATCTTCCACAACAAGGATCTTGATTTTGTCATGAGCCTGGCCGGCTTTATTATTATTATCAAAAATTGTTGCTATTTCACTGTCTTCCATCTGATTTATAAGATTACTCAGCCTGTTGAGGCTTTGTTGGGTTTTCACTGCCAAATGCAGGTTTTCAGGATTAAGATCGGGATGATATACTTTGCTTAAGAGACGATGGCTTGATCTGATGTATGAAACAACCGATCTCTCTCCCAGTTCATTATAAATTTCTCTAGCCTTGTCATAAAGGTTAAGAAAAGTGAGTTCCTTTTTGAGTTCTATCAGGTTGTCAGTCAATATAAACCTCTATAGAAATATAAACAAAAAACATGACATTCTGGCATATTGGAAAAAATAAAGCAATATCATTAAATGAAAATATGCATCAAAAATTACCGTGTTTAATCTGCTGACAGGATTACATCCTTGACAGCATATCTACTTTTCCATATCCTGAATATCGAATAAGCTTTTAACTGATAACCGGAACTGATATAAGCAACATGAATATTTTTTACTTCTTTTACAGGGTTCTATCCGTACTTCTAATAACAATCATTCTATTCCCGTTTTTAATGTTTGTTTTTTTTAATGGGAAGTACAGAAAGCATCTTACCGAGCGCCTTGGATTTATCTCTGATGAGTGTCTGAATCAGCTATGCGTCAAACCGAAAATATGGATCCACGCAGCGTCTCTAGGAGAAGTAAAGGTGGCAGACTCGATAATTTCCGCTCTTAAAAAAATTTTACCCGACTGTTCCGTTATTCTATCCACCATCACTGAGCATGGAAGAAACCTTGCGGTCGAAATGCTGGGCAATCAGGCCCAGGTTATTTATGCACCTATAGATCTTTTTCTTTCAGTCAGAAAGGCACTGCACAGGATAAATCCCGATGTGCTTATTTTTCTTGAAACCGAGATATGGCCGTCATGGATAATAGAAGCGCACATGGCGGGAATCAGGATCGTTCTCCTTAATGGCAGAATATCCAAAAGGTCACTTAAGCGCTATAGGCTGTTCAAACCTGTTTTAAAAAACATTTTGTCATATTTTGATATCCTGAGCATGATAAGTGAAGAGCATAAAAGGCATATCGAACTTATCGGCGCTGATCCTGAAAAGGTTGTTGTTACCGGAAATGCCAAATATGATATGTTGATCCATAAGACAGTATCCGGGATGCATGAGGAAATTCGAAGGCTTCTTGATATCGGCTTTGATACACCAGTCATAGTCGCAGGAAGCACCCGAACCGGCGAGGAAGAAATAATTATAGAAGCATACAAAAAAATCGTTGAACATTTTTCAGAGTCAGTACTGATATTAGCGCCCAGACATATCGAAAGGGTAAAAGATATTATTGAGCTTCTTCAGAAAGAAGGCCTCAAATATCACCTTCGCAGCGAATTTCGGTTGCCCGGAACAATAAGAAATCATAATATCCTTGTAATAGATTCCTATGGGGAGTTGTTCAATTTTTACAGCGCTGCGGATATAGCCTTTTGCGGGGCAAGCCTTGTCCCATTGGGGGGGCAAAACCCCCTTGAGCCTGCTGCCTGGGGAATACCTGTTTTTCACGGTCCTTATATGGACGACTTTCTGGATGCGATGAATCTGTTAAAAAAATACGATGCCAGCGTTGAAGTCACCGGCCCGAAAGACCTTGCAGAAAAATTGGTTTATTATTTAAACAACCCTGTATTATTGAGAGAAAAAGGCCTGTCAGGTAAAAAAGCATTAATGGAGAACGAGGGTTCTTCAGTAAGGAATGCAAATATTATTGTTCAAATTATCGGTTCTCTCAGCAGGTCGTTATAACTGAAAAGCCCTGCCATTTTCCGGCAGGGCTTTTTGACTCAACTCAGGAAATTTATTGTAGTTCAGATAGATTTATAAATACAGGCTATCTTAAAAAGCTATTTCCATTTTTTACCACACATTCTGTTCAGCTGCCATTCTATCCACCAGTCAAAAAATGAAGCACGGTTAATACCTGTTGTAACAGCAAAATCGGAATTGTAGTTTACCACTGCCCACACAGTCCTGGAATAAGGATCGATTCCATATGTACCAAGTTTATATCCCGGTTTATAGGGTCCTATTTTGAACTCTTTTTTCCCGCCAAAATTTAAATCAACGGCATTCCGCCACCTGCCTTTGGAATCAAGCACTGCAATACCGAACAATCCTCCCCTGAAATGCCACCCATTCTGGAATTTATATGACATTGACAGGACATATGTGTCGGTTTGTTCTGTACCAAACTCCGCCATTCCCCATAAAGACAGAATATCGCTTCCAAACATATATTTTTGTTTTAGAGGCCTTTCAACCCATCCGGTATTGACCGATTTAACAAGCGGACGGGGTGCGCTAAGTATTATGTCATCGCCGGTATCATCCGGTGTGCCTTTATTGTCAATCTCAGCAGGCGTATAGTCAGTTGCAGTGCTGTTATTGACACCGTTCAGTATTTTAGCGATTGTGCTATTAAAGCTGTCCTCAACAACTGTGTATGAATTGCCCTGAGCAATAAGGAAATGTTTGCCATTATTGCTGTAACCCCAGGTTTCTTTTTTAACAATATTACCGGCTGAACCGGAATAGTAATCAACCGTTACTCTTGGACCGTCTACAGTATAGATATAATAGCCGATATTAAGTATTTCCTGAGAGATCTGTGTCTCCCGGTCTTTTGCCTTACCGAAAGCAGTCAGTGGTGCAGGACCATATAACTCTGTACCTACTCCGGTGGTTATGATTTGTTCAACATCTGACAAACCGTCGGGACTTTCAACAAGGGCGCGGTTATGAATGGGATCGTGGCCGGTAATCATATATTTTACACCGTTGTCCATCAGGCTGGCATAGAATATATTCTGATCGTCGGAGACGGAATCCGGGCTGTCGCCGAATATGCTGTCCGGGCCCTCTTCACCCATTAGACCTTTGTGAGAAAAAACAAATGCATGCTCGGTGCCGCGGGTAGTAATGTCCAGCTGCCGGCTGATCCAGTCCTGTTGATCACCAGGCAAAAACCTGGTTTCAACCGTTTCAGAGGAACCCTCTTCCATATTGACTGTGGCATATTCTTCAATTGGCCAGATTCCTTCAAACCCGTAAAAATTTGTCGTCGGATTTCCTGTAACATCATCTATGCGAAACCATGTATTTGCAGGGATTGTAACCACTCCTCCCCCTTCCGTAAAAGTCAGGTCCGAGTTCATCTTGTATATATCCCATAATATATAGAAATAACTCTGACCATATACCGGATGGCCTGATATATTCTGAACACCGGCTGAGGATACCGGCTCAGCATCAATAATGACAAATCTCGCGGTGCTGCCGTTTTTACCATAATCAAAGGAGTAGCTCAGCCCGTTCAACTCATCAATCGAAGGACTGTTGAAATTAGCTGCATCATAGATATTATCCAGTCCCTGTGTCTGGGGAAAGGCATCAAGATAGGCCGGTATATTCATATTAAAATCAGGGTCCAGGCCGTATAAAGCCCCATGTGTATCATGGTCGCCGCGTAAAGGAAAGAATCCAATCCCTGCATCATAAAGAGGCTGAGCAGCCTCTGCCCTTGAATACATGGCTGCATCTCCTCCTCTGTCCGACAGATCTCCCACCTGTATCACAAATTTGACGCCATATTCAATGAACCTGTTGTTCAGTGCAAGGGCAGTTGCCGCACTCACATGATCCGGGTTCATTCCCTCGGGATCTTCGCTCAGGGTCCATCGGGTATCTCCAATAACACCGAAAGACCAAGCTTTTCCGGTTTGATACCGCTCTCTCTCCTGGGCCGGCGTAACTGTTGTGAAAACAAGCGCCAGAACTATACTTATAAACATTGTTCTGGCAACCTCTGTAATAATATCATGTTGATATTTTTCATACATATGTTGAATTATTTTATACACCCGCATTTTCATTCCCCTCCCAATTGATATTACTAAAACTAATTTTTTATTATCTGTTTTGAGATCATACTCGCCTGGAAAATTACTGTATTTTTATCTGATCACCTCCCTTCCATGCAGTCCAGGCTTGGTTCTTTCTCTTCATGCAGACAAATACGGCCTGCATGTATTTATTTAAAAGTGAATATGAATCAAACAATTCATGAAAGAAAAAATCTCTTTCCATATATTTAATATTCACCACGATAGTTCGTTATGAATAGATTTTGCATGAACTGTACCATCAACAAAAATTTTAAAGCTAAGCATGTAATCAATGCGAAATACCCGCTGATGAACTTTGGAAATTACAAAGGAAATGCAGGTTCAGTTTGTTTGCAATGCAAATATCTTTATATTTGAAGGTTGTGTTGAAAAGGGGGCATTATAGATAATGCAGACGAAGAACTTCTATCTATCAAAAAATAGACCCATAAATTTTTTACATGTAAGGATATTTTCTCTGATTTCTGCTATCTTACAGTATCCATATCATCGTCACCAGCCTGATGACAAAACTCACCCAGGTTGAATGCACACCGGTAATCTGTGAGACTGATGTTCTATGACGGTTTTCGCGCCTTCTCTTCTATCTTCCTCAGCTGGCTGGAGGGATTCAGGGAGGGGGAGTTTGCTTCTCACTGTGAGAAATAAGTGCATATCTTTATTAATCTGTGAAAACTATTAGGGGAATACTAAAATAGACTGGTATTATGGAGTAAGAAGACTGTTATTTTTTACCGTGTCTAAAAATACTAATGGCAAGTTAAACTATTGACTATTTAGAGAAATATAAGTACATTGCCCTGAAATTTTCTATTGCAAGAATATTTTCCTATGTCTTTTTTTAAACAATAACCTGTAAATGAAAGGAATATTTTGAGTAGAACAGACCTAATAGAACTTGAAGGCCTTGTTACAAGAGTAATGGGGCGCGGAACAATGGAAATACAATGTGATAATAATGTCATTGTACACGGGGTGCTGTCCGGGCGTATGAAAAAAAACAGGATCAAGGTAATTCAGGGAGACAGGGTTAAGGTAAGCGTTTCGCCATACGATACATCGCATGGTCTTGTAACCTATCGTTTTAAATAGCAGCTCATATCACCCGGAAGACCCGATTCCAGGAGATTTTCAAAATTGTATGCTGTGATATCCCTGCATTTCTACTATTCACAGGGATATATATTGTTCAATATTAATTATCTTCCCTTTCACCGGACCTATTTTGTATACAATTAAAAATATTAAAAAAAGATTTGCCGTACCGATTGATGTTACAGGGTGCTTCTGTTGAGAATTACATTACTCAAATATATATCAAAAGAAACATGGGCAATTTTTCTGACATGCCTGATAGTCTTTGTATTTATTTTTATAGCTTCCTACATGCTGACTCTCACAGATCTCATGGTAAATTACGGTATCGGTTTAAGGGAGTTGTTCAGGCTGATTATCTGCAAGATCCCGGGGGGTATTCTTTTTGTAATGCCGGTTGCATGCCTGACGGCTGTGCTCCTTTCCTTTATAAGGATGTCGACTGATAACGAAATAATTGCACTTTATTCATCAGGGATAAGCCTTTTTCAGTTAATGACTCCCGTAGTATTATTCTCGTTTATCTGTCTCTTATTTGCAGGCTTTTTAACCCTGTTCTGGGCTCCTTATGGAAACAGAACATATGAATCGGTCCTGAAAAATATTGTTAAAACCGGAGCTGCAAGTGAAATAAAAGAGAGGGTTTTTTTTGAACAGAACGGTCTGGTTTTTTATATAAACAGTTATTTACCGAAAGACAGGGTCATGAAGGATGTCTTTGTAGCGGATAAAGAGAGGGGAAGGGAAATAACTATAATAGCAAAACAAGCAAAGTTTATCCCAAGCAAGAATGGCATTGTCATACGGTTTATAGACGGCACAATGTTTACCGACGAAAAGGGAGGGGAATATAGTGTTTCGAGTTTTTCCCCAGGCTTTTTGGACTATCCTGTAGAAATAGACAGTATGACAGAATCCTCAGCAGACCGTGCAAAAGAACTGGATGAGATGTATTTCACGGAATTGAATGAATTTATCAGAACACCTTCCGGATCCAGGGAAGGGCAGGGTCAGGCAAGGTTAACATTATATGAAATGTTCTCAATACCGGCTGCCATATTTGTAATAGGGATAGCCGGCGCTCCTCTGGGCGCCCAGATAAGATCCCAGGGAAGGGTTAAAGGCATTATTATTAGCTTTCTGCTGTTTCTCTGTTACTATATTACCCTGATGACCGTGAGGTACCTTTGCGAAAACGGCACAATTATTCCGGAAACAGGAGTATGGTTACCCGTATTGTTGCTATCTATTATTTGTTTTTTTCTTTTTATCAGATCTGCCGATTGAACCGTCTTAAAATACAGACCGGCCGTTATATGTTTATGGTCTATCAGGTCTGTATCATGATGTCATTAATACCTTTTATGTATTATCTTTGCAGTTTGTCTGCATTTTATATTTATATTAATTATCAACAGGTTACGTCAAATTAATGGCGTGAATTTACTTCTCCTGGCAAAGAATTGGCTATGATCCCATTTCTCGGTGGCTTAACGTATTATATCAATCTGTTATTACTGGTATTTTTATAAATCAATCAAATTGGCATGAATATTGATAAGTAAAAAATAACGGGAATATAAAAACCGGTTAAAGAAAATTAATTAATTTATCAAAATAACAGATAAACATGAAAGAAAAAGACAAATCAATAACTGCCGACTATCAGGACACTGACCTCAACAGTCAGAAGCTCGTGCAGTTTTCCATGCCCAAAAATGGTGAAAGCTCCTCCATTTTAAGGATAAAACAGATTATAGATGAAACAACAGATACGATCTTCTCTCTGCATAAGAAAGATTTGCTTGCCAATCCTATAACCTATATTGTTCCTGCCGTATGGGGCAGAATTAAAAAAGGAGAGCTTAACCCGAAGCAGAAAAATATCTTCTTATCCATAGAGACGATGGTGAGGAATGTAATAGAAATTATGGAATTTGATGAGCTTACTGATTCACAGCGTTTTTCAATTGAGTATCTGATACGAGGCCTTGTCATCTCAAAAATCACCTATCTGATTGCCTCATCAAAATCAAATGACAAGGATATTGTTTATGATTGATCTGAAATAACCCGTCAGGTAGTAACTCCTGATGGGTTAAATTCTATCACCTCTGATATTATCCCCTAAAAGTAAATCGAAAAAAAAATTGCATTATTTATTACATTTTTGTAATCACTATATGCCTGTATTTTTTTATGAGATTTAAACAATTAATATGAGTGAGTTGAGTATATTCAATGTCTGAAAAAAACATGATCCCCAAACCGGATGAAATTAAATGCCTGTATGAGATTACAAAGGCCATTCACAGCACACTTGATCTTAGAAAGGCATTATACAAGGTTCTTGATCTTCTTGAAGAATATCAGGGTATGAACAGGGGGTCTATCTCTCTTTTAAACCGGGAAACAGGTGAGATACATATTGAGGTTGCCCATGGTATATCGTCCAGTGCAAAGATAAAAGGACGTTATAAGCTGGGCGAAGGGGTTACCGGCAGGGTTATAGAAACCGGAAGACCCGTGGCAATACCAAGGCTGGACGAGGAGCCACTGTTTCTTGACCGTACAGGATCAAGAAGCAGGATTGATAAGTCAAAAATAGCATTTTTCTGTGTTCCGATAAAAGATAGCACCCGGGTTATCGGCGCCCTGAGTGTTGACCGCCTTTTTGAAGAAAATGAATCACCTGAGGAGGATGTCAGGTTTTTATCTATAATAAGCATCCTGATTGCCCAGAAGGTGGCAATGCTTGAGCAGATAAACAAGGAAAGAGAACAGCTTAACACAGAAAATATAAGATTAAAAAAAGAGCTTGGTAAAAAATACAGTTTCAGCAACATTATAGGCAACAGCCATAAGATGCAGGAGGTATTTCACCTGATAAGCCAGGTGGCCAAAAGTAATGCAAATGTTCTTCTGCTGGGTGAAAGCGGGACAGGAAAAGAGCTTGTGGCCAATGCAATACATTATAACAGCCTGAGAACATCCAGTCCTTTTATTAAAATCAACTGCGCTGCGCTTCCCGGCAATCTCGTTGAGGCCGAGCTTTTCGGCTATATGAAGGGGGCATTTACAGGCGCTAGTATGCAGAAGGCAGGCAAATTTGAGCTGGCCAATAACGGGACTATTTTTCTTGACGAGATAGGTTCTCTTCTTCTTGAGAGTCAGGGGAAATTGCTCAGGGTGATCCAGGAAAGAGAGCTGGAAAGACTTGGAGGAACCAGGGTAATAAAGGTAAATGTCCGTATTATTGCGGCTACAAATATCGATCTTTCCGAGGCGGTTGAGAAGGGCGCCTTCAGGGAAGACCTGTTTTACCGGTTGAATGTATACCCCATTTATCTGCCTGCCTTAAGGGAAAGAGAGGCTGACATCCTTATGCTTGCCGATTTTTTTCTTGATAAGTATTCGGTAGAATATGGCAAAGATATAAAAAGGATTTCCACGCCTGCGATTGATGCATTGATCAGGTACCACTGGCCCGGAAATGTCAGGGAGCTGGAAAACTGCATTGAGAGGGCAGTGCTCCTGTGTGACGGGCAGGTTATCCACAGCTATCATCTGCCGATGACCCTCCAGACAGCCGAGGATACCGGAACCCAGCAATCAATGTCACTTGATGATTCGATAGCACGTTTTGAAAGAGATCTGATAATAGATTCATTGAAAAGCAGCCGGGGAAACATGAGAAAAGCAGCCCAGGTCCTGAAGACGACAGAAAGAATATTCGGATATAAAGTGAAGAAATATGCGATCAATCCCAAGCATTATAAATAGCCTATAATGATTAACCAGTTAATACAGGTTGTAGCGCCCATTTTTACCGTTATTGCGGTTGGGTATATCTGGTCATTGAGCCGCGGTAAATACGAGCTTGAGTTTATAACATCCATTGCTATAAACCTCGGATGCCCGTGCTTGGCATTTTCCACCTTAACAAGTATTGAAATCAATCATGTTCTGCTTGGCAGCATTTCGCTTGCTACAGTATTAGCTTTAATTTTATTCGGATTAATAGGAATATTAATTCTCAGGATTTCAGGCCTCTCAACAGACGGATATCTCCCGCCATTGATGTTTGCAAATATAGGGAACATGGGCCTCCCGGTATGTCTTTTTGCATACGGGCAGGAAGGTCTTGCCCTGGCAATAATTATTTTTGCAGTTGTAATGGCAGGGCAGTTTACTGTTGCTGTCTATCTATATTCCGGACATTTTTCTTTTCTTTCGATATTTAAAAGCCCGGTGGTAATATCCATTATAATATCATCGGTTTTACTGGTGTCAGGCATAAAACCGCCGCAATGGATAGCAGAGTCGACAAAGCTGATTGGTAATATCACCATACCCGTTATGCTTATTACCCTTGGAGTATCACTTCAGAGGATGAGAGTTTTAAACACCGGCAAGGCTCTTTTTTTATCTGCTGTAAGAACAGGTATGGGATTTGGAGTAGGAATCCTGGTCTCTTATCTTTTCGGGTTTAGCGGTACAGCGCGAGGTGTTTTCATACTTCAATGTTCTATGCCTGTTGCAGTGCTTAATTATCTGTTTGCAGAACAATATGGTAAAAACCCGAAAGAGATTTCTGAAATAATAATAGTATCAACTCTGTTGTCAATTATTATACTGCCCTTGATCCTTCAATTCTTAAAACACTAGAGGGAATGTTATGCTGCTGTTTCATTTTAATATTCATCTTTTTCCGGATCGAAGTGTATCCTGAGAGACTGACTTTATGAAATATGATTTTGACAGGATAATCAGTCGTGAAAGAAGCGGTTCCGTAAAATGGGATTTGCGTGAAACGCGTGGAGATAATGATCTTATACCCATGTGGGTTGCCGATATGGATTTTAAGGCGCCTCCCGAGGTGATAAAAGCGCTGGTTAAAAAGGCGGAACATGGTATATTCGGATATACATACCAGTCTGACTCTTACAGGGAAGCAGTAGTAAAATGGATGAATAAAAGACACAACTGGGAGATCAAAAATGACTGGATTACTACCACGCCGGGTGTTGTTCCGGCCCTGAGCATTGCAGTAAACACTTATACCGGTCCCGGCGACAGTATTGTTATACAGCCTCCGGTATACCATCCCTTTAAAAAAATTATAGAGGCCAACAACAGGGTGGTGATTGAAAACAAACTGATCTTCAGGGACAATTATTACCGGATGGACTTTGAAAACCTTGAGGAAATTTTTAAAAAAGGCGCTTCAATGTTTGTCCTTTGCAGCCCTCACAATCCCGTAGGAAGAGTATGGAGCGGTGAAGAACTTGAAAGGCTTGCTAAACTGATTTCAAAATATGATATCTTGATTATCTCAGATGAGATACATGCTGACCTGATAATGCCAGGGTATAAACAAAAGGTAATGGCACAAATTTCACCGGGTATAAGTAAGAGAACTGTGACGCTTACTGCCGCCAGTAAAACCTTTAATCTTGCCGGGCTTTCCTGTTCAAATATTATAATTGAAGATCCTGGGCTCAGAGATGCTTTTAAAAAGACATTAAATAAAATCTCTATTTCTATGCCGAATATTTTTGGCCTTGTTGCCACTGAAGCAGGATATAATTATTGTGAAGACTGGCTTGATCAGGTGCTTTTTTATATTAACGGTAATTATCAGTTTCTTAAGACTTATATCGATGAAAAAATACCAAAAATAAATATAACAAGCCTTGAAGGCACTTATCTGGTATGGCTTGATTTTTCCAGATTTGGTTTATCGGACACGGATCTTGACGAAATTCTATTTAAAAGGGCAAAGGTATGGCTTGACAATGGCAGGCAGTTCGGTACGGGAGGGGAAGGATTCCAGAGGATCAATCTTGCCTGCCCCAGAATTATTCTTAAACAGGCACTCGACAGATTGGAACAGGCCTTTAATTTTTCTTGAAATATGATCAATGTGATTTAAATTTGGTTGAAATATTTAAATTGGTTGTTAGACTGTAAAAAATATTGATTTCTATTTAATGGGGGTTTTACCTATGTCTACAGATTATTTGAACAGACTGAACAGGATGATAGATGAAAACTTCAGCAGACGAAATTTTCTTAAATTCCAGATGAAAGGGCTGTTGTTCATTGCCGCCGGTTCTTCCGGCATATTAATTCCCAAAAGAACTCTTGCAGAACCTGTACCTGATATAGCGGTTGTAAAGGGGGATGCGGCAAAGGCTGCGAGAGCTGCTGTGGAGCTTCTTGGCGGCATGAAAAAATTTGTAAAAAATGGCAGCAAGGTACTGATAAAACCCAATATGAGCTTTCCCAATCCCCCGGCGATGGCCACGGGGACTCATCCTGATGTAGTGAAAGAGATAGCTATCATGTGTAATGAGGCAGGCGCTGCAAATGTTTTAATCGCTGATTACCCGCTTTTTGATACAGACACTTGCCTTAAACGGTCCGGAATACCTGATGCTTTAAAAGACCTTGAAAACATTAAAGTGATAGGCGCTTCAAGCGACAGGTTCTATAAAGATACGGAGTTTCCAGGCGCCAAAAAGATGAGCAGGAACGGTGTGTTCCAGGAGGCATTAAAGTCGGATATTATTATTGCAGTTCCAGTTGCAAAAACTCATACTGCAACCGGAGTGAGTCTTGCAATGAAGGGCATGATGGGCCTGGTCTGGGACCGCGCCGGTATGCATACAAAAGAACTCTCCTCATCAATTGTGGATATGTGCACAGTACTTAAAGCGCAACTGACAGTGATAGACGCAACCAGAGTGCTTTCAACTAATGGCCCCAGAGGACCTGGCAAGGTGCTCAAGGAAGATACCATTATCGCGTCCAAAGATATGGTGGCGGCAGATGCATTTGCTGTTTCAAGATTTCCATGGTATGGAAAAAGGTATAAACCTGCCCAGGTAGCCTATATTCGTGAGGCCCATGAAAGAGGTCTTGGGAGAATGGATATAGAGAACCTTTCCATAAAGGAGATCCAGGTCTGATTTCTGCTTCCGGTTTTATGCAAACCGGATCAGTACCAGTGAAGATGCAGGGCACTGATCCGGTAACCTTTATAAAGGATACATATGAGATTTCGTTCAATAATACAGTTGACAAGCCTGATATGTTTTTTATTTCTGATGATGAGCGCCATCTATTCAGGGATAGATCTCGTAGCCCCTGATCTCTACCTCAGAATGGATCCCATTCTAATTTTTGGATCGGCCCTGAGCGGCAGGATTTTTCTTTTTACTTTTCTCCCTGCCGTAATAGTTATAATAATCACCATTTTTTTCGGAAGGATATTCTGCGGTTATTTCTGCCCGATGGGAATTACCATTGACTGCAGTGACAGGCTTCAGGATATCAAAAAAAAGACGGGCACTGGCAGGGCAGGCCTTTACAGGCTCAAATATTTTATATTATTTTTTATCATAGGGTCAGGTATACTTGGTGTTTCTTCTGTCTTTATCGGGGCGCCTTTATCCCTTGTTACCAGATTTTATGCCCTGCTTGTCTATCCGATCATTGCCCTTGCAGGCAAGATAGGCCTGGAGATATTACATCCGGTTGCCGAACATTTTGAAATGTATGGACTGTTATATGCTGATATTTCCGCACCAAGATATTCGGCCATTTTCTTTATCCTGCTGTTTTTTACCGGGGTGTTTTCAGCAGGAAAAATTAACTCAAGATTCTGGTGCCGCCATTTATGCCCATCAGGTGCTGTTCTTGCGCTTTTTGCACCATTATCGCTTGTAAAGAGATGTGTATCGGACGATTGTATCAGATGCGGGAAGTGTGTCAGAGCATGCCCCATGGGTGCCATTGACATGGAATCACCCGGCAGCACCTCCTTTAAGGAATGCATAGGATGTTTAACCTGTAAAAATGTATGTCCGGTCAATGCAGTAAGTTTTAATTTAAAAGTCCTGAAAAAAAAGGATATCCCGGATTTTATACCCGAAAGGCGGGCCCTGCTGTATTCCGGCGTCGCAGGGGCTGTGTTTGCATCTGTTAATCTCGCTGGGCTTTATTCAGTATACGGTAAACCCGGAGTCGGACGGGTTTCGCCAAAGGATCTTGTAAGGCCTCCCGGGTCAAGGCCTGAAGATGATTTTCTGTCTCTGTGTGTACGTTGCGGTGAATGTATGGCCGCTTGCCCTAATAATGCACTTCAGCCGATATGGTTTAAGGCAGGTACGGAAGCTCTTTTCAGCCCCTCACTCGTACCGAAAAGAGGGGCATGCAACCCGGAGTGCAATAACTGCGGAACAGTATGCCCCACGAGTGCTATCAGGCCCCTTGAAGTGTCAGACAGAATATGGGCAAAGACAGGCACTGCAAGAATAATGCGGGAGATGTGTCTGGCATGGGAGCATCAGAAACGGTGCATGGTATGTGATGAGGTGTGCCCGTATAGCGCTATCAAGTTCAGAGATGAACCTGGAAACCCTGTACCTGTTCCGGAGGTTTTGGAAGAAAGATGTTCAGGGTGCGGGTTCTGCGAGCATCATTGCCCGGTTCAGAATCAGTCTGCCATTTACGTTACTCCAATGGGTGCTTTGAGGCTGAATCAAGGTTCATACATGCAACAGGGCAGGTCACAGGGCTTAAATATTTCACTTGGCCATAAAGGGAAAAAGGAGCAGGCCGGAGGAATGGGTTATCATGAAGATGCTACCCAGGTTATGGAAGGGGATGCCCCTGGGTTTGAGAACAAGGCGCCGGGTTTTGAAGATAATGCACCGGGCTTTGAAGATGAGAGTCCCGGATCAGAAGATGAATCTCAAGGTTTTAATGAAAAACCTGATGAAGGACCTGCTCCCGGATTTACAGAGTAATTGAATAAAAATCCTTTCTTTGCTTTGTGCTGGTAGCTGATTGCTGAAAGCTAATTCTTTTTTCTCCATATTACACCATCAGCCGTATCTGTTACTTCAACTCCTTTTATTTTCAGGAGTTCATCACGGATACGGTCAGATGTTTCCCAGTCCTTTGCCCTCCGTGCCTCTTCTCTTTTATTAATAAGTTCGATTACTTCCTTGTCGGATATGTTTGCTTCCAGATCAAATACCGCAATTATAGAATTTATTTCATTAAGGCATGCGATGATCTTTTGTCTGTCACTCAGAGAAAGGCCGCTGTTGTCCATGATAATGTTTAATTTATTCATAAATATAAATACCGCAGCAAGTGCAGGCGCAGTATTCAGGTCATCATCCATGAAATCATTAAAGGTGCTCCTTAGATCATAAATATGCTGATCTATATCCAGATTGGATTCAGTTGTATTGCAGCCGTATAATCTCGCAATAAACTTATCCATATTTGAAAGGGTCTTTTTTGCTGTATCCAGTTTTTTCCATGAGAAACTCATCGGCTTTCTGTAGTGACTGCATAAAAGCCAGTATCTTATTTCTCTGCCGCTGTATCCTTTTTTAAGTATACTTTTTATGTGATAGGACGAATCACTTACCTGAGATGACTTTTTACCATCTATCATCACAAGTTCGTTATGAAGCCAGTATCTGGCAGGGGATTTTCCTGTGACAGCTTTTCCTATGGCAATTGTATTTTCATGATGTGGAAATACAAGGTCTATTCCGCTTGTGTGGATATCATAGGTTTCACCAAGATATTTCATAGACATCGCAGGGCATTCGAGGTGCCAGCTCGGTCTGATATTTCCCCACTTTGTCTGGTAAAAGATACCCTTTTTTAGCTCATTAAGTGTTGATCTTTTTAAAAGGGTAAAATCCCTGGGGTTATCCTTTTCATACTGTTCAAGATCAACTGTTTTACCGAGTTTTATCTTGTTAAGATCAATACGGCTGAGTTTGCCGTACTCCCTGAATCTGGCTATATTGAAATACAGTGACCTGAATTTTTCATATGCATATCCCTTTTCAAGGAGTTGACCGGCGAGCTCTATCATATCATCAATATGTTCGGATGCCTTAGGGTATGCAGCAGCCCTTTTTATTCTTAAGATATCAAGGTCTTCCATGAATTCATTATAAAAGCCTTCCGTAAATTCCTTTAAGGGTTTTCCAGCCTTTTCGGCCCCCTGAATGGTTCTGTCATCAAGGTCGGTAACATTCAGTATATGGGTAACTTCAAACCCCTTTGTTTCGAGATAACGTCGCAGGAGGTCGGAAAAAACAAATCTCCTGCATTCACCTATATTAATGGGCTGGGCAAGGGTAGGGCCGCATGTATAAATCCTGACCCTGTTTTTATCAAGCGGGGTAAACTCCTCTTTTTTCCTGGTTACAGTATTATACAGGAGCTGGCCTGTTATTTTTTTATCTTCAAACAGGGCAGTACTGAGGTACCGTTCTCCACCGTCTGGAATAATAACAACGATAGTCCCCCTGTCCATTTCTTTCGCCACCCTTATTGCAGCAGCCATAGCAGCACCTGAACTCATGCCGCAGAAAATTCCCTCCTTTTTGGCAAGGAGCCGGGATGTCTGATATGCTTCTTCATCATCCACCCTTATAATACGGTCTACCCTGTTCTTGTCATATATCCCAGGAGTATATGATTCCTTCATGTTTTTTAGCCCCTGTATCTTGTGACCAAGATAAGGTTCCATAGCTATTATCTGTATTTTACTGTCAAGTTCCTTTAACCGTCGCGATAATCCCATCAATGTTCCGCTGGTACCAAGGGATGCTACAACTGCATCTAATTCATGGTTGGTCTGTTCCCATATCTCCAGTGCAGTACTGTTATAATGAGCCTTCCAGTTGGATTCATTATTGTACTGGTCAGCGAGCCAGTAATTTTCAGGCTCTTTCCTGATCAGGTCGTATACAAATTCTATAGCTCCATCCGTTGAAAGGTGTGGAGGTGTAAATTTGAGTTCCGCTCCCATGGCCCGGAGGATCTTTTTTCTCTCTTCGCTTACTGCTTCAGACATCACAAGCATAATCCTGTAACCTTTGACTGCCGCAACCATGGCAAGGCCTATACCCGTATTGCCGCTTGTGGCCTCAAGGATAGTCTTGTTTTTAGTCAGTTCGCCGTTTTTTTCGGCATCTTCAATCATTTGGAGTGCGGGGCGGTCTTTTACCGACCCGCCGGGGTTAAAGGATTCAAGCTTTGCCAGAATTTTAACATTTTTATTGGGATTGAGCCTGTTAACGGGAATGACAGGTGTGTTTCCAATAAGATCAAGGATATTATCCGGTGTTTTATATACGTTATCCATTTTGAATATCTATTAATAATATGAGTGTTCGGATTTTACAAACAGGTGAACGATAGTATTAAAATAATATGCCCTTTTCAACAGGTAAATTTTTTTACAAGATTACTTGACAAATTATTATTTGGAATTATGTTTGTGCAGTTTTAATCTCATCATTAACAGATGAAATTTCTTTAACATTTACAGCACATAAAAGGCGGGGACAGATCAGCAAAAAATGTGCCCGTGTTTTGAATAAAAGAATACGAAAAAGGAGGTATATTTCCTTTAATTTTTTCAAATTTACTAAATCTTTAAGGAGGAAAATTTAATATGAAAATCAGACCATTACACGATCGAGTAATAGTAAAAAGGATTAAAGAGGAAGAGACAACAAAGGGTGGTATCATAATACCTGATACCGCAAAGGAAAAACCCTCTGAGGGAAAGGTAATTGCAGTAGGAAACGGCAAGATTCTTGAAAATGGTGAAGTCAAGGCACTTGAAGTCAAAAAGGGAGACAAGATTCTTTTTGGAAAATATGCCGGTACCGAAATCAAGATCGAGGGTGAAGAACACCTTATAATGCGCGAAGACGACATAATTGCTATTGTGGAATAGGAATAAAAATAAAAGAAGGAGATTAAAATATGGCAAAAGAGATTAAATATGGTGGAAAGGCCCGTGAGGCAATACTCCGGGGCGTTGACACTCTTGCTAATGCGGTTAAGGTTACCTTAGGCCCCAAAGGGCGCAATGTGGTTCTTGACAAGTCTTTTGGTTCCCCTAATATCACCAAAGACGGTGTAACAGTTGCAAAAGAGATCGAACTTGAAGACAAGTTTGAAAATATGGGAGCCCAGATGGTAAAGGAAGTAGCATCAAAAACATCAGATGTGGCAGGTGATGGTACAACAACGGCTACTGTTCTGGCTCAGGCAATCTACCGTGAAGGTTCAAAACTTGTTGCAGCCGGCATCAACCCCATGGCAATCAAGAGGGGTATTGAGCAGGCAGTGGAAGCAGCTGTGGCAGAACTCAAAAAGATGGCAAAACAGACAAAAGATCAGGAAGAGATTTCACAGGTGGGAACAATATCCGCCAATAATGATTCAACAATAGGAAACATCATTGCAGAGGCAATGAATAAGGTAGGGAAAGAGGGTGTTATTACCGTTGAAGAGGCAAAAAGTATGGACACCACCCTTGAAATCGTTGAAGGCATGCAGTTTGACCGCGGATACCTCTCACCCTATTTTGTAACAGATGCCGAGAAGATGTCTGCAACACTCAATAACCCCTATATCCTTCTTAATGAGAAAAAGATCAGCAGCATGAAAGACCTTGTTCCCATACTTGAGCAGATAGCCAAGATGGGCAGGCCTCTCCTTATTCTTGCAGAGGATGTAGAAGGTGAAGCCCTTGCAACACTGGTTGTAAATAAGCTCAGGGGTACATTACAGGTTGCAGCAGTTAAGGCGCCCGGATTTGGTGACAGACGAAAGGCAATGCTCGAAGATATAGCAATTCTTACAGGCGGAAAGGTTATCTCAGAAGACCTTGGCCTTAAACTTGAAAACGTTTCACTCAATGATCTCGGAACCGCAAAAACCATTAATATAGATAAAGACAACACTGTTATCGTTGACGGCGGCGGATCAAGAAAAGATCTTGAGGGAAGGGTCAAGATGCTCAGGGCTCAGATAGAAGAAACTACATCAGACTATGACAGGGAAAAACTCCAGGAAAGGCTTGCCAAACTAATCGGCGGTGTTGCAGTTATCAACGTTGGTGCAGCTACAGAGACCGAAATGAAGGAGAAAAAGGCAAGGGTGGAAGATGCACTCAACGCAACAAGGGCTGCAGTTGAAGAAGGTATAGTACCCGGTGGAGGAGTTGCTTTCCTGAGATGTATCAAGGCTGTCTCAAAACTTGAACTTCCAGGCGAGCAGCAGAATGGAATTAACCTTGTTGTAAGGGCGCTTGAAGAACCTATCCGTCAGATTGCAAACAACGCAGGTATGGAAGGTTCGGTTGTTGTGGAAAAGGTAAAGAATGAAAAAGGCGCCTTCGGCCTGAATGCAGCAACAGGTGAATATGAAGATCTTATGAAGGCAGGAATCATTGACCCCAAAAAGGTTACCAGGTTTGCCCTTCAGAATGCTGCATCAGTGGCATCATTACTCCTTACAACAGAAGCCATGATCGCTGAAAAACCCAGCGAAAAGGATGATATGCCTGCTATGCCAGGCGGTGGCGGTATGGGTGGCATGGGTGGCATGGGCGGCATGGGCGGTATGATGTAAGATCCTGTTCCATATTTTTAAAAGTAGTAATTATAAGCTGTATCCGGTTTGCCGGATGCAGCTTTTTTTATGGCAACATCATGGATTTATTAAAGAAAATAAGACTCTTTTTTGAAATTGATACGTGATTTTTTCTGTTTGATGCAGCCTGATGGTTATGAGGTGCAGGATTCGGGTTATAACCTGACAGTGTGCTGTGTTGCGTTTTACATTTTTTAAATATGAAGATTTGAGGCCGGCGATTAAAATCGGTGTTCTTCTTTTATTACTTATTGACACACAACGGTCTCCTTCATATACTGGGTTCTGAAGATAGAACAGTTATCAATTATTTAACAACATGTGAAATGGAGGCGCAAATTGACTAGAAAGATTTTTTCTATAATGTTAACTATTTTTTTCATTGCTGCCTGTTCGACACAAGATTCTACGGAAAAAAATCCGGGAGTTTCAATACCAGTTGCTCCGCAAAATAAAATCAGTGTGTTGAATCCGACTCCGCCCAGTAAAATGGTTGATCGCATACCGCTTACACCAAGGCTCGATACGCTTGAAGGTAAGACGATATTCCTGGTGGATATCGGTTGGGGAGGTGCCCAGGCGGCTCCCAGCATTTATGAGGAAATGAAAGCCTGGTTTGGCCAGAATATGCCGAGTGTGAAGATAGAAATCCGAAAAATAAAGGGCTTTTACATGCAGGATCAGCCGGAACTCCTTAAGGAGATATCCGAAAAGGGTAATGCCGCCATGTTCGGCATTGCAGGCTGAGACAGCTGTACATCGGCCGTGAGCCGAAATTGTCAACAACTGGAACAGCAGTACAATATCCCCACTGTCGGGGGTTCTGCAGCCAATATTATCGATTATGCCATTAATTACAACTTCAAGTATACAAACGGATCACCTATCAGGTATATAGCCTTTCCTTTCCCGGTAGCGGGTCAGCCCCAATCTGTCCATCATAAATATATCTTTGAGAGCAATGATGTGGTAAGCGGTAAACCCATGATGCAGGCATTTATAGATGCATTGACTGCTCCTCTTACCGAGAAAGAGAAATACAAAGGGCCGGTGCCTGAGGCTGAAATCGCACAAGAACCAGGCGAACCACACCTTATCGGGCCGGACACCGAAGAGAACCTGCAACAGCTTTTCATAGATAAAGATTGGACAGACTATCTGCCGATTGTCCTTCCGACCGAGGAAAGGGTGGCAAAGATGCTTGAAGGCACTACCCGCAAACCCGAAGAGGTTATAAAGGTATTGGACTGGCCCGGCGGCAGACGGGAGGTTACTGTAGAAAGGGTGGCAACATGCGCTGTTATGTCAGGAGCCAGGCCGGAACATCTTCCTGTAATCCTTGCACTGGCCAACCATATACCCTTTGGAAATTCAACCTCTTCCATGGCCAACATGATCCTGGTCAACGGTCCCATACGGGATGAAATAGGTATGAATTACGGCCACAACGTTATGGGACCCCATAATCTGGCCAACTCGGTTATAGGCCGCAGTTACACGATAATGTCAAAAACCATCGGTGGACTGCACAGTAAAAAGACAACCTGGAGCACCCTTGGGAGCACCATGCAGTACAACAATGTCTGCATCGCAGAAAATGAGGAGGCGCTGCCGGAAGGTTGGAAACCTTTTCACGTGCAGGCGGGGTTTAAACCAAATGATAGTGTTTTAACCGTGGCAACCGGGTGGTCATACATCTCATGCGTAACAGAGGCCCAGAGGGAGTATCCGGTATATATGTGGATGGGCGACCTGATGAAAGCCCTTACTATGCCAAGACCCACGGTCATTATGGATCCTTCTGTTGCAAAACTTTTGAAGGATACCTATAAATATGATACCAAAGAGCAGCTTGCTAAGTGGTTTGCAGAAAATGTTGAAAAGATAAGGCAACCCTCAGGTGAGGTGACGAAGCCCTTCCAGGAGGCATCAATTAATATAATCGTTACCGGTGGCGGCGGCCAGACAACATGGTTTGTGACGGATTTCGGGCTGAGCCGGAATATGGTTACGCAGGGAGGAAGTACACTCATAGACGACTGGAGGTAGTATAAAAAATAGGGTTCAAGGGCTGGAGTGAAAAACAGACTGCACAGCCCTTGCCCTTTTGAAAGATTCACTGCCCTGGTATAAAAAACCGGAGAGGGGCATTTTAATAATTTTAGACAGCCTCAATTGTTGAAGGCGGTTTTGTAGCGATATTATATGTAACGCTAACAATACCGGGTACCTCACTTATTATATCGGCAGCAAGTTTTTCAAGCAGATCAAATGGAAGACGTGTGGGTGAGGCAGTACGGGCATCCACACTGTTCCAGCATCTGACCTCTATCTGTTGCCCAAAATCGCGCTGTCCGTTGCGCATGCCGGTAACCCTGTCTTCATGAAGAATTCCCATATACTGAAAGGCCCCGGAGTTTTTCAGCCACTTTTCCACAACAGCTGTTGCTTTACGAACAGTCTCTATTCTCTCTGGTGTTGCCTCTCCTATAACCCTCGCTGCCAGGGCCGGTCCCGGAAAGGGGATGCGGTCAAAGAGTGCGGAAGGCAGGCCAAGAGCCTTCCCAATGATCCTGACACCGTCTTTACGCAGTTGTATCATCGGCTCAATAATCCCGTAGCCGAATGATTCCATAGGATCTATTCCCAGCTGCTCAAAGACATTATGCTGACGCTTAATGCCTGCAACGGTTTCATCCACGTCCGTAAGAATTGTTCCCTGAAGAAGAAATTTTGCGCCGCTTTCTTTAACAATACGGCCAAAGACCTTCCTGTAAAAGGCTTCCCTGATAGCCTCCCTCTTTTGTTCAGGATCAGTTACTCCTCTGAGTTCTGAGAAGAATTCATCTCTTGCATCAATAACATCCACTCTGACACCGAGATCCCTGAAAAAGGCAACAACCTCCCCAGGTTCTCCCTGACGCATGAGGCCATTCTCAATAAAGACCGTCTTCAGTTTACTCCCCAGTGCCCGATGACCCAGCATCGTCACTGTGGATGAATCAACACCCCCCGACAAAGCGTTTATTGCCATGCTGTCTCCAACAATCTCTTTGATTTCCTTTATCTTTGCCTCAATGAACTTTTCGGGGTTAATTTCCTGTACTTTGATTTCCTTGATCATCCTTTACCCTCCCTTTCGGTGTACAGCATATTATTTGTTTTTTATAAAAATATCGTCCTATGCCTTGTTAATCGAGTTCCATCTGCAATAATTACTTTACTTGCGTGTTTTGCTACGATAACTATTTATTATGATGATGTAAAGTTTATTACACACAAGTAATGCCTCGGGCCAGTACATTTAGACCAGGTGACATTACCCGGTTTGATCCTAACGCTCTTAAATCAGCATGGCTGCCCTGTATCTGTATTTTAAAACAAGGATGAAATATTCATAATGCCCATAAAGGAGTACATGGAATATTTCTATTCTCTTTTGATACGATGTGTATAGCCGCAGAAAGTTTATCAATGAAAAACTGCTTGATGAATGATGGGCCTGTTTTACCAGGTTTTATGAAAACGACTCTGTTATATTTAATGTCTCCGTGTATTTTCACCAGGATGAAGCATATTATCAATCTAAAGGGGTAAAGTTTTAATAAATAATTATAGCCAAAAAAAGGACATCTAATTCATTAGTGTGTCTTCTCCTTTGGCAATTTGTATCTTTCAGATCCCGGTTTTACTTACTATTATTACTCACTGATGTTTATGAATGCATCAGCTTTTCGTCAGGTTTTTATTTGACTTTCAATGATCCTCTATACTAATTAATAATAGTATACTTCTATACATTACTATAGGTATAAATCTTGAATTATTAGATCCTGCCAAAGAGGTAAGTTATGACTGAAAAAAAGGTGGTGATGCCTGAAACGACAATCTCTCAGGAAATGATAGAGAATATGCGCGCTAAACTGGGCCTTAAGTTAAGAGTTGACGATAGCACTCATAATGAGTACGCCACTCGAATGGCAATCCTGAAATTCACTGAAGGCATAGGAGATCCGAATCCTTTATGGACCGATGAAGAGTATGCAAATAAAAGCCGGTTTGGCAGTATCATCGCACCTCCGTCCTTCGTATGGGCATGTTTTGCTCATGTAATGTTCGGGTGGAGAGGGCTTGGAGGTTTTCATGCAGGATGCGATGTGGAATTCATAAAGCCGATATTCATAGGTGACAAAATATCAGCAGAGTGTATATTTAAAAGTTTTGATGGACCTAAAGAAAGCAGCTACGCTGATGAAACCGTAATAGATCATTTTGAGAATCAATATTGGAACCAAAATGGAGATTTGATTGCAAGGTATCATTGGTGGGTAGTTCATTTTGCCAGGGGAAAAGCGCGGAAGAAAAAGAAGTTTACAGACCTTGAATTGCCACACCCGTGGACTGAGGACCAATTACAGCAAATCGAGCAGGAAATTCTTTCTGAGAAAATCAGGGGTTCCAAACCTCGCTATTGGGAGGATGTTGAAATTGGCGATGAGTTTGGCCCGGTAATAAAGGGACCCCTTGGTGTAACTGATGAGATAGCTTATATCATTGGTGGCGGGGTACCTATTCCGAGATTGCAGGCCCATGGTGTTGCTCTGCAATCCTATAAAAAACACCCTGCCTGGATGTTCCGTGATCCTAATACCATGGGATACGAGCCGATCTTTGCTGTTCATTATAATAAATCAGCGGCAAACGCAATGGGGCTTCCACAGCCCTATGATATAGGTATGCAGAGGCATTGCTGGGGTGTACATTTAATAACAAACTGGATGGGAGATGATGCCTGGCTAAAGAGAAGTTATACGGAATATAAAAAGTTTGTATATTTATCGGATGTGGTCCGGTTAAAAGGTAAAGTTGTAGACAAATTTATTGATGACGAAGGGGACTATTGCGTGCGTGTCGATAGATTTACCATAAATCAAAGGAATGAAAACGTGATGCCAGGTTATGCAATTGTTGCTCTTCCCTCAAAAATTGAAAAGTCGTCTCCCCTGGATAGAAGAATAACTTAATATAAGGTCTTTTTAATCAGACCAAAATAAATGTGAGGGTGATATTCATGTTAGAAAACAATATACTCGATAAATTTTTTCATCCAAAGTCAATAGCTGTAATAGGAGCATCTGAAAATGTATTATCATATGGATCACGCTATATTCAGGCATTGATCGATTTCGGGTACAAAGGAAAGATATATGCGGTCAATCATAATGGGGAAAAGGTACTTGGCCATAAAATTTACAGGAATATTGCTGACGTCCCAAAACCGGTTGACCTGGTATTTATTACAATCCCTGCCCGATTCGTTGTTGATGTCATAAAGGAGTGCATTGCAGAAGGTATCAAAGCTGCTGTTATATTTACAGCTGGATTCGGTGAAACCGGGGAAGAAGGCCTGAATATTGAGAACGAGATTGTTAAAGAGGCCGAAGGCAGGATGCGAATTATAGGGCCGAATTGCTTCGGTACATATTGTCCCAGCGGCGGAATTACATTACTTAATGGAAATAACTTTTCAAAGGAACCCGGGTCAGTGGCATTGACTGCGCAAAGCGGCCAATTGTCCGAGGTTTTAATACCTCGGGCCCAGGGAGAAGGTCTCAGACACTCTAAATTTATCAGTTATGGGAATGCAAGCGATATTAATGAGGCAGATCTTCTTGAATATTTAATGAATGATAAAGATACAAAAATAATTACATCTTATCTGGAAGGCGTTAAGGATGGCCGCCGTTATTTTAACATAACCCGAAAGAATCCGGGGAAAAAGCCGATTATCATCTGGAAAGTCGGTCTGAGTCAAATCGGTGCCGCTGCTTCCTCTTCACATACTGGCTCTCTTGCAGGAACAAGCGCGGCATGGGATGCCTTTTTTCATCAGACGAATGCAGTTAAGGTTACCAACCTGGATGAACTTATCGACACAATAACATCTTTTTCCTGTATGCCGGACGGTTGCGGACCAAGAGTGGCCTATGTCAGTGGCGGAGGTGCAGGCACTGTTATTGGAGCTGATGCATGTGAAGCTGCGGGAATGGAGATGCCGCAATTTTCTCCCAATACAGAGAAACAACTGCGTGAACTTTTTCCAAGCATTGGCACATCCCTGAGGAATCCAATTGATATTGGAAATCCCCACCCACAGTTAGACCTTTTAAAGTCGCTTCTGGAAATTATGTCCGCAGACAAAAATGTTGATGTAATAGTGGTAAGAGGAATATTGTTCTCTGTAAAAACGAGTCAGATATTCAGCGGCACGACCGCACCTTCTGAAAATGATCAGCGCGACTTACTTGATATTCCGGTTAAAGTGATGAAGAAATATAAAAAACCTATAACCATTATTTTACCGGAATATGTGACAAGCGTAGAAGCTGTAGATATTGAAGAAGATAGAAGAAAAATCCGTGATTATTTCTTTACTCACGGTATTCCGGTTTATCTCTCGGAACAGAGAGCCTTTGGCGCCCTTGCCCATCTCGCCAAATACAGACAGGTCAACGGGAAAACTGTAAAAGCTGTTGTTGCCGGAAAAAATGAAAATGAGAGGGCAATAACAAATGGCAGAAAACAGTTATTAAGTATTTTAGGAGAAACAGAAAACTCAATACTGGATGAGATACAATGTAAAACCGTATTAAAAAGCATGGGAATAAAAGTATCCGAACCGGTATTGACCGGGTCAAAAACCGAAGCTGTCTCTGTGGCAAAGAAAATGGGATACCCGGTTGTAATGAAAGTAATTTCACCGCAAATCACTCATAAAAGCGATATTGGCGGAGTTAAACTGAATCTCATGAACGATAGTCAGGTCAGGACAGCTTATACTGAAATCATGAAAGCAGCCGCAAAAAAGGCATCAAAAGCAACAATTGATGGCGTATCCATTCAAAAAATGGCAAAGCCGGGACTTGAGCTTGTAATAGGCATGACAAAAGATCCGCAGTTCGGACCAATGCTGATGTTTGGTTTGGGAGGGATATTTATAGAAGTATTAAAAGATGTTTCCTTCAGGATTCTACCTCTATCAAGGAAAGATGCCCTAGATATGATACGTGGGATCAGGTCATATCATCTGCTTGAAGGGTTCAGGGGCCAACCAGAAATTGATATTAAATATCTGGAAGAATTGTTGCTGAAACTTTCCGGATTTATTATGGATACTCCTGAGATAAAGGAGATGGATATTAATCCGTTGATTGCTTATGAAAAAGGAGTTATTGCCGTTGACGCAAGAATTATTCTGGAAGAGAGAGAAGTGAGTCAAAAATAATATACCCGGAAGAAATCGAGATAGTTACTCCTCTATCTTTTTGGTCACAACACCTGTTCGTATGGCATAGGTTGGACAGAAGAGAGTATGTTTACCTGCCCCACCAGCGACCACAACAATTAGATCCTCAGGCTTCTGGATTACAGGGATCAGATCTTCTTCCCCATAAGAGGTAAACTGCAGCTCCTGATGCTTTTTCGAATAATTTTTTTTCGGGATTCGTGCATTCCTGTGGATGTATTCCTTTAATTGTGCCTTTGAATAGCCGCCGTTCGCTATGATACGGGCGTGTTCAGGAGCGGGAATGAGAAGCGGCTCACCGCTCTGGTAGAGAATGTTATTATTGCCCTGGGTTGCGATGGATGCAGCATAGGTCACGAGCAGATTCTCGGCATCATCAGCCGTATGATCATTGATATTGTGCGGATTTTCTACCCCATTCACAGTGACCACGCTGTCGGTCTTTTCATACCCCATCTCCACGTGGAGAGGCTCCCACGGATTTTCTTCCTCGTTTTCTGCGATGCAGAAAGAGTACTTGCTTGGTTGTCCATGAGTGGAAAGATCGAAGGTTCCCGGGAGACCTCCTCCTATATTAAGAAGTATGAGGCGCACAGCCCTTCCAATAGTGGCGTTAGCCCGGTTCGCCGGGCCAAATAGATTACATCCACAGTTCATACCTATGCTATGCCGGATAGGACCGTTTACAATAACAATTGGCGCTACGGGATGGGTTGTTGCCTGAATGTTATGTAGCCCGAGAGAGGGTTCCGCCAGGGCCTGTACTGCCGCCACAAGAACAGGCATATATTCGGGGAGACATCCTGCCATTACAGCATTGATAGCTACAAGACTCACTGTGGCATCGTTCCCGGAGGGGGGTAGAATGCCGAGAACTTCTTCGGGATTCTTTTTGGTCCCCTTGAGCATTCTGGTCACTCGCTCCTCCGTAGGAGGGATTACAGGTAACCCGTCAGTCCATCCACGCTCGTGATAGATGTTATAGATCTCTTCCGGGTTATCGGGAACTTCCAGCATATTTATATTAAATTTTCCGCTATCTGTCATTATTATCTCCTGAGCAGATCTATCTTTTTTTGACTTAATTATCGGGCCCCCTGAGCATTAGCATTTCCAACATTTCCAACAAGAGTGCAGATAATTTCTTTAATGGCGCCATCTGCCTTTTTAATGATCTCCGTGTCATTATTGAGGGCGATGGGGTGGGTTACGACGACGAGTGGCATGTCGGTTAACCTTTTTGCCTTGGCTGTAGTCCTCAGAAGGGCCGAAAAGCTTGTGGTGCAGACTGTTGTGGTAGGAAGGTTTCTCTTTTCGAGTTCAATGGAACTCTGGATACACCAGAGCGAACATCCCCCTCAATCTCCGGTGCCGATGACTGCACCATCACAGGTAGTAACGATATGATCAACAACTTCCGGCTCAATTACTTTTTTGGTGTCTCCTCTGTCACTTATCCATTCAATTCCTGACACTCCATATTGATCAGTGAGCAGTTCAGAGACTCTTTTAAGAAAAATGTCACCTCCCAGTTTCCCGTTCCAGATTACAGCAAGCCGTTTCCCCTGGAGTGAGGTGAGACGCATGGCTGCCGCCACAGACTTTTTGACTCTCTTTACTCCAGTGGGAATATACACCATTATCTTTTCACCCATGAATTTTCCTCCTGCTGTCTAAAACCATTTGCAACGGTTTTCTATCATCTCATTTTTACCACCTTTAATTTCTCAGTCCAGTCCACCGGAAGCTCAATACGCTTACTTGTAGTATAACCCAGACACCCGTTGCTGATAAATATATGAGCATTTGTTCTCCAGGGATCTCCGCTGACAGTGATTACGAAATCATCAGGCGAGCATACAATCGGCACCAGTCGATCAGGATCTTCAGACTCACAGAACTGTGGTCCAAGTACCCCTTCCTCTACATAATCGCAGAGTGAGACATGGTCAGGAGCAAAATTTGTCCATCCCCAGTTTAACTTTTCAACTTTCCATGCGGGTATTCTAGCGTGATCATAAAGGTACTGTTTTACATCTTTTTTCGACCAGCCGCCTTTTGCGATTGTTTCGGCCAGCACGGGAGTAAGTATGAGATGAGGTCTTTGACTGCAGCCGATTGCAGGTCTGGGAAGGACCGTAAACCATATCTCCCATCCCATATAGCCGGTAAAACGGTCGGCGATATAGGTAAGTATTTCTTCCGGCTTCTGTCCGTATGCCCCGGTAATTACTCCTCCGCTGACATGTCTTGCTACGGTTACAACATTTTCACCTGCCTTAAAGCCCTGGTCAACACTCAGGGGATGCCATCCTATGCGTGCAATTGTGTCTTCATTCTCGGCCAGGACCACTTTCCATGTACCGCCAAAGGTCGCCATATCAGTTTGATGAAGATGAAATCCGGCTACATTCCTTAACATGAGTCTCCAGAAACGACCTATTGTTGTGTTCGCCTGAAATCCGTCACGCAATGCCCCCTGTTCGTAATTGAAGTCAAGCTCTTTAATTATGGGACCATTGAGGGTGATCAGCGTTTCCGAGCCGGGAGTATTGCCGCTGTGCTCAACACCATATTGCGGATCTGCCATTGCCTCCGTAAGAGCAATAAGCACCGGCATATATTCCGGTCTGCATCCGGCCATTACTCCGTTTACAGCGGTATTCCATATGGTTGCCTGTCGGCTGTCAGGAAGTAAAACCCCGATCACTTCCTTGGGTGCCCTGTCCGTAAAGGACATGAACCGTTCAACATTTTCCAGTGTCGGAGGAATAATCGGCAAAGAATCGTTCCACCCTCTGGATAAAAAGAATCTGTTTACCTCTTCATATGAACCCTCAAAAACGATGCTTTCAAAAGTTGGCTCAGGTCTCTCTTTCTTGAGCAAAGGTACCTGCCCGGTCAACCCCTCAATAACTAAAGGTAATGTAGTGGTTTCGATGTTTGTCTTCAATTCTTCCGGGGTCTGTGTGTCAACATGACCGGGTATCATGGCAATAGCCATATTGGGAAATCCGACGCCGCTCGCGACTGCCTGAGCACCCCTAACAAAGGATTCACAGATTAGAGGCACAACCGGAACACCGGCTTTTTCTACCACTGCACTCGCCCGCATCACGGCAGACGTACAGCTTCCTCAGCATCCCACTGCTGATATTACTGCATCACAACCATATTTCTCCAGCCTGGCCGGTAACTCAGCCAGTACCTTTGCTTCATCTTTGTCATGAATATTTCCGAAATTATCATAGCTGACGAATTTGAGCTCTGAAAATTCCTTTGATAACCGGTCCTGAATTATCTTAAAAATACTGTCACCACGGAATACATAGTCCCATAACAGACCGACTGTCTTTCCGTTGAGTGTATCGAGGCGTTTTGAGATGCTTGTCGCTTTTATTGTTTTTTTCCCTTTGGGCCAGACCACCTTGTAGATACCTTTATTGGCCGCTTCCATTCGAATCGCCTCCCGTATTTCTTATTTCATGTGATTCATGAGATGCTTTTGCTGCTTTTTTCTATGACGTTTATAACCTCAATCTTTAAGTGCATCTTAATCCGGAGAAGACTGTTTTAATTATTAATTTGAATTTTTGTTTAAAGTCTGTAGGAATCTTTGCGCCGCCACTGCGGCGATAGCCCCGTCGCCCACTGCTGCAGATATCTGCTGGGGAGAATACTGCCGCAGGTCACCAGCCGCAAATATACCCGGAACAGTTGTCTCCATATTTTGATTTATTTCAATTCGGCCTGAGGCATCGAGGGGCACAATACCATCGAAATAGGCCGTATTAGGCACAATCCCGATATGAACTAGGACTCCCTCTACCTGGAGAGTCTCTTTTTGGGATGTGCCGATATCTTCCAGTACAATACCTTTTACATTATTTTCGCCTGTAATCTCAATAACCTTTTGCCCGCGGCGAATCTCGATTTTTGGGTCGAAAGCTGCTCTTTCCTGATAGATTGGTGTGGCGGTCAGATTAGGCAGGGCTTCTATAATTATTACTTTTGATGCAAGTTTGGACATATAAAGCGCCTCGGTTATACCTGCGTCTCCTCCTCCGCATACGGCCAGCACGCGGTTTTCGAACTGTCCCCCTTCACAGAGCGCACAATGTATCACGCCCCGCCCGTAAAATTTATCTTCGCCCGGAACATTCAGTTTTCTTGATGATGATCCACAGGCTATGATTATGGCCATTGAAGTGTAATTTGTTCCATTTTTACATTTTACATTGAAGCAACTGGAATATGAAGCAATGTCCGTCACTTCACCCTGTTCCAGTTCTACATCATATTTCATGGCCTGACCTATCATCTCGGTGGCGAGTGCTGTCCCTTCTATTCCTTCGGAAAAACCGGGATAATTTTCAACCCAGGCGATATTCAGCAACTGCCCGCCAAACTGATCTTTTTCCACTAATAAAACCCGGTATTTGGCCCTGGCCAGATAAATACCGGCGGTTATTCCGGATGGCCCTGCTCCAATAATAATTACATCGTAATCTGTTACCACAGCTATAAACTCGTACTAGAATTTTAGTATTGTCCCGTTTTACTTTAATTTAGTAATTTCTTTTACTCTTTTTTATCAATAAGTTCTTTGCAATTTTTCTTTAGTATTGCTTTATCGATTTTTCCCACTGCATTTTTAGGTAACTCGTCTAAAAAATCTATGGACCGGGGTTTTTTATACCCGGCCAACCGGGAGGCGCAAAACTCCATCAGTTCTTTTTCGCCTATTTTATCTCTAAATTCCGTCTCCAGTGCGATAACCGCCTTTACTGATTCTCCCCATTCCCTGTCCGGTATGCCTATAACAGCAGCTTCATAGACTGCGGGGTGCTGGTATAACACCTCTTCAACCTCTCTGGTTGAAACATTTTCTCCCCCGCTGATTATTATGTCTTTTTTCCTATCAACAATAAAGATATAACCGTCCTGGTCCCTGTAGCCTATATCACCCGTATAAAGCCAGCCATCTTTAAAGGTTTCTGCCGATTCCTTGGGCAACTTCCAATAGGACCGGGCGATGTTATCGCCCTTACCCGTAATTTCGCCAATCTGCCCATCAGGGACTTCCTTTCCTTCCATATCAACAATAGCAATTTCAACGCCCATGGCATCTTTTCCTACTGAACCGAGTTTTTCTGCCATAGTACCTTCAAGGGAGTGTTCACTACTGCGGAAATGAAGGAGGGCGCCATTAGCTTCAGTAGCACCCAGACCTGTTGTAAGCCGGTGAGATCCAAGAATTTTCATAGCTGCTTTAAGCTGTTCTTTGGGAATCGGAGCCCCTGCGTACATGATGAGTCTAATGCTTTCAAGATTATAGGATGATATATTGGGATCAGAGATAATTCTCCCGAGTACTGTTGGGACCAGGTTGATAAATGTAATTTTTCTATTTTGTATAATTTTATACATCGGATCCAGATCGAATCTGGGCATCAGGACAGTCGTACCTCCCCGGTAAACCATACTCAACATGGGCCATAACCCGCCAAGGTGGAAGAGCGGCATTGCAAGAAGACTGATATCTTCAGGAACAAGATCCAGTTCAAGGCACATCGTGTTGGTATTTGCCATTATGTTCCGATGTGTTGATATAACGCCCCTTGGAAAGCCCGTGGCTCCGCTTGTGAACATAATCATGGCCATATCATCGGGCTCTACTGTTACAAGGGGTTCAGAATCTGAAGCACTTGAGATAAGATCTTCATAGGAGAGCACATTATCTCCGTAATTTCCCGTTGATATGTAATGGTTGATCCCGGCAATGTTCTTCCGTATTTTTTGAACAGTTGCTTCCATTTCTTTGTCATAGATAAGAAGAGTCACTTCAGCATTTCTGAGAACATAGGATGCTTCATCACCGGAGAAGCGTGCATTTACCGGAACGGCGATTGAACCGATCTTTGCAATGGCAAAATAGAATTCTATGAAATGGTGGGAGTTGTATCCCATAAAGGCTATCTTATCACCCTTGGTTATTCCTATCCCCAGAAGGGCATTTGCCAGCCTGTTAACTCTTTGATTAATTTCTCGATAATTATACTCTTTTTCTCCGTCAATAACCGCTACCTTCCGGTTGCGAATCCTCGCTTCTCTAAGTATTATGTCACCGATCAGCATCATTTTCTATTTCCAGTTTTTTTGACTGTTGATATATAATTCCAGTCCTGTTTTATTGACTTAAAGCCTTTAATTCCTTTTCCCGTTCCTTGAGGAGTTTTCTCTTGATTTTCCCATCCGGTGTTTTTGGCAGATCTGCTATGAAATCGATTTCCCGCGGATACTCGTGTTTGCTCAGTCTGGTTTTCACAAAAGCCTTGATTTCTTCTTCAAGATCTTCAGATTCTGTATAGCCTTTTTTGAGTACGATGATGGCCTTGACAACTTCACCCCTGTTTTTATCAGGACTCCCGACGACGGCGCATTCTTCAACAGCAGGATGTTTGTTAATAGCTCCTTCTACCTCAATAGGGCCAATGGTATAGCCGGCTGAGATAATAACATCATCAATTCTTCCCACATACCATAAATATCCGTCTTCATCGATATAAGCGCTATCACCTATCTTGAACCATGCATTATTTCTCCAGAGGGCAACCTGACCGGTCGTTCCGGGAGGAACTTCTTTTTCGTTTTCATCAAGGATGGCTATTTTGATACCACCTAACATTAATTTACCTAAACTTCCCGGTTTAATAACCCAATTGTCAAAGGCCATGAAATCAAGGGCAATAGGACCTGCCTCAGTGGTACCATACTGAGCCGCAGGATAAATGCCCCATTCACGGTGAAGGGCAGCAACTGTATCCTTTGTCATGGCTTCGCCCGTATAATTGATTGTCCTGAGCCTGACTTTGTATTTATCAACATTTGGAGATTCCATAATGAGGCGGTAATGAGAGGAAATGGCTGCCATAATTGTAACTCCCCATTCCTCCAGGGCTTCAAGTACCATGTCCGTATCGAACTTGCCGGAAAAAGTACCAAGTGCCCTCCCATGGATAAGAGGAGCTATGGTGCCATACCATATACCGTGTCCCCAGCCGGGTGATGAAGGACAGAAATAAATGTCATCAGGTCTAAGTCCATTTCCGAGTTTCATGACCACTCCTGCGACTGAGATAGCACCATGTTTGTAAAGGATGGATTTTGGCTCTCCGGTAGTGCCGCTCGAAAATTGCATCATGCAGACGGTGTTTACATCTGTTTTCCATTCATAGCTGTCGGAACACTTCGATAACTCTTCCATAAGGTCATCTGCATAAATAATCCTGAGGCCAAGTTTCTCGGCAAGCTCCTTATCAATATTTTTTGTCATGGCCTTTGTTGTTATAATTGCCTTTGCATTTGATCTTAAAAGTCTGAAATTTATTGCTTCCGGCCCAAAAAGAGGAAAACACATTACAGCTACTGCCCCTCTTCTGAATGTACCGAACATGCTTATGTAAAGCTCAATGGAGGGGAAGAGCAATATAACAACCTTATCTCCTGATTTTATTTCTTTTTCTTGAAGGTAGTTGGCAAAGCGTCGAGTATACTCTGAGAACTGCCCGAATGTATACATTTCCGATCTTCCATCGGAAAATTTTATGCGTATCGCAGTTTCATCCTTGGGATGTCGATCAATACATTCATGGGCAATGTTAAAATGCTCTTTTGTGCCGTCAAAAAGGGACCATCTTTCTTTCCAGTTGAACTTTTCTTTAGCGTCATCGTAGCTGATATAGTCAAGACTCATTCTTTCCCTTTTATGTTCACATTTAAAAAACTATTTACTTTCACAGGAGTTTTTATTCTGAGTGAGAATAATGTTTATAGGTATACAAAAGGCCTACTAGTGTCAATATTTTATTTTTGAATATTTACATGGAGCTGATTGATCTGAGGCTGACAGCACTCTGACAAGATCAAAGGCCTGATCTTTGATAGGGTCAACTGCAGCAAGGATAAGAGGCATATACTGGTATAGACAACCGGCTATTACAGCGTTAAAATAATTGGCTGGATCTGTAGGTTTTTTATGTCCTTTTTTCCGTTCTTCTATTAAGTCTTATGTGGATATTTCAGAATAAATCATATAATAGATGCCGGTATCCGGGGAAATATACAGCATTTAGTATAAACATGGTTTAACATTGGTAAAAGAACAGGTATAACGTGAATAAGAGCGCATCATGAAAAGAAACAGATCAAGCATAACCGCATTACGGGTTGCAATGCGGCGTGCAGCACACCAGATCATGGATGATCCCAGGATATTCTATGATCCACTAGCATTCCGAATTCTGGGTGCTGAAAATCAGTCGGCGAAATATTTGGATCCAAGGATGCTGGTGCAGACGCCGGCAGAATCCAAATATAGAGCGTATCTGGCTGCCCGTGCCAGATACGCTGAAGAAGAGTTGCAAATTGCCATTAATAGAGGAATTCAGCAATATGTTATTCTTGGTGCAGGACTTGATACATTCGCTTATCGAAATCCATACCCTGACAATGCATTGCATGTCTTTGAAGTGGATCATCCTGCTACTCAGATATGGAAGCAAGAACGTCTTAAGGAGGCTGGCATCCCAATTCCCCAAACACTCACCTTCACCCCCGTCGATTTTGATACTGAGACTCTTGATGAGGGGTTACGGCGAGTAGCTTTCGATACCGGCAAATGTACTTTCTTTTCATGGCTAGGGGTTACTTCTTATATAACAAGAAGCGCAGTAAATAGGATTCTGCAATTCGTCGCAACCATGCCGCTCGGAAGCGGAATAGTATTCGATTTTATGATTTCACCTTTACTTCTTAATCCAAATTCTCGAAGTGTTTTCAATAAATTGGCACATCGTGTCGCTTTAGAAGGGGAGCCATTTCAGAGTACCTTTGATCCTTCCTTACTTAAAAACAATCTGCAAATAATGGGATTCGGACAGACTGAAGAGCTAGGTCCCAAGGAACTGAATGATCAATACTTCCGGGGACGAAAAGACGGATTGAAAGTCGGCAGTCTGTCACATTTAATGAATGCGAGGGTCTAATTACTGATAATTAACATCCGAAAATTAAAACTTATTTCTTGACAATTGTATACTCGGCATCTAGTATATGGACTCTTTGTCTAATATGAATTTTTTCTTGATAAACCCGCTGTTCATCCGGAGAGGGAAAAATTCTGGATTGACACCAGGTAATTAATAAATAAAAGGCCGTAAAATGGGTGTTGCGGAAAGAAGAGTCAGAGAAAAGCAGCAGCGCAGGGATTTGGCGATTCAGGCAGCTATGGAAATATATAATGAAGATGGATACTACGCCGTCACCATGGAAAAGATTGCAGAACGCGCTGAAATCAGCAGAGCGACTCTTTATCTCTATTTTAAAAATAAAGATGAAATATTTATCAGCGCCATAAAGGAATATATGGATTATTTTTGTTCGCTGCTGGATGATGTATATACCCGGTGTAGATCCATCCATGAAAAGTTACTTGATGCATTATGGGAGTGTTTCATCAAATTCTACCAGAAAGACCCTGTTGCATTCAATGTGTCCATGTATTTTCATCAGAATGAAGCAGTAAGAAATCTACCTGAAGAGCTACGCAGACTCTTATATGAGGCAGGGTCAAATGCCGTTACTTATCAACACAAGATAGCAGAATATGGTGTTGAACAGGGTATCTTTATTGACTGCAATTCCAGGACCCTGGCGGAAGTAATATGGAGTTCATTTCTTGGCATAATGCAGGTGGAAAGGAGCAAGGGCGAGATTACAGGCAAAACACATATTGAGACTACACGTGATCTTGCACTTGAGGTGCTGGCCAGGGGTATATTGAGGGATAAAAATCATATAGCGGTATAATATATTTAAATAACAAGCTCAGGTAAACATGAGGAGGAAAATGAATAGATGAAGCATCTTATCCGATTAAAGGTGAATGGTGACACCTATACTGTCGCGTGTGAGTCATCCCGCACTCTTAATGAGGTCCTTAGAGAAGACCTTGGTTTGACAGGCACCAAGCTGGGATGCAGTGACGGGGACTGCGGGGCCTGCACTGTTATGATTGATGGGAATTCTGTCAGTTCATGCCTGACACTGGCTGCATCCTGTGAAGGAAAGGAAATAACCACAGTAGAAGGGCTGGCAAGATCAGGGGAGGAGCTGCATCCCATACAGGAAGCCTTTATAGAAAAAGGGGCAATTCAGTGCGGTTTCTGTACAGCCGGGATGGAGATGTCGGCCTTGAATCTGTTGAGTAAAAACAGTTCACCCACAGAAGAGGAAATCCGGACAGCAATATCCGGAAACCTTTGCCGGTGCACAGGTTACTATAAAATAGTTGAGGCAATAGACAGTGCTGCTGAAAAAATTAGAAAGAAACAAAAAAAAATTAAGAAGAGGATATAAAAAATGGGTCTTTCCAGATTTGATTACTATGCTCCTGAAACAATAAAAGAGGCATGTAAACTGGCCTCTGAAATGGGTAAAGGCGCAATGTTTATGGCCGGTGGCACCGATCTTTTAATAAAAATCAAAAGAAAGCTGCTCAAAGCCACGGCTGTTATTGATATAAAAAAAATAAAAGGGCTGGACGAAATATCCTTTGACAGGAGAAAAGGGCTCACGATCGGCTCTGCAGTAACTCTAACAGCAATCGAAAACCATACTCTGATAAAGGAAAAATATCCTGCCATAGCTGATGCAGCACATGCTACAGCCAATGTCCAGATTAGAAACATGGCGTCAATTTCAGGGAACCTTTGCAATGCCGCTCCATCGGCGGAAAACGCCCCGGTTCTAATGGCTATGAGTGCGCATGTAATGCTTGCTTCTCAGGACGGAACAAGGTCATTGCCGCTGGATGGATTTTTTAAGGGCCCTGGTAAAACAGTTATAAAACAGGGTGAGATCCTTACATCGATTACCGTGCCTGTGCCTCCCAATGGCTCAGGAACTTCATACCAGCATATATCCGCCAGGAGCAAGGTGGATATCTCCGCGGTCAATGTCGGCGCCATGCTTATCATGTATGGCGATATCTGCGAGGATGCAAGGATATTCCTGGGCGCTGTTGCCCCCACTCCCATGATGGCAAAAAACGCACAAAAGGTCCTGAAGGGCAAAAAATTAACCGAGGAACTCCTTCAGACAGCAGGTTTAGAGGCGTCCAAAGAATGCAGTCCCATTACAGATATGCGTGCAACTGCTGAATATAGAAGACTCATGGTTGCAGTTTTAACTGGTAGAGCAATTGATGAATCAAGAAGCAGGGCTGCAAGGTAAATCATGCTCTGGATTAATGAAGGGAAAGGAAAACAATGGATAAATACAATATAATCGGTAAAAGTGTACCACGTACTCATGTTAAGGATAAGGCAACAGGCGCTGCACTCTATACAGATGATATGAAGCTCCCCGGCATGCTGCATGGTCGGCTTCTCAGGAGTCCTTATGCCCATGCGCGTATCCTGAATATCGATACCAGTAAAGCAGAAGCACTCCCCGGAGTAAAGTGTGTGATTACAGGAGCAGATCTTCCTGATATAAGCTTCGGAAACTGGCGTCTTTTTCCGGATACACAGGATGAGCATGGACTGGAAAAGAAGAAGGTCAGGTTTATTGGTGATGAAGTAGCGGCAGTTGCTGCAATTGATAAGGATATTGCCGAAGAGGCCCTGGACCTCATAAAAGTTGATTATGAAGAACTCCCGGCTTCATTTAACCTTGATGCGTCACTTGCTGACGGAGCACCTGTAATTCACGATCTACATAAGAATAATATCAGCGTTGTAAGAAAAATTACTTACGGTGATCTGGATAAGGCATTTGATGAATGTGATTATATAAGGGAAGATACTTTTAATGTACACGAGGTCAGTGCATGCTATCTGGAACCTTGCTCTACATTGGCTAAATGTGATGCAGATGGGAAGATAACAATCTGGACATCAACACAAGTTCCATACATTGTTCAATGCCTTCTGGCAAGCGTGCTGGGGATGAGAGAGAATGACATAAGGGTCATAAAACCGAATGTCGGTGGTGGATTCGGTGCAAAAATGGAGATGCGGAAGTGGGAAGTCTGCGCCGCTTTCATGGCCAGAAAGACCGGAAAACCTGTCAAATTCACACTCTCGCGGGAAGAAGAGTTTGCTACAGGCAGAAGAAGACATCCCATGAGGCTATTCTCTAAAATTGGACTCAAGAAGGATGGAACACTTATAGCCAAGGACTTAAAAATCCTGCTTGACGGAGGCGCCTATAACGCCATGGGACCAACAGCCACATTTCTGTGCGGTAATTGTGGTCTTATGATGTATCGTTATAAAAGTTATAGATTCCTCGGACAGCATGTATACACCAATAAGCCTCCTGCAAGCGCGATAAGAGGATTTGGTTCTCCCCAGTCATATTTTGCTACGGAATCACAGATGAACATTGTTGCTGAAGAGCTTGGTATTGACCCCATTGAATTAAGAAAAAAGAACGCAATGAAAGCGGGTGATGAAATCCCTGAGCTTTCCAGAATAGGAAGCTGTGGTTTTTCTGAATGCCTTGATAAAGTAGTGAAAGAAAGCGGATTTCATGAAAAAAGAAAAAATCCTAAAAAAGGCAGGGGAATAGGTATAGGATGCTACAGTTATATTTCCGGAGGTGTCTTTAACTGGTTTAATACCCAGTATCCATTCTCTGCTGCTGAAATAAGGGCGTTTTCTGACGGTACAGTCCACTTGTTGACCATGGCTGCTGATATAGGGCAGGGATCGGATACTGTCCTTCCACAAATCTTGGCTGAAGAACTGGGTATTAAGATGGAGGACATAAGGATAACTTCCGCTGATACGGCTATGACACCTCAGGCCGACCTGGGTTCATGGGGCAGCAGAGTAACACTCATGGCAGGTAACGCTGTAATTGATGCAGCAAGAAAACTCAAAGAGATCCTTTTTGGTGTGGTCGCCGCCCACTTTAAATTTAATATTATTCACGAACTTGACTTCAAAGACGGACGTATATTCTCACAGGTCAGACCCGATAAAGGTATGACTTTTAGTGAAGCAGTAGAACTTGCACAAAGGACACAGAGAGGGGAACCAATTGTAGTAAGGGGATTCTATACCCCAAGAGGAAAAGGTATGGTAACACCGGCTTTCAGTTTCGGTGCCCAGGTAGCTGAAGTGGAAGTGGATGAAAAGACCGGCATTGTGGATGTTAAAAAGGTATGGACTGCCCATGACTGCGGAAAAGTCCTAAATCCTGTTTCTGTTGAAGGTCAACTCGAAGGATCAATACATATGGGCCTCGGTTATGCACTTTCCGAACAGTTTGCCATGGAGGATGGCAAAACCCTTAACACGACTTTCCTAGACTATAAAATGCCGAGTGCCCTTGATATGCCTGCGAGTAAATCGATTTGTATTGATGTTTACGAACCGGAAGGGCCGTTCGGTGCCAAGGAAGCAGGAGAAGGTCTTGTAGGCCCTGTTGCTCCGGCGATTGCTGACGCAGTTTACAATGCGGTCGGTTACCGAAACAAAGATCTTCCCATTTCTCCTGAAAAGGTGTTGAAGGACATAAAAAATAAATAGGAGGATAATTAATGAATCTGAAAGTAAGGCTCTCCGGGATTGTAGGAGAGAACAATTATTCCGATGACAAAGAGCAGTTGAAGGTATACTCCCGCGATTTCAGTTACGCCCCTTCAGGTATGCCCAACTATATTGTAAAACCGGCAAGTTCTGAAGAGGTCTCTGCTGTTGTCAAATTGTGTAATGAATTCAGGGTGCCTGTTGTGCCATGCAGTTCAAAGCTCCATTTTTATGGCGCCACCATCCCGAAAGAAGGTGGCGTGATGCTTGATTTGAGCCGGATGGATAAAATTTTTGAGATAGACCCTGATAACAGAAGGGTAAGGTTTGAGGCTGGCGTTACATGGCAGAAACTTACAGAGGAATTGGAAAAGGCCGGATACAGGGTTATCATGCCTCTTGCTCCGCCGGCAGAGCGTTCTGTTCTTACCGATTTTCTGGAGCGTGAGGAACCTACAAACCAGGTTTATGATTACGGTGAGCCCCTTCAGGCAATGGAGGTCGTATGGCCAACAGGCGAGATATTCAGGATGGGGTCGGCCAGTGTAAACGGCTATCCTGATTCTGCCTCAAAGGGCGGAAACCCGTCCGGGCCGGGGCTCGACTTTTACAGATTTTTCCAGTGCGCGCAGGGCACAATGGGTGTTGTTACATGGACAAACCTAAAGATAGAATCAATACCTAAAATAGACAAGGTGCTTTTTGCACCGCTCGATGATATCGAATATGGAATAGATTTCCTTTACCGTATAATGCCCCGCCGGATCGGTCAGGAGGTCCTGCTACTGAATGATGTTGATCTGGCTGCAATCCTCTCTGAAAAATGGCCGGACGATTTTAACAGGCTCAGTGCGGAACTCCCGCCATGGACGCTTGTTCTGGTTATAAGCGGTCTTTTAAGGCGCCCTGAAGAAAAGATCGCCTATGAGGAGCATTTTCTGGCAGACTTAATAAAGAATGAATTTACTGATCTTCGTCTCGAAGAAAATCTTCCTGGCTTTTCCGGCATAAGAAAAAAAATGCTTAATGTCCTGAGAAAGCCCTGGCCAAAGGATCTCCCTTACTGGAAAAGCAGGGTCAAGGGGGCGTGTCAGAATCTTTTCTTCCACACACGCCCTGAAAGGGTGCCTGAATTTATATCAATTATTGAGGATATTTCAACGCAGTACGGATACCCGATAGATGAAATAGGTATGTATATTCAGCCGATAGAACATAACAGGGCATGCAGGCCGGAATTCTCATTTTTCTATAATCCTGAAAATGAAGGTGAAACTGCGGTTATAGCTGATCTTTACAAAGAGGCCGCCAGGGTATTTCTAAATGAGGGAGCTGTTTTTTCCAGACCGTATGGCGACCTGGCACCTATTGTATATGAAAAGGCCGCTTCCTATGCCTTCGCATTAAAAAGGCTTAAGAAGACCTTTGATCCAAACAATATAATGAACCCTGGAAGGCTGTGCTTTTAAGGAGGAAAGGGATGTCAAAAGAATTAAAAGTGAGATATTACAGGCCCAGAGAAGAGTTCAGGCTTGATATAACCGATATGGAAAATTTTGTTTTTGATATGAGCAAGTGCATCAAATGCAAGGGATGCACATGGGTTGAGCATACTTATATGCCCGGTGTAAAATATACGACCCGTTGTCCAAGCGCCACCAGATTTGTCTTTGACTCATACGGCGCATACGGGAAGATGCGAATAGGACATGCAATGGCGGAAGGGATGCTGGGCTGGAATGAAAAAGCACTTGAAATCATGTATGCATGCACACTATGCGGCGCATGTGATGTGGGGTGCAAGAGAAATCTGGACCTCGAAATAGGACTCACACTTGAGGCATTGAGGGTAAAGGCTGTAAAGGACGGCGCAGGGCCTATGCCTGAACACAGGAAGATGGCAGAAAAGATTATCAGGTCCCACAACTGTTATGGCGCTTCACATGAAAAGAGGATGGGCTGGATAACCAAACAGATTACTCCGGCCAAAAAGGCGGATATACTCTATTATGCAGGTTGCAATGCCTCATATGTGAACAAAGAGATTGCCAGGGCTACAGTAAAGATATTCAGGGCATGCGATGATAAATACATGCTTATGCCTGATGAATGGTGCTGCGGTAATAAAATATTTTCTGTGGGCATGTTTGATGAAGCCAAAGCCATTGCCGAACGGAATATAGCAGAGGTAAGAAAGACCGGCGCAAAGATTATGGTTGTAAGCTGCGCCGAAGGATACCGCATGTGGAAGGTGGATTATCCGAAACTCCTCAATATTGCTACGGACGACCTCGGCTTCAGGGTGATGCACCTCATGGAATATGCGAATGAAAAGATCAAGGATGGAAGCCTTAAACTGAAAAAAAATATGGATTTGCGTGTGGCATATCATGACTCATGCAGTGTAAGCCGCCTGTGCGATCCATGGACGCCCTATGAGGGAAAAAGGGGCTGGATGGGCTGTGTTGAACCGAGGCTTAAAAGACGCCGCGGCACAACAGGATTATACAGAGAGCCGAGAGAAATACTAAAGTCAATACCCGGCGTTGAGTTTGTCGAGATGCCGAGGACAAGGGAAAACTCATTCTGCTGCGGCGCAGGGCGTGGTACACAGGAGGCTTTTCCGGAGTTTTCCTCATGGTCTGCAAATCAGAGGTTAGAGGAAGTGAAGGATGTGGGGGCTGAAACCCTTGTATCAGCATGTCCATGGTGCAAGGATAATTTTACCGGTGCACTTAATGCACAGGGTGAAAATATTCCGGTGCTTGATATTTCCGAAATAATATTTGCTGCCATAGAAGGTCAGGAGGTTTAATATGCCTATATCAAGTGAAATATACGCTGTATTGGAATCTATTGCAGGCGAAGAATATATATCAAATGATCCTGTCATTTGCGAGGGTTACAGGAGCGGGCCGGGCGGCTATGAAAACAGTATGGGATATGAGCGTGTAATGACCCATGTCCCCGGCTGTGTGATCATGCCAAAGACTACCGAAGAGGTTCAGAAAATAGTAAAGGTATGCTACCGCAACGATATACCCTATGTCCCATACAGTACGGGGTTTTACGGACCAAAGTCCCATCCCCATGTGGAAGAAGCATTACTGATAGACCTTAAAAGGATGGATGATTTTATACTGGATGAAAAACATTATTATGTAGAGGTGGGCCCCGGTGTTATCTATTCGCCCATTCAGGAAGAATGCATGAAGCATGGAGCCTATGTGGTTATAGGAGGCGGCGGTGCACAGGCCTCTGCCATAGCCAATCTAATAGGTGACGGATGGTCGCCCTTAAGCCACCGGATAGGCCTCCCTCACAGGCGTATACTGGGTACAGAGGTGGTTCTGCCTGACGGAGAGCTTTTAAAACTGGGCTCACTGGCGACCGGTGATGACCCATTCTGGGGGGAAGGCCCCGGCCCTGATCTGAGAGGTCTTTTAAGAGGGTATACAGGTGTAAGAGGATGTCTTGGCATTGTAACGAGGATGGCCATAAAGACACTGCCCTTCCAGCCGGAGAGGCTTGTACCTGAAGGAATATCACCTGAGACCTCTCTTACGCTTCCTGAAAAAAGGGTAAAGTGGATAAATTTCACAGTTCCTTCCAAGGAAGCACAGGTTACTGCCATGAAAAATATAGGCCATGCAGAGATTGCCGGTGCGGTCACAAAGGTGCCCCTGTTCTGGCGCGCAATTGCAAAGGCGGAATGCAAGGAAGAGTTCTGGGACATATGGAGTAAGGAAAATGAAGAGAGCATTGCCGGCTTCTTTATCGTGCGTGTACTCCTTATCGGGTACACATCAGAGGAACAGATGGAATATGACGAAAGGGTACTGATTGACATCATGAAGGAGGTGGGAGGAGTTGCAAGACGTACAAAGCCCTCTGACGAATCATGGATAAAAAATGCCGACTCAGCCGGTATGTGGCTCATGTGCGGCGGTTATGTATCTGTTGATTATGTTATTGAAACCCTGTCACAGTCAACCGAACACGGAGAATCATATGCAAAGGTTAAAAAGGACTTTACCCCGCCCCTTATGCCTGATTATGGTGACCCTGGATGGTTCCAGAGTTTTGAGATTGGGCATCAGGGATATTCGGAGTTTTTAGTATACTGGGATCCGGATGACAACTGTGACGGCGTGGACCAGTTTTATCTGGAGACATCCAAGATGAACATAAGGGAGAGATATTATACATCCCTGCTTGGTCCCCACCAGCCGCTTTATCTCACAGGACCGAAGTATGGGCCCGATTATCATATATTTATGTTGAAGATTAAAAACGAATTTGATCCAAAATGGATGTCCCATCCTCCTGTACCTCTTGCACATGATGTGTATGTAAGCAGGGCGCCCTGGATGCAGCATATGGTTGACTGGGAGGTTCCGGATGAATTACAGCGACCATAAAAAATGTTTATGGTCGTGTTTTCAGCCACCAATTGGATCTTAGGGGCACAGCAAGTGTCATGCCATAACCATGGTAAAGGCGAACCGCGGCCCATACGGGCATGCTTGCAGCATCTCTCTGTGTTTTTTATTTAACCAAACGGTTTGCAAGGATTATGAAATTTAAAAAAATCAAAATAAAACTCAAATCAAGCTTTGCTGTGGGCGTTACCGAAGAATTTCTTGCCAGCTTTCAGGATGGTCATGAGATAATAATGGAGCTTGATAAAGGATCAACCGTGCTGGATCTCTTAAACAGGCTTTCTTCTATAGGATCTCCACATGAATGGGATGATATGCTGCTTCATGTATTTGTAAACAGGGTGCTTCAAGGCATGGATTATGTTCTTCAGGATAATGATGAGATAAACCTGCATCTGCCTGTTTCCGGCGGGTAATATCTTCGGATACCGGGTCAGCTATTGTATGAATAGGCAGTAAAAGGGGGAAAAACAAGATCCATAGGAAGGTAGGAAACTCAGAAAGACAGCAGTAACAACAGGATGCTGAGTACGCACCTCAGTTTGCACCCTGACAAGATGACAAGACAAGAATACGTCTCAGTAAATGGCATGATAATTTTAAATAAAAAATCTATTTAAAATCTATCAATTTTTAAACCTGTTCAGAGCAGTAAGAAGCCTGCCTGATTCTTTTTGGGTGGATATCTGCTTCATCAGTTTTGCCGCTATTTCCTGGGCAGCCTTTTTCTCATCCTTTGTTAAATCGCCGTCAGCCTCTTTTACAAGTGATTCTGCCTCCTTGAGCCCGTTTGCCTCTGCAACCAGAAGCCATGCATAACCCATCTGTTTATCGGAAGCAGTGCCTGTGCCAAGGTAGTAGAGCACTGAAAGGTCAAACTGGGCTATTGCAAGATTATGTTCCGCCGCCTTTTTCATCCATTCAAAACCTTTTTCAGTATCCTGTTCCACGCCAAGGCCGCTTATGTATTTTCTTGCAGTATTGTATTGTCCCCAGGCATCACCATTTTCTGCACTCTCTTTAAAAAGGTAAAAGGCGATACTATCACTCTGTTTTACCAAATAGCCTTCACTGTATAACTCAGCCAGAAACCTCTGCGCCAGGGCATTCCCGTCTTTAACGGCTATGATGAGGATTTGTAACATTTTTTGGGCTTTTACATTATCGGTATCTGCATCAAGAATTTGTTTCTTGATAATACAGCATACATCATGACTGAGTTTATCTCCCTGATTACCGGATATCAGAAAGTATTTAAATGCCATGATCAGATCATAAGGGAAGTCTTGAGGAATAATTATACCGCCATATTCCACCTCTGTAGTAATATCCTCAAAAATACTGCCGCCTTTCAGGTATATTGTACCTAAAAGAAAAGAGGCATCAGGGTTACCTTTACCTGAGGCATTCTCAAATAATTTAATACAGTTGGAAAAGTTTCTTTTTACAACCTTTCCCTGGCCAAACATCATCCCGATCTCGAACTGGTCAGCAGGACTACTTTTCATGGCCGTGTTAAAGAGCTCTTCTTCAGTGAGATTTAAAAATTTTATTTCAGGGCTATATGTATTGGTAAGAAGGTTTTTTATTTCATTTTTCGGACTGTATGACGGAACTTTTTTTGTTTCATAGGAAAATGCCCCATTACAGTAGACAAATACAACAGCAGTAACAACAAGCAGAACATGAGAAAACTTTTTCATTTATTTAAAATCTCCCTTTATAATTCATCCTAATCTCTGAATTAGGCAATATGTTAAATACCGTATTCAATGCAAAATTCAATCCAAAAATAAATAGCAATTAAATCAATATGATACAAATTTTGTGTATTTAAAAAAAATTGGACTATGAAAAAATATTCTTAATTAATATGTAAATAAATACTAAAATCAAGTATTGATTTACATATATGGCATTATATCAGTATTATTCCCGCATCCTCTTTATTGCCTTCAGGAAGCATAGCAAAAACTGCTTTATCAAGGCTGTATTTTACCATTTGTTATGTCTTGACCTGCAGGGAATATTTCTCTATGGTTTTTATATTGATAATAAGATTTTCAAATCAGGAGTCACAGTATGATATATATTACAAATAAAAAATATTCCCGCAGGCAATTCATCAAACAAACGGCAATAGTTACCGCAGGGTTATCTCTTGGCCCTTATATTCGTCCTGTAAGGGCGCAGGCGTATGCTCCGCTGATGAAAAGGGGCATGGGAAGGCTTGGTTTTGAGGCCACAACACTTGGTCTGGGAGGCCAGGCCTCACTCCAATGGACACCTGCTGATGTTGACCCGGTAAATATTATTCTCAAGGCCTTTGAATCTGGGATTAATTATTACGATACATCCAACTTTTATGACGGCAGCCAGCTCAACTACGGGAAGGCATTCCGGAAATTGAACCTGATCCCGGGCCAACCCGGTTACAATGAGAAATTACGCAGTTCTATATTTTTAACAAGTAAAACATGCCTGCGTTTCGGCAAGGGCGGATGGAAGAACGATGTGATGTACAATCTCACTAATGGCACCGGAACACATGCCGTAAGTGATCTTAAAAGAACGCTGTCACAGATTTTTGGTGATGGAAAAGGATCTTATCCAAAGGGGGCCTACCTGAATATGGTGCTTATGCATGCCGTAACCAGTGCCGAAGACATGGATGCACTTTATACAGGCTATGAAGACACAGACTCAAAGGCTGAAACAATAGGCACACTTGCAACACTTATAGATTTCCGTGACGGCACAAATTTGACCGGACTTAATCCTGAAGAGGAAAAACTTATCCGGCATATCGGTTTTTCTGGCCATGCATCCCCTGCTGTTATGATGGGGATGATTCACCGCGACACAAAAAAAGTCCTTGAAGGCATGCTTGTTGCCATTAATGCGAATGACCGGAATTATTTTAATATGCAGTACAACATAATTCCGGTTGCTGAAGCCAACAATATGGGAGTGATAGGCATGAAGGTCTTTGCTGATGGCGCGATGTATGAAAAACCCGCTGTCATGACCCAGGGACCGCACATGGTTATCCGCAAGGTTGGGAGCAAAAATCTGCCCAGCAGAAAGCTCGTTGAATATTCTCTGACAACACCTGGCATTCATAATGTAATAATTGGTATAGGGCAAATCGATAATGATCCCAAAAATTGCCAGCTTACAGAAAACCTGCTTTCCGCGCAGATCAAACCCGATGCATTTACTATATCGGATCGAAGAGAAATCGAAAAACTCGCGCTGATTGCCAAAGAGGGTAAAACGAACGGGTTTTTTCAGGTTGAAAAACAGGGGCTGAGCGCTGTGAGGGAATTTTCTATAATTCAGGAAAAACAAGACCGGAGAAGGATGGCCAGGCTTAAATGGCAGAGTGCCTATGCAGGGGATGAACCTATCGATCGTTATGAGATATGGCGCGACAACAGAAGGGCAGGGCAGGTTGCATATAAGCCTCAGACAACAAGAGAGCCCATCGTATACGAAGAGACGCTTTCAGACAACAATGCTCATAATTACAGGATATTGACTGTTGATGCTGCAGGACGTACAGCCAGGACAGAGGAGATAATGCTATCCGGTATATAACTAAGGTACAAATATTATAGCTATTTAGCTTTTATTAAATCTTAAAGTTGTATTCTGCGATCGTTTTTTTGAACTTTAAAAAATTATTAAGGTGCTTTGGTCATTATTAAATATTTTTCAGACAGGTCGCTTTAGATAAAGACCACCATTTAGGGTTCGTTTTACCACTTGCAGCCATCACCTGTGATAGCGTCCTTGATAAGTAAGGGAACCGCAAAAAGCCCTGCCCCCGCATAAGCAGTGAGGCAGTCCGGGGGGAGTGACGCCTCGTATTTCTTTATGTAATCTATTCTCCATTCTAACCTTTTGATTTGCAATTCATCCTCTGACATCTCTCCAAACACCTGCTCAAAACGATTAACAGCCTCCAGGCCATATGATGCGGTCAAGTAGGTTGTAAGAGATTTATCCCCGAAAGATTCTGAACCTGGAACCCCCTCGCCTATGGTTGTCACAAAAGTATCAATTTTGAACTCCGGTATCTTTCCAAAATCCCTTTCCATGCGGTAAGGAGCCTCCAGGTCGAATAATGGATTTGCATCGGTTGCAAGAGGATTGCCTTCAGGAGCTACTGAAGCAGGGGCTGCTAAGGTTTCGGATTTCACAATAGTATCAGCTTAGGACTTGTTGTCGACAATGCTGGTGCGTTGGGTGAAGGATTGAGAATTTTGAATAGGCAGGTCTGTGGCAGGCATTGGTGAAATCTCTTTTATGTCCATCATGTCATGAGAAGAATCAGGAAGCGTGGTCAATGACACAAACAGAGGTGTGCTGATTGAGGAGGTCGAAGATTCGACAACTATGCGATTTGTAGCCACGATCCACAATATTAATGCGGGGAACAGGTGCATTACTATCGAAAAGACGATCGCCGTCATAACTTCCCGCGATGGTCGCGCTACCAGCATCGGCTGTTTGAAAGACTGCAATTGCGGCATGTTTTTCTCCCAGGCGCTACAGTATATCCTTTTTCCTAAAAAGCAGAATTGAAAGGATTGAAAAAATCAGAACATAGATTAGTGAATAAAAAGTAAGTCTATGTAAGGGTTCCCATATTGCCGGTAGCCCATAAGTGATTTTACTCATCATTTCCATGCCCGCGTTTAAAAATTGATTCGGTGTAAAATTAACAAGTTCGTCAAATGGGAGTAGAAGATAAAAGGCAAAAAACAAAATCAGGGTTGATGCATTAACCCATAAAGGGCTTTTAACGAGCGTTGAAAAAAAGAAGGCGATTGAACACCATGCAAAAACAGGCAAAACCGCAAAACAGAAGCCTGCTGTATAATGCTTAAGCAGTTGTGAAAAGGAATAAATTATATATTCATCCTCTGATAACGATTCCAAACCTATAAGGCAAAATCCTGTCCCCAGACTGACCACGAATAAGAGAAAAAGAAGAACAAAAGCGATACTGAATAAAGACAGGAGTTTCCCTGAAATCATATGACCTCTGGGTATCGGCCGGACACAGATAAGGTCAAGGTTTCCCTGAGATCTTTCGGATGCTATTGCGGAACCTGACAATATGATCATAATCAATGTCAAAAGGTTTACCCCTGTTGATACCATGAAAGAAGCAAGCTGGAATCCGCTCATTTGAGCACCTGTATAGCCTGCAACCCTCAGGCGTATCCAGCCCAGTCCTGCAAGAAATATGATGAATCCCAAAATCAGTATTAAGAAATAACGCTGACTCATTAGTTTATATAACTCGGTTTTAAGCACTATAATTGTTTTTTTCATGATTGTTTTACTTTGTTATCAGGATTTTCAGTTGGCTTTTTTCCACATCCTGTTCAATTGTCCTGTCACTATAATCTATAATCAGGTCCATCTTATCATCACCATTCAATGATACCGGACTTACAGCAGAACCATCCTGTGGAAGGGAAATTTCAAATTCTACATCAGGTTTTTGTCTGGAAAAAAGGCTTTCACTGCTGCCAAAGTAAATGTTCAATTCTTTATTTGATCTGCATGTCAATATGTCGATCTTTCCATCGCCATTGTAATCATTAAAATCATTTACCGGTACTGTGGCGCCACCGCTATATGAAAATTCTATTGAAAGATCTGTTTTAAAGTCAGGCGTGGAAGAATATTTACCGGATGAATCGGAATTGTAGATGAGTACTTCAAAGGTAGCACGTTGCATGAGAAGCATCTTTACAATCTTTAATACCCCAAGTTTAATGCTTGGGACAATCATATCCATATTATTATCATTGTTAAGGTCCCTTAATTCCGACCCGAGCTGCAGACCTTCACATACGATGATCTGGTCAGGTGTTTTATCAAATATTGCCCCGGTGTCTGATCCTGATTTTTTGCCAAGATAAATCTGTAACTGTGATGTTGGGTTTAACATGCCAGCCTGTGTATCCATCTTATGGGCGATTATATCGATTAGCCCATCATTATTTATATCCGCTATTTTGTTAATGGTTACCTGCTCCTTCTTATTTTTACCGCCTACCGAAATCTGGAGGAGTCCCCTTTTATTTTCTATAATATTGACTATCTTGTACTGCCCGGGATCATTTGAAAATCCGCCATTTACACCCTGGAAGAATACATAAAGGTTGTCTTCATCTAAGGCTATGATGTCAGACCGGTTGTCCTGATTATAATCTTTGAATAAAAAGGTGGCAGTCGTATACCGGGCAGAAACAGAATTACCTATTCCATTCTCCCGTCTTGAACCTGATATTTCCCCTGTTACAGGTGCAATAATCTTTGAATTATATTGATAATTGCCTGTTTCATTTTTGTAAAATATCCCATAACCATCAAATAGGGGGATGAATAAATCATCGATTTTATCGTCATTCAAGTCACGCACAAAATTCCAGGCGCTGATTGAGTCTTTATTTGGCACAACAAAAATAGAGTCAGCATCCAGAAGCTTATGGATGGACAGGTTGAATTCACCATTTTCAAGTTGATAGTAATATATGCCGTCTTTCAGGATACAGACTATCTCTTTATTAGAATCTTTACTTACATCACCGATATCAAAAAGAATCACTCTGTTATCAAATTCCCATGTTTGGTCTGCTTTTTGGGAGAAGCCGTCATCATGTTGAAGAAAGATGCTCATCATACGTTTTTTTTCTTCTGTTTCATGAACTATAATAACATCCGGCTTCCGGTCATTATTTAAATCTTCAACAAGATGGTAGTTAAACTTCCCTTCTATTTCCAGATCATAGACATTGAAAAAATTCTGGTTTTTTTTTCTAATGCCATTCCCGGCAAGAGTAAAAACAGTAAACATGTGATTATTTCATTTTTCATTTGTCCACTCCTTTTGTCAGCCGAAAAAAGTATTCTTCAAGACCATCAGGATTGGTTTTTATTAGTTCTTCCATATGGCCGCATCCGATAATTTTACCATTGTTTATTATGACAACTTTATTGCAGATGTGTTCAACTTCTCTTAAAAGATGGCTTGATAAAAAAATGGTTTTATTCTCATAGACAGAAAGTTGTGTAATTAGTGCCCTTATTTCAAATATTCCGGCAGGGTCCAGGCCATTAGTAGGTTCATCAAGGATTAAAATCTCAGGGTCAGCTAATAAAGCCTGGGCAATACCGAGCCGTTGGAGCATTCCCCTGGAATAGGTGGATACCTTGTCTTTGGAACGTTCAGTAAGACCAACAATCTTCAATACCTCATCTATTCGTCTTGAAAAATCTGTAAGTTCTGAGTATTCAGCAAGGATTTTTAGATTTTGAAAGGCAGACAGGTATGGATAAAACCCTGGTGATTCCAGCATTACTCCTATTTTTTTTACGGCATTGTAAAAATCTTTTTGTATGTCAAAGCCACAGATTCTTAAGGTTCCGGATGTGGGGTGAATGAGCCCTGTAATCATCCTTATGGTTGTTGTTTTCCCTGCCCCATTTGGCCCAAGAAATCCATAGATTTGTCCTTTTTCAACTACAAGGTCAAGGTTATCGACAGCCAAAAATGATTTGTATTTTTTCGTCAATTTCAGGCATTCAATCGCTGGTTCATGTGTCATCTCTTCTCCCACTCTCAATTATTAAGAATCTGAACTCTCAGGAAACTTTAATGCCTTCCGCGTAACATGCCGGTAAGAGAATATCTGCCACAGGATCAATAAAATAATAAGGGTTGACGATGATACAGGTAAATCATTAAGCTCAAAATACTCATCATAACCTTCTTTTTGGGTAACAAGGGCGTTATGGTCAATTATGTCAAAACCCATGCCAATCGATGCAGTATTGCGCTTTTGCCCCGGTTTAACGCTATCAGCAGATTTTTTTTCAACATGAATATTGAAAAGAGAAATAATCAAAAGAAAAAGCAGAATGGTCATGGTAGATAGATATGTGGATTTCAAGGCCCTGCCCACAATCTGGACCTCGCGTTCGTCCCGTTCCTTTATTCCTGAAAGTTTTGACAAGACATCATTCCTAATGCCTTTTGAAAAGAACATGGCGATGGTTAAAAAAAATGTAATCAGGGTCCATAAGAGTGCAGGCACTAAAGTCCATAACTCAAGAATACCATTTTGAGGTATTATTTTGTTATATAATAATCCTATAACTAAAAAGCCTATCAGCGCGAGAGGGAAGGTATAAAAAACAAATCCTATAACTGTCTTTTTTAACAAATTCATCTTAATCCTCCACAAAAAAAATAGAATGAATATCCACTTCAAAATACCGTGCAAGTCTGAAGGCCAGCTCCAGAGAAGGGTTGTAGGCCCCCTTTTCCATTGCGTTTATTGTCGCCCTTGTAACACCAACTGCATCGGCTAAGGCCTGTTGCGTCAGCCTTTTTTCAGTTCTTAACTCATAAATATTATTTCTGATGTTAAATTGAGACCCTATGTTAACCATTCTATATTCCCCTGTATGACAAAAAGCTTGATCCTCCATGTAAAGTTGACCTTACATTAATGCTCAGTTGATGTCAAGTTGATTTGACATCATGTAAAAAATTTTAAATGTTTTTTTAAGGCAAGAAATCTTAAATACAGGTACAGAGAGTAGTCAGGCTGAAGATTCCTTCTTTTTGAGGAACTTAAAAAAACTCCGATAAGTCATTCGCCTGAAATCTGAAGGCTCCATCCATGAAACAATCCATTGATGGCTGTTAATCACATGGACATGGGGCATTGTCTGCATATGTATCATTATGTTCTTTGCTGCAATAAACCATTTTATCTCTGTTATTAGCCGGCAAAGAGTCATATACTGCCCGGCTTACAGAGTCCCGAATAATGTCTGACATCTCCTGACTTAACTGCCCCTGTAAAAGAGGTATGGGATCAGTTTTCAGGTCTCCCTTTAATTCAAAAGATGAAAAGGTGATTAAGTCTTTCTGAAATTCAATACATTGATTCATTCCTTCTCCGCCGAGTTTAATTTTGAATTCAAATTCAGCTTCAAGGTTAAGTTCTTTATCATGAACCGGAAATGCTGATGTTAATGAGACCTGGTAGCAAAACTTTATTAATAATCTTGCCTTTATATCAGTAACGGCTTTTCCTGTTATAAAGCCATCCTCAACATTCCATTCCTTGACTTTTATTGCATTATCCATATTTAAGATATTGTAATAATAGCAATACTGGAACTGAAAATCACACCCTATATTACAGGGTTTTTTTACAATCCGGATGAATTCCGGGTTTTTATTTTGAGATATGTACATATCTTCTGCATGGATGCCAGGAGATAAAAAGCCAATAAATATACTTAAAACGAAAAATCTTAAAATGGCAGGCATGGTGACTACTCCTTAAAAAAAGGTGATTTTCCTTCTGGCAATATAAGATAGATTATCATAAACCATATGACAGTGCAAACATCATTGGGTTGTTTTTTAATCCGGAATATATTATACAGAAATCGTTTGTCTTTTACATACAGGTTTTGGCATATATTGATTCTTTTAGAGGAAGGGAAAAAATGATGAGCATGAAAAACAGAGTTTTTAATACTTTAATAGTTTTATCTGCAATTGTCCTTGTGTTATTTTTATGTTGTGGAATAGCCTCATCTGCAAATGACAGGAAGATAATTATAGATAAAAACCTTAAACCAGGCATGATATTAAAAGAAGCTATTGAACTGCTCGGTCCGCCTGAGAGTATAAAATTAAGTAATGCCGGCACAATTATCATACCCTATGACACACTTGGTCTTTCTATTGAGGTTGTAAGTGATGGAAAAACAATCGATTCCATTCACATAGAATCTTCCTTTAAAGGCAGTTTTGCCTCAGGGCTTGAGATAGGCGCAGAGACTCAAAAAATTATTTCCGTTTACAACCAGCCTGACATATTCACTGGGGAGAAAATGGAATATTCTTCCATTGGCAGGATATTTCAAATCCATCAGGGTAAAGTTACAGGTGCAGATCTCTACTCAGATGATAGTAAATTGTATCACCGGATCGCAATGAAAGAACCGGAACAACCTGCAGAAACCCGTGCGACAGTTCGAACAGAAATAAGCAAAGAGGT
>CAZSZQ010000002.1:59549-64944 GCA_964610475.1 uncultured Desulfatiglans sp.
AAGAGGTCCGCGAAGAGTTACGTAAAGAGTTACGTGAAGAGGTCAGGGAAGAGGTTAAGGAAGAGGTCCGTAAAGAGGTCAAGGAAAAGGTCCGGGAAGAGATTGATAAAGAATACAACCAGGTATATAATGAAGACACAAATATATTTGACCTTTACGGATTCAAGGTAAAACAGGTATCTCAGAAAGTCATAATTAAAGAAATCACCCCGGGTTCACTCGCAGAAAAGGGTGGCCTTAAAGTTGGCGAGCCTATCAGAAAGGCCTTTTATCAAAGCAATAAAATACAAAATATCTATGCAATCAAGGGGTTAGAGGCAATATTAAGACGGGCTGTAGTTAAACGTCAAAAGACTATTAATATTCTGCAGGAAGGAAACCGTTATTACATAGTTAATGTCCCGGGAGTAAAGTAAATACGAGCTTTATTACCCCAACAACTCTCTTGCCAGGCCACGCCTTGCGGTCTGGTAAGATCCATTTTTTCTGCACACCTCTTTCAATAAAATATATTTTTATTGTTTTTTGATAAATGAAAATCTGGTATGAAAAAGGAGTTAAAAATTTTAAGGAGGAAATAATGAATTCCAGGAAAACAACACCAAACGGTTTTTCAAGAAGGACTTTTCTGGCAGGTGCTGCGGTTGCTGCTGTAGCAGGGTCTGCCGGTCTTAAAGGCCTTGCTAATGCAACAGTCAATAATAAAGAAGAAACATTGGCGCCTGTTGAGACTGTAAACAAATACGGGGCTGATCTTTTAAATATGCTTTTATTAAGGACATACCCTATTGCAATAAAGATGCTTAAGGATGAAAATGAGATACCTCAGGGAGCAGTCAGACCCAAAAAGGATTTAAAAGAACATTATTCTGCCTGTCAGGCATTCGGTATTGTCCGCAGGCGAGGCACTTCCCTTGCCATGTTCATAGAAGATCACTGGTGTTTTGAGCCTATCATAGGATATGGCCTCGTAGAAACGCCGAAGGATTTTCTTGAGGGATCAGGTAGTGACTTTTTTATACAGAACAAGGAAGCAGCAAAGGCGCGTAATAATGCCATACCAATCATTCCTTACGGGAGATATAAAGGGATGGTGCTTGCCCCTTTACACAAGGCAAATTATGAGCCTGATCTCACGGTAATCTACTGCAATGCTACACAGCTAAGACACATGCTTTTTGCCATGATGCTCAAGAACGGATATCGTGTGCAAACCACGATTGATCCCCTCTGGTCATGCGTATATTCTGTGGCTCCTTCTCTTCTGACCGGTGAATGCCAGGTAACCGTGCCTGATCCCGGAGAATTTGAAAGGGGAGGGGTTGCGGACGATGAGATGATGCTATCGGTACCAAAGGGAAGGATGGAAGAGCTTATGAGCGGTGTATATCACTATGACAAAATGGGTATGGGATACCGCAGCTTTGGCCGTGATATCAGAGGTGATTTCAAGCAGCCTCCTTTTTACAAGGAATATTTTAAAAAATGGGGGCTTGATACACAGGATTAGATGCAATTAGGGATGATCTTATACATGCAGGGGCTGACTGGGTGGATGAAGAGGTGGTGATAGAAACTAACTTTATAACAAGCAGGAAGCCGGATGACCTGCCTGCCTTTATGAAGGCGTTCATATCGGCTTTAGCCGAATAGGTAAAAAGTAATTTTTACATAAAGATACCCGAATTATTTTTGTATAGATAAAAAAATGAATGTTATATCCACTTTTACGATAATTATATGCAAGGAGGCATCAATGAAAAAACATTATTTGAAACTGTTGGCTGTCTTAATGATACTTTTTATTTCCGGTTGCGGCTACAATGTTATGCAGTCAAATGAAGAGGCTGTATTCAAGGCATGGGGTGATGTTGAATCAAGTCTTCAGCGCAGGGCCGACCTGATACCTAACCTTGTTGAGGTAGTAAAGGGTTATGCATCACATGAAAAAGAGACCCTGCAGGCTGTTATTGAGGCAAGGTCAAAGGCAACGGCTGTGAATCTGACGCCGGGCGATCTTTCCAATGCCCAGGCAATGGAACAGTTTACACAGGCACAGGGAGGGCTTTCATCGGCATTGTCAAGACTCATGGTTGTAGTGGAGCAGTATCCTGATCTCAAGGCAAATCAGAATTTTATGGATCTTCAGAACCAGCTTGAAGGAACAGAAAACAGAATCAACGTTGCCAGGCAGAGATACAATGAGTCAGTTGAAAAATTCAACTTCTCTATCAGGAGCTTCCCCAACAGCCTGACCAACAAAATACTTCTGCACCTGGAACGGAAGGAATACATCAAGGCAGAGGAAGGGGCAAAGGCCGTACCAAAGGTTAAATTTTAAATGCTGAAAAGAGCACTGATATGACCCTCAGGAAATCCAGAAATATCTGTTATACCGGTCTGTTTTTTATTCTATGGATGTCAAGCACATCAGGTCTGGATGTTCCGGGCCTCAAGGGCAGGGTAAATGACCATGGAAATATGCTTTCTTCCTCAACAGAAGCGCAGCTTGAGGCGGTTCTTAAAGATCTGGAACAGACCGATTCAACACAGATTGTTGTGCTGACAATTCCATCCCTTGAGGGAGACAGCATTGAGGATTTCTCCATAAGGGTTGCGGACAAATGGAAGATAGGCCAGGAGAAGAAAGACAATGGAGCCATCCTCATTATCTCTAAAAATGACCGTGCACTCAGGATTGAGGTGGGTTATGGCCTTGAAGGAAAACTTACCGATCTTGTAAGCGGCCGCATAATACAATATGTAATTGTCCCCTGTTTCAAGAGGGGTGATTTTGATGGAGGGGTGATTAGCGGTATACAGGCCATGATCCAGGCGGTCAGAGGAGAATTCAAGGCAGATCAAATACCGGCAGGGAGCGGACAAAAGCCTGCGCCGGGTTCAGGTCTGTTTCCGATTCTTATAATCCTGTTTCTGGTAAACATGATGGGGAGGATAAAACGTCCGCTGGGAGCGGTTGCCGGCGGAATATTATTCCCGGTCATTGGCGCAATGTTGTTTGGCCCGGGTTTGCTGATGCTTTTAATGATTCCTGTCGGCGTTATCGCAGGCCTGCTGCTCAGCTATTTCGGCAGGAATCTCTCATTCAATACTCCACCCGGTTCGGGCAGAAATAAAAATAATTACTGGAAATCGGGTGGCGGATTTGGTGGCTTTGGCGGAGGTGGTTTCGGCGGAGGCGGCTTCGGAGGTTTTTCAGGCGGCGGAGGCGGCTTTGGCGGAGGCGGCGCATCCGGAAGATGGTGATATTCATCAAATAACTCTTGTTATTCGATGAAAGCTCAGAGCGTTCAGCGTTCAGCCGTTAGCTTTAATACATTCTGTAGAGACGAGGCATGCCTTGTCTCTACGGTTGATTGCATGTCCTTCTCCTACATAATATGCTAGGTGAGGGTAGAGGTTATAAATAATAGTATTTATAATCATATATTCAGGATGTTTAAAATGGCAGATCCGTTAGAAAGATTTTTAAGTACACAAGACAGAGAAAAGATAGACAGTGCAGTAGAAGAAGCGGAAAGAGATACTTCAGGCGAGATTGTGCCTATGGTTGTATTCAGGAGTTATCATTATCCCATGTCTGATGTGATAGGCGGTTTTGCATTTGCCTTTCCCATCTCAATGGTTCTTACATATTTTACAGGCGGATGGCTGTGGATAGGCAACTATAACCTGTTTCTATTTTTGGGGATTATTACAATACTTTTTGTATTATTCCATCAAATCATAAAACGAACCGGCAGTCTCAAGAGGTTGTTCATTTCAGACAAAGAGATAGACGAAGAGGTGGAAGAGGCAGCCATCACAGCTTTTTATCGTGAAGGTCTGTACCGCACAAGATTTGAAACAGGCATCCTCATATTCATATCGGTCTTTGAGCGCAGGGTATGGGTTCTTGCGGACAGGGGTATAAATGCAAGCGTAAAAGAGGGCAAGTGGGATGCCATAGTAAACATGATCATAGAAGGGATTAAAAAAAAGAACCAGACAGAGTCTATAGTTAAAGCTATCGGTGAAGCAGGCAGGATACTTAAAGAACAATACCCGGGAAAGGCTGACGATATGGATGAATTAAAGAACCTTATTGTTGAAGGAGAATAGGATCAAAGCCTGTTACAACCTTTAAAATAATGATACACATATTTTTTAACCCAAATTATGCACTATAGATCATAGCAAGGTTTTGTAAGCCGCAGAAGATTTCTATTGTATAATTTGGGTTTAATATATTAGCTGAATATGAATCTTTAAAACGAAATGGAGATACGGAATATGGCGTCACGGCTCAAAAGCGCAGACGGATTCTATGGGTGGATTAATCTGATAGTCATGTTTTTCTTCAACATTGTTTTCATGATGATGATGCTTTCATTCGCATTGTTTCTCCCATCCTGGGTCAAGGAGTTTTCCTGGAGCCGGGGTGATATGTCTCTGGCGCAGGCCGTAGCCATGGTGCTGACAGGTCTGGCCGCACCCCTGGTGGGGATCTTCATAATGAAGAAGGGTGTCAAAATAGCCATAATACTCGGGAATATTCTTTCAATCGCAGGACTGATAATGGTCTCCTTCCAGCAGCATATCTGGCAGCTCTTTGTTGGCTATGGAGTGCTTGTAGGGCTTGGCATGAGCTTGGGCGGATCGCTGGCCATGATGACTGTAATTAACAACTGGTTTATAGTAAAGAGGCCCATGGCACTCAGCATTTCCATGGCAGCGAGCGGTTTCGGAGGGGTAGTCTTCAACCCGCTGTTGATGAGGCTTATAGAATCAATAGGCTGGAGAAACACATACCTGGCTGTTGCAGCAGCGTCATTTTTGTTTTGTGTGATCCTGCCGGCGCTTCTGCTTGTCAACAAGCCGGAAGATCTCGGCCAGATCCCGGATGGCCCTGGTTCCTTAAAAGATCAAAAAGCTGAATCAGCACAACATGTCCCCGGTAATCTTTATAAGACTCCGGTTGATTTTACTGCAAAGGAAGCCCTGCTGACCCGGACAATGTGGCTCCTGATAGGCTACGTTATTGTTCAATTTACCGCCATGCAGATAATGATGACCCATCAGGTGTCCTTTCTTATGGATATGGATTTTTCGGGCACCAGTGCTGCTTTTGCCGGGGGCATTTTCGGATTTGTGATGGGTACCAGCCAGTTGGGGGTCGGTTTTCTGGGGCTCAAGATTAAAATGCATTCACTGGCTGTGGCGTCCATCGTCTTCGGTATTGCGGGTTTGATAATTATACTGTTTGCCCGCTCCATGGGTATTGTGATTCTTTGTAATGTCCTCATGGGGATCGGATTCGGAGTACAGACTATAGCCCTGGGCAACCTTATTCCCGATTACTTTGGAAGAACCGAATTTCCCAAGATGATGGGTT
>CAZSZQ010000003.1:0-42794 GCA_964610475.1 uncultured Desulfatiglans sp.
CGATCCTTTGTTTCGGCAACCTTTTTTGTTAACTCAGCCACCTTTATTTCAAGTTCGGTAATCTCCCTTTTTTTAGCCAGGAGCCCATGTGCCCCAAGTTTTCCTCCGCTTATTATGCCTTGTCTGTCGACCAGGTCTCCATCCGGTGTAACAAGTGTGGTATCCCTGCCGTTACTCTTCCATGCCTCAACAGCTTGGTCAAGGTTATTAGCAAGGGCAATATCCCCCAGAAGCATGTTGACAACAGGTTTGTATTTTTCAGATACATTGACAACATCTTTAAGCAGCGGAAAACCATTGTGTCCGTTTCCATTACCATTCCCATTGATGTCGTTAACGGAAATAAAACTGCCCCGGCCTCTTGCCTTTTCCTTGAGATACTTGACGGCCTCCTTGCCGTCCTCCTGGTTTTCCACCAGTATGTACTGGAGTCTGTCTGACAGGACCGCCTCTACCGCCTGTTCATATCTTGATTCCACCTGTATAACATCTGCGACAAGGCCCAGCACTCTTCCCTCATTTCTTGCTGCAAGGTCATTAGCCTTCATGATGGTTCTTACGCCAACCTGATAGCCTTCATAATTTTCATTCAGGGACTTCAGGCTGGAAAGTCTTGTCTTTATGGTATTATATTCATTTTCTACGGTTTTTAGTTCATTCTCTGCCGATCTCCTGATGGCGGCAAGCTCTTCAGAGTGTTGCTCCTTTTCCCGCATGTCATTTTCTATATCAATCAGTTTATTGGATAACGCCTCTCTGAGGTCTCCCTTTTTTGCAGAGGTCTCTATCAGGGTTTGAATATTGGCATCTATTTCATTTTTTTCGTTTTCGATTCTGGCCTTTCTGTCAGTTATTTCGGAAATCCTCTTGCTGAGATAGTCAAGTTCCTTGCTCAGACCGGCCTCCTTTGAAACCCCTGTATTAACCCTTGTACGCAATACTTCGTATTCTTCCTTGGTCTCGGTTAAGAGATCTTTCCGTCCTTTCATTCTGCCTTCAATAATGTTGATCTCTTCCTGGTATACCCGTGAGTCCTCCCTTAATTTTGTGATTTTTTCCTGGAGCAGGGCCTTTTCCTCTCCGAGATTAACCAGGCTTCTTCCGATCTCCTCAATCTCCCTGTTATGCCTTTCCTCAAGACCGGCCTGCATCTCCTTTTCCTTGGTCATGGACTCGAGAGCAGACTCCTTTTTTGCGAATTCTTCCTTAAGAGAGAGGTATGTGTTATTAAGCCCTGAGATTATCTGGTCTTTTTCATCCAGTTCCAGATTCATACTCTCTATTTTGGCCTGTATAACAGACAGGGTGGTCGTGAGTGTTACCTCGTTTTCAATGAGGATGTCAGCAGATTTTTTATTTTCACCGGAAGCGGAAATTAGATCGTTGTACAGATTGGAGTTTAACACAAGCTCAAGCCTGCGGATTTCCTGACCTATTTCTTTGTACCTTACCGCCTTTCCGGCCTGTCTTTTCAGGGATCTCATCTGTGTCTGAACCTCGGAAAGGATGTCCTCGACCCTGTTAAGGTTTTCCCTTGTAAGTTCAAGCTTTCTGCGCGCCTCAGCTTCCTTCTTTTTAAACCTTGTGATGCCTGCCGCCTCCTCGATCATGAGCCTTGTTTCTTCAGGTTTCTGTTCAACAATGGAGCCTATTCTCCCCTGTCCTATTATGGAATAACTTTTGTTCCCAAGGCCGGTATCCATGAATATCTCATGGACATCCTTGAGCCTGCATGGGACATTGTTAAGCAGGTATTCACTCTCACCGGAACGGTACAACCGTCTTGTTACGGAGATCTCATGCTCCTCAGCAAACTCTGCCGGAAATGATCCGTTACCGTTTTCAAAAACAATCGACACCTCTGCCATCCCAAGGGGCTTAAAATCACCGGCTCCACTGAATATAACATCTTCCATATTGCGGCCGCGCAATTGTCTGGCGCTCTGCTCTCCCATTGCCCACCGGATAGCATCTGCAATATTGCTTTTGCCGCAGCCATTAGGTCCGACAACCGCACTTATGCCAACCGGAAAAGGGATATCAACTTTGTCCTTGAAGGATTTAAACCCCATGAGAGAGAGTTTTTTTATTCTCATCAGGACCTCCTGTATTTACTTGAGTTATGACTTTTAATAAGGAATGAAGGTATCACCAATAGTTATAATTGTAAAGGACAAAATACAACATGATGTACAAGAATATTTTTATTTGCCAATATATGGTATATTTTTTGCTGGGATTGAGAAAAACATTGACTTATTTCAAGATAACTATCTAAAATGAAAAACTTTTTGCATTTTATCTGACTGAGTTTTTTTATCAAAACATGTATGATTAAAAGTGCCGGAATTTCCCTGGAGACTTAATTGAAGAATAACAAAAGAAAAGGATATTGTCTTTTATTTTTGTTCATAACCGCAATATTATTCAATAGTTATGTAACTCCGGTGCCGGCAGCAGATAATGATGAAAATGTGGATACATACTCAATTGACCTGATGCAAACAGCTGAAATCGCAAAGGAAATTGTAAATCTGGACAACAAAAAAGTGCTCACCGAAACATATGTTGCAAAAGACGGGGACCATATCTGGAAAATTCTTAGAAACAAAGAGGTTTTTGCGAAAAATAAACTTGGAGATGTCATCTCCATCCTGAAAAAATTAAACCCTTCACTCTCAAATCTTGACCTGATCCACCCGGGTGAAAAGATAATAATACCCCTGATAATTACACCGGTGACGCAAAGCGGACAACCTGAAAAAACTGATCATGTTGTAACAGTTTCTTTAGAAGAGGCGGAAAATCTTGAGTATTATACTGTCAGACCTGGTGACAGCCTTGTCAGGGTGTTAAGCAATAAATACTCAATCCCGCAAAATGAACTTTACAACGAATATTTTGACCAACTCAAAAAACTCAACCCTGAACTTAAAAATCTGAATAATATATACCCGGGGCAAAAGGTAAGACTGCCAGTGTATTCTCCGAAGGTCGTTAGGGGAGTTATTAGTGAAAACACAAAAAAGCCAAAACCGGACAGTGGTACTCTGCGAATAATAAACAAAGAAAAGGGCGATCACCTTAAAAAGATATTTGCCCTGATAGGTGAAGAATGGATAGATCAGGGAAAACATTTCATACCTCTTAAAACAGGAGGACAAATTGACCTCAATACTGAAACCTATCCTATAATAAATCTAAGAAGCGGAGACCGGGTAATAGTTGATTTATATAATAATCTACCGGAAAAGATGTCTCATCTTATAATGTCTGACTGGGATAGCTACCGCATACTCCATATAACAGAAGATGATGATCTTACAGCAACCATTGCCAAAGCAATATCGGCCTGCAATTATGAGAAAGTATATTCAAGTGATGAGAGTCTTGTATTCGAAGAGGGATTTAAAATAGAGTTAACGGCAGACTGGATTATAAGGTTATTACCGGAATCGTCACCTGGTGATATAAATATTATATGTCTGAACCTGGCAGGTAAAGAGGTCTTGCCTTTCCCTTCAACCCTGAAAAAATATTTATTGGGTCACGGAATAAAGATTATTTATTACCCCGAGACCTTAACTGAGGAAGATATCTCTTCGGAAAATGAAATTATCAGTCTGAATGGAGATAGAAACAGCATTATTGAAAAAATCCTTGATCTGGCAGGTCAAAGTTTCTCAAGCAGATTGGATATCCCCATACATAAAGAGGAGGATTCTGATTTTAACCTGGTGATAAAGGCGGACTTTTATTTTAACAGAAAAGGTAAGGATTTTATAATCGATTTGAACGGAATTGGAGATGACATCATCAATCTGTTGAAAGAACACAGTTATTCCGTGCTTTCTGTTACAGGTAATGAGGATCCGTATAAACTAACAGAAAAAATGCTCGGTTTTCTGGGGATAGACTTTGTTAATAATGAACATATCTTTTATGCCATTCCCGGAAACAGTAAGGGGAATGCAAAGCTCATTATTCCGGGGATACTTTTCAATGATGAGAAAGGCAAATCAAATTTCTTTACTTCAGTTTATCTAAACCCCGATATTTCAATGTTTATTGCAGCAAAGATAGACAATATCTTCCATTTTGTACGACCGAAAGAGGCAGAAAAGAATGGGCGCCAGGATACTAGTAATTGATGATGAAGAAAGCATACGCTTTACCTTTAAAACACACCTTTCCGGTGAAGGGCATGAGGTTTTTACCTCCCGGGATTATACATCAGCTATCGACATAATAGAAAATAACACCCTTGATTTGATTTTTGCCGACCTCATTCTCAGGGAACATACAGGCATAGAAATACTCAGCAAGGTAAAGGAGCTTGGTTTAAACTGCCCGGTAATCATGATGACAGGCAATCCTAGCATCAAGACAACAACTGAATCAGTACGGCTCGGGGCTTTTGACTATCTTTTAAAGCCGATCTACAAGGAGCCTCTACTGAGGGCAACAAAACTGGCGCTGGATCATAAGGCCCTTGTTGATTTAAAAAGATCGGTCGAAGAGGAAAACGAGAGGATCAGAAACAATCTGGAGGCGATATTCAGGAGTGTCAATGACGGGATTATTACATTCTCTCGTGACATGACTGTTATTGACGCCAATGATGCAGTGGAAAAAATATGCAGAATAAAGCCAAAGTCACTGATAGGGAAAGCCATTTCCTCAATTGAAAGCCCATGCAACAATGCCTGCCAGAACATTCTGATAGAAACATTGAAACGCCAGACAACAATACGTGAATCAAGGATAGATTGCGGACAGCTTGAGCAAAAACACCAGGTAGTTTCTGTCACCAGTTCACCCCTAATCAATAAAAATAATAAATCAATAGGCGCCGTGCTTGTTGTGAGGGACGTAACAAGACTCAATGACCTTGAAAATGAACTAAGAGAACGGCATCGGTTTCAGAACATAATAGGCAAAAACAGCAGGATGCAGGAGATATACAGGCTGCTTGAGGATCTTGCCCAGACAGATACCACGGTCCTGATAACCGGTGAAAGCGGTACCGGAAAAGAGCTGATTGCAAAGGCTCTTCATTACAGCGGCCCGAGATCATTCAAACCAATGGTTACTGTAAATTGCTCAGCGCTTGCCGAAAACCTGCTTGAAAGCGAATTGTTCGGTCATGTAAAGGGGGCTTTTACAGGCGCTTTAAAGAACAAGATAGGCCGCTTTCAGGCTGCAGATCATGGGACAATATTCTTAGATGAGATAGGCGACACGGCACCTTCCATCCAGTTGAAATTATTGAGGGTTATCCAGGAAAAGGAATTTGAAAGGGTTGGAGACTCCACCCCTGTAAAGGTCGATGTAAGGATAATAACAAGCACTAACCAGCCATTAAAATATAAGGTTGAAAACGGCGAATTCCGGGAAGACCTTTTTTACCGACTTAAGGTCGTTGAGGTTGTTATTCCGCCATTGAGGGAAAGAAGAGAGGATATAGGGCTTCTTGTCATACATTTCTGTGACCTGTTTAATGGTAAATTCGGTAAAAATATAGAGGGGGTCTCGGATGATGTTCTTAATCTCTTTAAGAGCTATTCATGGCCCGGAAACATAAGAGAACTTGAGCATGCTATTGAACATGCCTTTGTATTGTGCCATGAAAACATGATAACAATAGACCATATACCACCAGAAATTAAAGAATACAAGGGTTCAATAAAAAAACCTTCAAACGATGATGATGTGGCGGCGCGAAAGATCCATGAAGCCATGAAGCAGGCGGAAGGGAACAAGGCGAAGGCAGCCAGACTTTTGGGGATAAGCAGGCAGACCCTTTACAGAAAAATAAAGGATAAGATTTAACGAAATACCTTTTTAATATGTAACAGTGTAATGATACATATAAGTTGAAAAGTTACATATATTACACATTATAAACAAAATCATTATATAAATACCTATCCAAACCTGTTGTTTATTGCCTGCATCAGTATAAAATATCCACTTATCTTCCATCATTACGTATAGTTATCTATATCAATCCTCCATACGAATCATACAAGGTCTGATTCTTTTTTCACCTGTATAGGTTGGCATAATACTTGAAGCGTCATTGGCCGTTAATGCTTCTAGCGGATGTTACTATAGTAGTGACATCTGGATTTTTTTAAAGCCTACTCATTAACCAGAAACTAAATTGATTGTGACTTGTATCCTGAGGTTGAATGTTGTCTGGCACTGTCCTAACAAAGGAATGGCTAAAAGACCGGTTGGCAATTGATAAGGCCATTTCAAAAATATCGATGATATTTTCATCTTCCGACAGTATTGAAATGGAAGAGGTCCTTTCTATTATTGGGAGCGCCTCCCCGATAAGCCGCACAAGCATCATATGCGCATCATATGATGCTGATAAAATCAAAGAGATTCATGAATGGTGTAAACCATCGATACTGAGAAAATCTGAAAAAAAGGAGTCAGATGAACGCTTCTATAAATGGATTTTAGAAAGACTTAAAAATGAAAACATCATCATGATACCGGATATTACTGCCCTGAACCGTGATGGTGAAAGAGAAAGAAATATTCTCAAGTCAAGGTATATCAGGTCAATACTGGCAATTCCTATTTATTCACCTTCAAATTCCTTTTTCGGGTCTGTCACTTTTGAAGACCTTGAACATCCAAGAGAATGGCTCGGTGAAGAAGTTCAGACCTTCAGGATTATTTCAGGTATTATCAGCACCTATTGGGAAAGAAAGAATGTACTCGATGCGCTTGCTAAAAGTGAAAGAAAATATAAAGAACTCTATGAAGAATCTAAAAAGGCAGAAGAATTATACCGCTCTCTTATAAATTCATCAGCTGATGCTATTGTAATTTCTGATTTGAACGGCAGAACAAACTATGTAAGTCCATCTTTTTCACATGTTTTCGGATGGGCACTTGAAGAAATTACCGGGAAAGAGATACCTTTTATTCCCAACACTGTTAAAGCTGAGCATGATTATATGATAAAGGAGATCATAAAATCAGGTAATGCCTGCCAGGATATTGAAACGAGAAGATATACAAAGGATAAACGATTGCTGGAGGTCAGTCTTAGTGTTTCAAGGTATGATGACCATGAGGGGAAGCCAGCCGGAATACTGTACCTCTTGCGTGATATAAGTGAGAGAAAGCAGCTGGAGGCACAATTGATACAGGCCCAGAAGATGGAGGCCATAGGCACCCTCGCCGGAGGAATTGCCCATGACTTTAACAACAGCCTTCAGGCTATGTTCAGCTGTACTGAAATCCTACTTATGACCAAGAAAGAAGATGATCCTGATTATGCAAAATTGACTACTATTGAAAAGGCTATCCAGCGTGCAGGAAAACTGACTAAAAGGCTGCTGATTTTCGGCAGAAAAATGGATAATGAAACAAGGCCGTTAAATCTGAATCAGGAGATAGATCAGGTATCACAAATCCTCAAACGTACCATTCCCAAGATGATAGATATTAAACTGGATCTTGATGAGTGTATTGATATGATAAATGCGGACCCGAATCAACTAGAACAGGTCATGATGAACATGGCGATAAATGCCAGGGACGCCATGCCCGAAGGCGGTGTTCTGCTATTCAAAACCAAAAAGGCAGTTGTAGATGAGGTCAGTAGTATAAAAATACCGGGAATCTCTCCCGGTGAATATACCCTGCTGACAATATCAGATAATGGGTCAGGTATGGATAGTGCAACCCTTGAACATATTTTTGAACCCTTTTTCACTACAAAGAAGGTCGGAGAAGGGTCAGGCCTTGGACTTTCAATGGTGTACGGCATAGTAAAGAGCCACGGTGGCTACATAACATGTAACAGCGCTCCCGGAAAGGGAACCTCCTTTATGATATACTTCCCGTCTGTAAAAAGAGACAAGGTTATTAGTACAGCCCTGGAAACTGAGCCGGTTCACAGGGGCACCAATGAAATTATTCTTTTTGTCGAAGATGATGAAACGACAAGAGAGCTTGTGGAAGAAATTCTGAAACAATATGGCTACAGGGTTTTTACCGCACCTGATTGTGATACAGCCATAAAATTATACTCAGAGACCCCTGAAAAATTTGATCTGATAATTTCAGACTTGATTATGCCGGGGATAGGCGGTAAAAAACTTGTTGAAACCATACTTGATATTAACCCAAAGGCAAAGATTATCATCGCAAGCGGGTATAATGTTCAGGAAACCGTACTGTATGCAAAAGAATGGGGGGCAAAGGATTTTATAAGCAAGCCCTATGAAATGAACAAAATACTAAAAGTGATAAAAAAAGTATTGAGTTCATCTTGATAAAAGCATCGTCTGTTTTCATGTTTTTTTCTTCAAATTTATTAAAGATCCTGTTTCGCAGGTTGTTTTGATTTTAAATTCATAAATAAACATTGGAGTTAATATTTAATGTTACAGAATTACAGATATCCAATGTATCCGGTGCCGGCCGGTACATACAAAATCAGCGAAAGAAAAAATGAGATATTGAATGCATATCTGGGGACATGTGTTGGCCTCTCACTGTGCGATAAAAAGGCTAAAGTTGGGGGCCTTATTCATATACTGCTTCCTGAACCTAATGGTAATGATTATCTGGCAAAACCTGTTAATTTTGCTGTTACCGGCCTTCCCATTTTTATTAAGGAGATGTGCAATAGGGGTTCCGGGTTATCCGGGCTCGAAGCAACAATTGCAGGAGGGGCGCTTGTTGGTAATCTTTCAAAGATTGATATGGATCTTGATATTGGAGGAAGAACTGTAGATATAACAGAAAAAATTCTGCGCAACGCCGGAATATCTGTGATTAACAGAGAAACAGGAGGATACTTTTGCTGCCGGTTAAGCTTAAATCTTGATACTATGAAAACCAAAATCTCCCCGATCTATGAACCTCCGAATGAGATTGAACTGGAAATAGAAAGACCTGATATCAACCAGCTTCAGTTGTCCATCAAAAAAATCCATTCAATTCCACAAATAATTTTCAAGATCATCAGAATGGTGCGCGAAGACAAATGCAGTCTTAAGGATATAGCACAGGAGGTAAAACAGGACCAGGTTATATCTGCAAAGCTGATTCGACTATGTAATTCCGCATTCTTCAACATGAAAATAAAAACCGATTCCATTGACAGGGCATTGGTTTTGCTGGGAGAAAAAAATCTTCTTCAGACAGTTATGTCAGCAGCAGTAAAGGATTTTTTCAGAGGGAACAGCAAAGGCTATTCGCAATGCAAGGGCGGCCTGTATAACCATGCCCTTGGTACGGCGATAATAAGCGAGAAACTGGCCCGGATAATTCAGTGCATCCCTGCCGATATTGCCTATACGGCCGGCCTTCTGCATGATATAGGCAAGGTGGTTCTTGACCAGTATATGGGCAGGGCATACCCGTTTTTTTACAGAAAGACCCAGATAGATAATGAGAACCTTTCTATTACTGAGAAACAAACCTTCGGAATAACGCACGATACCGTTGGGGCTATGCTGGCGGAACAATGGTCTTTACCCGAAAACCTGATTGATGTAATAAAGAATCATCATAATCCGGACGAAGCGACTACAGACAAGGTGCTTGCAAGTATCGTGTACATAGCCGATCTGCTAATGTCGAGGTTTCTTGTGGGACAGGAACTTGAAAGGCTCGATGCCGCTCATCTAAAAAACAGCCTTAATATCCTGGGATTAAAGACTGAACGTTTTCAAAATATAATTGAAACTATTCCTGTCCGGGTTTTTGAGCTGCCCTCTTATAGCGAGACTCAGGTATATCAGTGAATTAAAAATTGCATGATCTAAAGATCAAACCACAAGCAGGCTAGACATATACTCTGGCAATAGAGAATATTAACGTGTCTTGTATATAAGGATAAAATAATGTTCACTCTGGGCGAAATAGTCGATCTGGCTATTCAGATAGAAAAAAATGGGGAAAGGACATATAGAAAGGCACAAAAAGAGGTAAAGAGTCAGGATCTCGCTGCAATACTGGAATGGCTTGCAAATGATGAAAAAGAGCACGTGATATGGTTTGTTAACATGAAGAAGGGGATAAAAGAAATGATCCAGGACCCGGTACTCGAAGAGATTGGAAAAGAAATCCTTAGCAGCATCCTGGGCGAACAGGCCTTCTCCATGGATGATGCGGATTTTTCAAATATAAAAGATACCCGGATACTTCTTGATCTGTCTATAGATTTTGAAAAAGATACTATCCTGTTCTATGAGATGGTAAAAGGTTTTATTGATGACAAAAAGGTACTTTCCGGCATAGAAAAAATTATTAAGGAGGAAGACTCGCATGTGAAAAAACTTGAAGAGATTAGAGGAAAGGATTTTATGATATAGATATCTCTTTACATCATGATCCAGGGCGTTAAAAAGGCAGGAGTCTGATCTCTGTTTCCTCTGAACCTTTCTTCTTCTCCATCTCGAATTCACCGCTTTGTATAATAGTATACTCTCTCTCTGCAGCTGCATCATGAAGCTGTTTCCCTATCCTGTCAGAGGCAGAGGAATCGCAGGTCACATTGATAAAAAACCCGAGGGTTTTTTTATTTTTATCATCAAACTGAAAAATAACGGAATTATCTTCTGTGAACACTAGGTCATTATAGGTATATGAAACCCTTAATCCTGCAGCCTGAATTATGTCTTTGGCAATTCCGAGAGGTCTGAAATGCATTTTAGTATGTCCTTTTTATCCTCATTAACTTTTATGTTTACAATATTAAATTGGGAATGAAAAGAGGAATCTGAGGGAACAATATTAGAAAGACCTCGAAGACTAAGTCTGAGGCGGGGAAAGGGATAATATCTACTGACAGGCGCTTCGTAAATCCCTTTTCATATCATATATTATCACCTGATTTCTTCTCTGTGCTAACATATTTAATAGAAAATATAAGGGGGTAAGAACTACAAAAAGAAGTAGAAATGAACAGGTGATCCATGATATACATAACAATAAATCAATTCAATCCGTTGACAATTTTGCGCAAACATATATCTGATAGTTTATATAAATATGATTAATTTAATCGTCCGGTAAAGACCGGAAATGTCCGGACAGGAGAAAATGAATTGTGACCGATTTTAAAAAGATAAAACGGCCAACCAATCTGTATGAGGATGTCGTAAACGAGATAAAAAGGGCCATCCTCTCAGGTAAGTACAAGACAGGTGAGGCCCTCCCGAGTGAAACAGAACTTGCCAGGCTGCTTGGTGTCAGCCGTCCTGTGATCAGAGAAGGTTTAAGGGTTCTGCAATCAAGGGGCTTTCTTGAAATAAGAAGAGGTATAACCGGAGGGGCTTTTATTAGAGAATTATACCAGCTACCCTTCATGGAAGACTTTGCAGACCTAATAAGATACAGAAGAGTTAAGGTGGATCATCTGGCAAAGGCCAGACTCCTTCTTGAACCTGAAGTCTGCAGGCTTACAGCGCAGAATGCGACGCCTAAATCTCTAAAGGAAATGCAAGACCTGCTTTCTTCCTATGCCCTCATTAGGGAACGTGACAAACTTGACAGTTTGTACAGTCTGTTCCATAGGTTGGTAGGCCGGGCATGCGGAAATCCTATCTATTCTATCATCATGGAAAATATTATGGATTTTACGGAGAGTTTCATAAGGACCATGAAGCCTGTAACAACCATTATTCATAACGAAAGCGACCATGATGAAATCCTGGAAGCATTCAGACAGAGAGATTCTGAAAAGGCTGCTGAAGTGGGGACCAGGCATGCAATGGATATTTTGAGAGAAATGAAAAAACTTGAAGATACCTATCTCGAGCTGCTTGGCGGAAGATATCCAGAAGGCATTGATAATGAGGATGAGGATGTATAACCGCATCCGGTCAATATTTGAGTGTGAGGGACAGGCATTAATAAAAAGCATCTTCAAAATTTGATAAATGAAACGGTTGCTGGTTTTATTTTTATGCCCGCCCGCTGATCTTTGAACGAAATGTTTTGTTATTTGTTAACCGGATTTGCTTCTTTCATCGCTTCAAGTTTTCCAATATCAATCTTATCAGCAGCATTTTTTATTTCATCCATGGAAACGCCATTGCCGTTTACTGACATCATAAATCTGCGTGCAATCATTATTTCGATACTGCCTGACCGGTCTTGATTGTTATACCTTTCCAAAGCTTTATTGCCTTTATAATTGATCGTTTTTTCATAACCGGTATCATCTTCTCTATCAATATCTGTCATAGCCCATCCCCATGATGCAATACCTGCAAAACCGGTTGCGCCACTTGTGTCTGATATTTCTATATTAATGCTTTTTGAATAATCTTCACTGTTATAATCGGCCTCTGCTTTAGAGACAGTAAAACCCATTGCGCCGGTTTTTTCTCCCCGGGCATCGGCTCGCTTTAAATCACCCAGTACTTCGGGCAACAAAGCTTTCAGTTCCCTGAAATCAACCACCTCAAATTTCTTGCCTTCCTCCATGGCCTTCTGGACATCTTTCATATTATCGACAAAATTATCCAGGTCCTTGATTCCGGTTTTTGCTGTGGATCCTGTTTCCTCTTTTACTTTTGCGGATTCGCTTTCCCTTGGTTCTTTATTCTCTTCTTTACTACAACCGGCAATTATTATTAAAGACAGAATAAGGCAGGATATTACTCTCCACATAATTAAGCCTCCTATTTAAAATATATTATAAATTGTCATTGATTACTATTTGTTCACGATTATTATTTGATTTTAATAATATTTTAATTTTTGTATGGAGTATATTTACTTAGATGCATCAAGTCAACAGAAACTCTCCCGGGAAAAAGGAGCAGAAAGTGTTAAATTTAGTCGGGACGCTTCAAAATATGACTCTTAAACAGGAGGGATATAAAAAGCAGGGCTATACTTTGTGCTTTAAAGGGTAGTCGCCGCAGATTTTGATAAAAAGTATTTATCAAATCTGCGGCTATTTAGAAAATTATGTGTGGATAGCCTCTATATTTTAGTATAAGGCTATGCTGTATTACATGCTTTGGGTCACTTATAGATAATATGCACCGCCTTTTACCGCCATTCATCGATCCTGACTGACATGCTCGGCATCATACCGCCTACCATCCAGTAGTTATTGTTGGATGCACCTGTTACAACAACATGGAAGTTATTACCACCCATGAAAAATCCTTTGGGAGCAGGCTTGGCAGCCCCTGCATCGGTTACAAATGCGGTAAGTTTTTCTACGGTATCAAATCCTGCATCTCTGACAAAATTGGCAATAGGCGGGCTTAATACCACAAAAGTGCCAAACAATCCCGGCGATTGCTGATTGTATATGTCCTTTATTATCTGCGGATAATTCATATCCGGCCCCCAGGCATTTACCTTCCAGTTTGCCGCTGAAAGTATGCCCCAACCGGTAAGAAGCGTTACAACATTATCGCCCTTTTTGTAGCCGGCCGGTTTCGGTGCAGGCATACCGGGGAAGCCCATGCCAGCGCTCTTTCCTCTTCTTACAGAAAAAGGCTCAAACGGGGATTTCTCTTCATTTTCTGCAATAATAATATTGATTGCATTTGCAGCATTGCCAACAGTGCCCATATAGGTTGTTCCCACTTTTCCGCAGTTTCCTCCGTTAATGGATAATAGGCTCCATGCCCGTCCAATGGCTGTATTTGCATGGGCATATGGCCCAACAGCGCCTATATCATAGTTAAGCCCGATTTCATCACGGATGTTTCCATTTATTACAGCACCGGCTGCAAAGCCGTTATCGGAAACATTAACAGCAGACATGCCTGTTGAACCAATAGCAAGAATCACCGGGAAATATTCCGGTTTGGCGCCTGCCATAACGGCATTGATGCCAGCGGTTTTAACCGTATATGTCCAGGTTTCACCTGCCTCAGACCCAGGGTTCATTTTGCCGAGCACCTCGTCAGGCGCATGGCTTGTTGCCTGGAGCATTTCATTAACCAGATCCTCTGTCGGAAGGATAACCGGCATAAAATCGGTGTATCTCTTTTCCAGAAAAAGTTTCTGAAGCTCGGCCGGGGTTCCTGTGTATGTGGCTGGCGGCAAATCCCGTTTTAATTCACCAGGATTCTTTTCTTTATCAGTCAGGGGTATCGTCAATTTATCGACCAACTCCTTCATTACCGGTCCCCCTGTAATCGGGTTAACTCCTTCAACAATCTGTGTCTTGAGTTGATCTTTGGTTTTGGCCCAGACCGGACCTTTGAAATACTGAATCCTGACACCCGGCATACCGCTTTCATAGGCCACCACAGCCTCCTGATCAGCAAAATCGGCCAAGATAAGAGACACAGCAGGTTTTTTTAATGTGGCTTCAATATCAATAGAGAGGCGAACTGCCCCTGGAGCGCAGACACTTCAATGCCCAAGGCCAATAATTACACCATCGCCCTTTTCGCCAATCTCAGCCCACAAAGCCTTATCAACGCCGGTCATTCCGCCTGCGCTTTGCTTGATAATAATATTGGTTTTGGGATAGTTAGCCCTGAACCAGTCTGCCATTACATCCATAAGACGATCAGTGCCGATATAGCCGGTATTTACGAAGTAGATGGTCTTTCCTTTCAGTGTTTTCAAACGCTGGGCCATCTGCTTTGCCTGGATTGGCGGGGGTGTGCCCATAGGATTGAGCACTGTAATCGTTCCATCCGGCGAGACTTGCGCCGCATTAACCTGACTGCCTATGCTTAATAATCCGCAGATCAAGCCTATGCAAAAGATTGCAATAAATATTCCTCGTAATTTCATATCTAACTCCTCCTTTTTAAAGATTATTTTTTTGTCTTAAAAAATTCTTTTATGGTTCTGGTATGGTAAGCACAGGTTGAGTAGACAGTCTTACTACCTTTTCAGCAACTGAACCAAATATAAACCGTCGCCAGCCTGTCCAACCATGTGTTGCTATTACGATGAGATCCACTTTTTCCTCTTCTGAAGTCTTTGCAATCTCTCTCAATTCTTTATAATATTCCTTGGCGTCAAATCCGGAAGGGACCAGAGAAGAACCTCCATGATAAACAGGTGTGACAACATGTATAATTATCAATTCGGCCGATTGATTTTCTGCTATTTCAGCGGCTGCAGAAATGCCTGTATATGATGGCTCGCTCAAATCAGTAGGGCATAATATTTTTTTAATCGGGAAAAGCTTACTTGCATGTAGCCTGTTTTTTTTCAAAATAATTTCTCCTTTTCAAAAAAATAATCGAAATTATTAACCCTGTTTAAATAATCTAATAAATTTATGGGACTTATGATAAATATTAAGTCGCGTAACAGTTTTCTGTTAACTTTTCATTCTTTTATGGTAATAAACACATTAAGCTTAATGAAAATTTTATTTTAAATCAAGTCAATCTTGTTTAATGGGACTTAAAAATTATGAATCAGCAGAATCAAAATCATGTGAAAACAGGAGACTAGATATGGATAATCTGACCTTTGGAGTAACCATAATTGTCGTCGGTATAGGAGGAAGTACGTTGAGTTTATTGGTTTTAAGCCTTGCGATTTCCGCTCTGAAAAAAATATTTCCATATAAACAGGAAGAAAAACAAACAGGGAGACATGAGTCATGTTAGAAGCTATTGGTGCGGGATTCAGCGGGCTTATTGAGGGATTTTTACATCTGCACTGGTCAAATCCGGTAATGATGGGGATTGGCTGTATACTCCTTTATCTGGGGATAAAAAAAGGTTTTGAACCATTGCTGCTGGTCCCAATAGGTTTTGGGGCAATCCTTACAAATATCCCTTTAGGAGAACTGATGGAGGAGGGGGGATTTTTAAGGATTATTTATGAGGCGGGTGTAATAACCGAGCTGTTTCCTCTCTTAATATTCATAGGTATTGGAGTGATGTGCGACTTTGGTCCACTTTTGGAAAACCCGAAGATATTCCTTTTGGGGGCACCAGGCAATTTTGGTATATTCATTACTATTGCCCTGGCCCTGGCCCTGGGGTTTACTCAACTGGAATCCGTTGCAATCGGGGTTGTGGGCGCCTGTGACGGGCCGCCAGCAGTGTATGTGGCCTCTCGTGTTGCCCCGCACCTTTTGGGCCCTATCACGGTTGCCGCATACTCCTATATGTCACTTGTTCCGGTGTTTCAGCCTCCTATTATGAGACTGCTTACAACCAAAAAAGAGAGGACGATGACCATGAAGATGGCTAAGAAGTCTGTATCAAAGAGTACCAGACTCCTCTTCCCCCTTGTTGCAACCATTATTGGAGGCCTTATAGCTCCTAAGGGGTTACCACTCCTGGGAACAATCATGCTGGGAAATTTCATGAAGGAGTGCGGGGTGGTTAAACGACTCACAAATGCCTCTGAAAATGAGATAGCTAATGTTGTAACCCTTCTTTTAGGCGTTTGTATAGGGGCCACAATGGATGGCAAGATATTTTTAACTTCTGAGACCATCCTTATACTGGCGCTGGGTTTTTTAGCAATGTGCCTTGATACAGCCTGTGGGATCTTGTTTGCCAAATTCCTTAATCTTATAACAAGGGGGAAGATCAACCCGCTTATAGGCGCCGCGGGCATTTCCGCTTATCCAATGTCAGCGAGGGTTGTACAGAGACAGGGGCAGAAATATAATCCCAAAAATCATCTTTTGATGCATGCACTGGGAGCCAATACAGGAGGCCAGGTCGGCTCAGTTATATCCGTAGCAGTGATGCTTTCTGTATTAACAGGTATGGGACTTATTTAAAGAGGGAGTATAATTCTCAAAATGAAAGATAGAATAGAGGGGATTTTTTTCTACTGGAAAAAAAGAAAAAAATATAAAACCAGGTAAAAAGAGGTGACATAAATGGCCGGCAGGGTCTTAATAATAGAGGACGACACAAAAATAAGGATGCTTTTAAAGGAATACCTCGAGGGAAACGGCTTTCAGGTATTTACTCTCTCTGATGGTAATAATGCCCTTGATAATATTATTTCCGAATCTCCCGATATCGTTATACTGGATATCATGCTGCCGGGCAAAGATGGTCTGGATGTGCTAAGAGACATAAGGCAAACAAACAGTGTTCCGGTCATAATGCTTACTGCCAAAGGGGAGGATGCAGACCGTATTGTAGGACTTGAACTCGGGGCAGATGATTATCTGCCCAAACCATTTAACCCCAGGGAACTGCTTGCACGGATGAAAGCTGTAATGCGAAGAACCTTTCAGGAACGTGAAATCGAATCCGGTGCTGAACCTGAACAGCTGATAGAGGCCGGGGGTATTATCCTGAACAGGGCCAAGCAGACTGCAATGCTTGAGGATGAAGAAATTGAGCTTTCATCGACCGAATACAAAATTCTTGAGGTGCTCATGACCAAACCCAATATAATATTTAACAGGGATCAGATTATGAATTATGCAAGGGGAAGGGATTTTATGGCATTTGACAGGAGTATTGATGTACATATTAGCAAGTTAAGGTCAAAACTTGAAAGGAATCCAGGGTCGCCCAGAAGGATAAAAACCATCTGGGGTTCAGGTTATATGTTTGTGGATACTAAATGAGACCTCCTAAATTATACATTAAATTTTTTCTTTCCTTTACATTTATATTGATATTGATCCTGCTGATGATATTCGGGCTCTTCAAGGTTACAGAGGAGCGTGCAAGGGTACATATGATCAGAGAGCAGATCAGGCTTTATACCTTTGAGAGGATGCTGCTTTTAAAAGAACTGGTTGAGGAAAAAATCAGTTCCAAATCGGCAAAACATCTGCCAGAAATCCTCGATGCAGATATGCAGAATTATATTGACTACATTGGTAAAATAAATAATGCCAAGGTTTGGCTTACAAGCAATAAAAGAACCCTGATTAAATCCTTTGAAGGTGAAGTATCTGATAAACTCGATGATCTGCCTGCTGAAAATATGTTTCTTTACGAGGGGATTACTCTCTACCAGGGTTTCAACGAGACACGTGATATATATGTTGTTGCTCCCCTGAAAAATCCTGCACAGGAGGATATCACATTCCATATTCTTTTTGGTGAGAGGAGAAGTGAGAGGGCTGAAACCGGGTTTTTACTCGGTCTTGCCGGAATCGGTATTATTATACCTGTTCTCGTTATACCTATTTCAAGGTTAATTACCGAAAGAGTAAAACAGCTTAAACTGTCGGCGCTTCGTATTGCATCGGGTGACTTGTCATTCAGGATTGATGTGAAAGGGCATGATGAGATCGGTGAACTGGGTAAGGCATTCAACCAGATGGCAGACAAGGTCGAACGAATGATTGTAGGCGGAAAGGCTTTGACTGCACTTGTTTCTCATGAGCTCAGGACCCCCTTAACAAGGATCAGAATAGCGGAAGAAATATTGAGGGAAAAACTGGAGAACGAAAAACATGGTGTCCATCTGAGACATCTTGATGATATAAGAGAGGATGTTGATCTGTTAAACAGTTTGATTGGAAGAATCCTGGAGTTGTCGAAGATAGATATGCATGAAGCACGTTTTAAGATGGAGCCTTTTGATCTAAAAGAGTTAATTGGTGACCTGATTAATCAGCTTAAACCTATTATTGACCGTAAAAATCTTGATATATTTACTGATCTTTCATTGGTTCCCGGGTTTACAGGTAATATAAACTCGTTGAGTAGCGCTATATTAAATGTCCTTGATAATGCGGTTAAATACACCAAACCTAACGGGCGTATTTTTGTTTCGCTTTCTTCGGAAAATGGAAATGTTGACATAAGTATAATAAATTCTTATAAAAAGCTAAACGAAGAAGATCTGGTCCGAATTTTTGAACCGTTTCAGAGGGTTGGAGATTCTGATGCATCCGGTTCAGGATTGGGGCTTGCTATTACTCAAAAGATTATTGAGCGGCATGGCGGCATTGTGAGGGCGGTAAACTCAGAAAAAGGGTTTGAAATCCGGATCTTTATTCCAATTCAAACCCGTTAAGTTACATTAAGCAGGGATGTTTTTTCATATGACCCAGGCAAATAACAGCAGAGTAAAAACTCAGACAAAAATATTTAAAAATACTTGACATATTGTGAATATTCCTATAATTAAAGCGTTTCTCGATTTTATATTCAGGATAAATTTAAAATGAAAACATATGTTGCTAAAGAAGAAGAAGTGGAAAAGAAATGGTATCTTGTAGACGCACAGGATATGGTACTTGGCCGTCTGGCCACTCAAATTGCTGTCCGTCTCAGAGGAAAACACAAGCCTGTTTTTACTCCCCATGCGGACACAGGGGATTTCGTGGTTGTTATTAATGCTGAAAAGGTCTCATTAACAGGCAATAAATGGGACAATAAAATGTATTACAGGCACACCGGATATCTGGGAGGACTCAAGCAGATCTCTGCAAAAAAACTCATTGAAAAAAAACCCGACCAGCTTGTGTATATGGCTGTCAAAAGAATGCTTCCCAAAAACAGTCTGGGAAGACGGCAGTTAAAAAAACTTAAAGTATATGCAGGTTCTGAGCATCCGCATGTGGCACAGAACCCTCAATTGATAAAGATGTAGGAGGTCTTAATGGCTCAAGACTTATGGCATGCCGTCGGCAAAAGAAAATCGTCAATAGCCCGTGTGTGGCTAAAACCGGGCACCGGTGTGATAACAGTAAACAACAAGGCTCTCGAACAGTATATTTCAAGAGAATCAGGGGTAGAGGTGGTAAAGCAGCCTCTTGAAATTACAGAGACAATGAATAAATACGATATTAATGTGAACGTAAAGGGTGGCGGAGTCATAGGCCAGGCGGGAGCTATCAGGCATGGTATCAGCAGGGCACTTGTAAGTATTAATCCGGAATTCCGATCCCCCCTTAAAAAGGCGGAACTGCTCACACGAGACCCAAGAATGAAGGAAAGGAAAAAATACGGTCAGCCCGGAGCCAGGGCACGCTTCCAGTATTCAAAACGTTAACCCGTTTTCCTGTTTTTTCATTTTACTGGAATTCTGATCAGATAACCTTAAAAAGGAGGCTGAAATGGCTTCCTTTTTTTGTGCTCAAATTTTCGGAAAACAGGATGAATGAAATAAAAAATATCAGACTGACCCTGCAGTATGAAGGTACCAATTATCATGGTTGGCAGCGCCAGAAAGACGAAATCACAATCCAGTCGCTTATAGAGGACAAGCTTTCGATAATGACAGGAAAACCTGTTACCGTTCATGCATCCGGCCGGACTGATTCGGGGGTTCATGCACTGTATCAGGTATGTAATTTTTTTAGTGAAACAGGAATAACCCCGGAATCAATAAAAAACGGCCTCAATTCATTACTCCCAAATGATATATATGTAAAAAAGTCTGAATACGCCGAACCTGATTTCCATTCAAGATACAGTGCCAAAAGCAAGTCCTATGAATATAGGATTTTAAATTCAAGGGACATAGACATTTTTTCAAGCAGATATGTCTGGCATATAAAGGAGGATCTTAATTTTCAAGAGATGAGGAAATGCCTTCCCTTTATAATTGGAAAACATGATTTTACCACCTTCAGATCAACCGGAACCAGTAATGTTAATCCTGTAAGAGAGATGCTCAGGGCAGAGCTTTCTGAACTTAATGAAGCCGGAACCGCGACTTTCTATTTTGAAGCCGAAGGATTTCTGAAACATATGGTCAGGAATATAGTGGGGACAATTATAGATGTGGGGAAGGGGCGTAAAACAAGCCATGATTTTATGGAAATTCTTGAATCAAAAGACAGGAAAAGGGCAGGACTCAAGGCACCGCCCCAGGGATTGTTTTTAACAATGGTTACTTATTGATTTTTTTATACAACTAATCCCAGACTCCAGGGATATAGGCTTTACACATTGGACAACGGCCTTTTCTGATATTGTTAAAATTTACCGAAAAACCGTACCGGTCGATTAGCAGATTACCGCAATTATGACAGTAGGTTTTTTCTCCATCATCACCGGGAATATTCCCCGTATAAACATATCTCAATCCTGCACTGTACCCGATTCTTCTTGCCATGCTGAGTGTATCCAGCGGTGTAGGGGGAATATCGCGCATCCTGTATGTCGGGTGAAACCTGCTTATATGCCAGGGGATATCGGCATTCTGCGAATGTATAAATTCTGCAAGCCGGGCAAGCTCCTCCTCTGAATCATTAAGCCCTGGGATAAGAAGTGTGGTAATTTCTATCCATATACCCATCTCCACCATCTTTTTTATAGTATTCAGTACGGCATTAAGCCGGGCGCCGCACTGTTTTCTGTAGAAATTATCATTAAAAGCCTTGAGATCAATATTTGCCCCATGGAGGTAACCGGAAATATCATCCAGGCATTGTTCCGACATATATCCATTTGAGACAAATATGTTTCTGATACCTCTGGCTGCTGCAATTTGGGCAGTTTCCTTGGCAAGCTCATAAAAAACCGTCGGCTCGGTATAGGTATATGCAATAGTAGAAGCATTGATATCCTCTGCTTCATTTACAAGCGCTTCGGGTGTAATATTTTCACCGGTGATTCTGCCAAAATCTTTTGGCATCTGGGAAATATCGCTGTTCTGACAAAAACTGCATTTAAGGTTGCATCCTGGAGTAGCAATGGAATATGACATGCTTCCGGGAAGAAAATGGAACAGGGGTTTTTTTTCTATGGGATCAGTATGCTTGGCAATTATTTTTTCATATACTAGTGAAAATAGTGCTCCATTATTATTTTTTCTTACTCCGCATATTCCGGTGGAGTTTTCTTTTATAATACACATGTGATTGCATAAAAAACATCTTACTTTATTTTTGGATAATTTCTCGTAAAGTAATGCCTCTTTGCTCAATTTATACCTCCGCCCACTATTTGCTGTGACTGATATGAACCCCTTCGATTGCAGGGCTTTTATTTCTTCCTAATTTTTCCTTGATAGACAACATATCGGTCTTAAACCGGTAATTAAGGTTGACCGATATGCCAATAAGATAACCGAAGGGCAGGAAGAAACCGGGAGAAATCATAGGGATCCTGATTTTTTTTAAAAAAGCAGGAAATAGATACTCGCTTTTCCATGTTACCTTAACCGGGCCATATACTTTATTGATATGGTTTTTTATCTCCCACAAACTATAAGGTTTCACACTGGAAAATAGATTTCTTCTGAATATGCCGCATATTTTCTGCCAGCGGCAATAACGTGACATGCTGTTAAAAAAAACTATGAATATCCCTCTTTTTGCCACTCTTCCCGCCTCTTCCAATACCGGGACTGGGTTTTCAAGAAATTCAAGGGTGTTGATAAGAAAAACCAGGTCAAATTCATTATCTTCGTAAGGCAGATCTTCTGCATAAGCCTTTTTAAACTCACATTGGTTCCCGAGACGGCTTTGCGCAAGTGTGAGCATGTAAGGTGATGCGTCAATTCCTGATATATCCAGGCCAAGCCTGCTAGCGATAAGAAGATGATTCCCTGATCCGCAGCCAATATCAAGGACTCTTTCGTGTTTGAACGGTCTGAGGGTTTCTGAGATCATTCTTTCGACAAATATGTCCATTCGAAGACCCTTAGACGATCTGATCCAGTCTTCGTAGGCTTTTGCCAGGTGGATATCAAAGATGTGTCCCATATGTGATCCTGTTTGCCATATGCGTTTACTCTTTTTAAGGAAGGGTAATTACCGGGTCTGTTAACTGTTACTGGAGATTAACTAAAATAATAAAGTAAGTCAATGACGGATGTGCAGATTACCTATTCATTTGCAGCTCTGATCCTGTTAAACGCAGGCTTATACTCCTTCCACATATCAAGACCAATACGGTTTTGGGTATCTTTTATTTCATCAAGCACAACCTTTTCGGTTAGCGGATTAACTAGAACTGCCCGAAGGACTACAATATCCTGCGGGCGATATATTGTTGATTCCAAGGTTGTCCTTGAAACAAAGGTTGTATCATCTTTTCTTAATGCCCTGTGGAGTTTTACATTAAGGCTGTTAATAAGCCTGTTGGTTTTTTGTATCTTGTTTTTTGTCTTTTTCTCACTCTTTCCTGTCTTTGTTCTGATTCCTTTCCATTTTTTTATCTGGTGTTGAACCTCCTGTGGAATAAAACGATAATTGAGAATAAAGAGTTCAGGATTATTTAATGTTTCAAAATTCTCACAGGTATCGAGGATCTCCTTGAAATACTCGGTTGAGTTTCTTGCATGCCTGAACAACAGGCCATAACCCTTGCTGCCGATAATTTTTAAAGAGGCCCAGGGTTTGAGGCATGCAAATGGTCTTGACCCTTCCAGGGTAAACCTTCCTGTATCGACGGAATTTTTTCGTATTACATATTTTGATGAGTGTTTAATATAACTCAGATCTTTTTCACTTTTAAATAAAGCAATGCCCATACTCATGGGGCAGTAGAGAAGCTTATGAGAGTCAAATGCAACGGAATCCGCTTTTTCGATCCCCCTGAATAGAGGTCTGTATTCATCAACCAAAAGTGCAGGCCCGCCCCAACTGGCGTCAACATGGAAAAAAGCCCCAGTTTCCAAAGCTATCTCGCTTAAAGCCTCAAGATCATCAACATTACCGGTCTCAGTTGTGCCTGCTATTCCTATTATGGAGATTATTTTTGTACGTTCATTTGTCCTGGTGCTGTTTAATATCCGTATACGCTGCAAAAGCTTTTTGATATTTATCCTGTTATTCATGTCAACAGGGATATTTATTACGTTTGATTCTCCTATTCCCAGAATATTTGCAGCCTTTTTAATAGAATAATGTCCTCTTGTTGAAACCAGTATTACACCGCGGTCGTATCCATAATACCGGAGGGCCTTTTCCACACCGGTATATCTTAAACCCGGGAAATCACCATCAGACGGAAATGCCCTCTCCCTTGCAACCATTAAGGCGGTAACATTTGATATTGTGCCGTCTGAAGTGACATTTCCGAGGGATACCTTTGGGTTTTGAATGTTTCTTTCATAGAAACCAGGCTTTTTATGGAAGATCAGATTATGCAGCCATGCCACCAGTTCTCTTTCAACAAAGCTTGAGGCCTTTGCTGTTTCTATTTTAACCTGATTCTGGTTGAGTGCTGCTATGATCATCTCCAGCAGGATCATGAAATAAGGGATAGCACTCGTCATATGCCCTATATAATAAGGATTTCCGACCTTTACCGAATGGTCAATGATCTTGGATTTGATTTCAGAAAGCACATCCTTTATCAATGAAGGACTGTCAGGGATAGAGGTTTGATTAAAAATATCAGTCAGTTGGGGCAGTGTTATGCTGCTATGAATACCTCCTTTTTGTTGAAAAAAATCATGTATAAGTTTAAGCAGTTCATGACCGAATTCAACAAATTTATCAGGTGATTCGGGCATTATAAAAAGCTTTTTAAGATATTCAATGTTGGTTTTTATTATTTTTGGCGGAATCATTTTTTAGTTTTTACTACCTTGTTTCAGATCTTTCTTCTGCCGAATTCTGTTCCTGCACAATTACGGCTTCTGAAGTTCCTGTAAATCATCCAGTATATATTTTAGCCTGCCAATCACCTCTTCACCAAGATTCTCTTCATTCCTTTTAATGTATTTTTTAAGATTGGATAGTTCCTTTTCAATATCAATAATCCTGTTATATGTCGGTTCATAGTAGGCAATCTCTTCCGGGGCTATAATCTTTTCACTGAGTATTTCCCTGGGTTTTAGAATCAATCTCTCCCGCCATACAGGCACATAAACATCTAAACCAAGGCTATCTTTTATTCTATCGGCAAACTTTCTACTTGTTTCAGTCTCTCCATGTATTGTAAATACCCTGGGTTTTGATTCCTTAAAATTACTAATCCATTCGAGGAGGTCCTTTTGGTCCGCATGCGCAGAAAAACCGCCGATAGTATAAACCTTTGCGTTTATATCGATGCTTTCCCCAAAAATCTTCACAGACTTGGCGCCGTCCACGATTTTTCTACCGGTTGTCCCCACAGCCTGGAAACCCACTATTACTATGCTCGCACCATGTCTCCACAGATTATGTTTAAGATGGTGTTTTATCCTGCCCGCCGTACACATACCGTTCCCCGCTATGACAATCGCCGGACCTGAATGATCATTTATCGACATGGATTCCCGTGTTGAGGGGGTGAAGCGGAGATTCGGCATGTCAAAGGGATCAAACCCCTCTTTTACAATAGCCATTGCCTCATCATCATAATATCTGCGGTTTTTACGGAATATCTGGGTGGCCTTTATTGCAAGAGGACTGTCAAGGAAAACAGGAATGTCAGGAAGTTCTCCATTGCGCTTGAACTGACCAAGGATATAAAGCAGTTCCTGTGTTCTTTCAACGGCAAAGGCCGGGATGATTATCTTCTCATTGTTTGAAACCGCATGCTCTATGGCCTCGAGAAGTTCTGCAACACTGTCTTCAAATGACCTGTGCAGCCTGTCTCCATATGTTGATTCGATAAAAAGGTAATCCGCGGCAAATATTTCATGAGGGTCTTTTAATATCAACTGGTTGCGTTTTCCGATATCACCCGAGAAGACAATCTTAATCTCGCCGCCACTTGTCTCAACCCATAATTCCAATATGGATGAACCGAGGATGTGTCCGGCATTTCTAAGTCTGGCCCTTATCCCCGGTTCAACCTGAATGAGGTTATCCCTTTCTATGGGTGAAAAAAGACGAATAGCTTCTTCTGCATCCTTGGTGTCATAGAGGGGCTGTACCTCTGATTTTGACTGTCTTTTATTTTTTTTTGTCTGCCACTCCGCATCCGCCTCCTGAATATGTGCCGAGTCAAGAAGCATTATCTCACATAATTCGGCTGTTGGAGGGGAAGTGATTATTTTGCCCGAAAATCCGTCTTTAACCAGCTTAGGTATCCTGCCGCTATGATCTATATGAGCGTGTGTCAAAAACAGGGTGCTGATATCTCTGGGATTAAATCCCCAGTCAGCCCAGTTGCGCTGCTCCATCTGTTTGCTGCCCTGAAAAAGTCCGCAATCAACAAGTACTTTTTCCCCTTGTGCACTTTCGATCAAAAAATTGGAACCGGTTACTCCACCTGTACCTCCCATACATGAAACCTTTATCATTTTTCTTTCCTTCCTCCACTTGCTAGATACATTATTTTATTTATCCTGCCTTCTTTGTATATGCTGACATTTTTACTCTAATAGATAACCGGATACTTATATTCAGTACCCTGGTAATTACGTATGATTATTTCATCTCCTTTTATGGATTTGATATATTCCGGGACGATTGGAATCTTGCCTCCTCCATCAGGGAGATCGACAACAAATCTCGGCACACCGATGCCCGATAAATACCCCTGAAGCCCTGCCATTATCTCTATTCCTTTTTGAAGAGGCGTCCAGAAATGGGATGTGCCTTTTGTGAGATCTGCCTGAAAAAGATAATATGGTTTAACACGAATTGCAATCAGCTTCCGCATAAGTTCATATATTGTATTCTTATCATCATTTACCCCTTTAAGCAAAACGGTCTGGCATCCCAGGGGAATGCCAGCATCTGCAAGCAATTTACAGGATAAAGATGCTTCGGGTGTAATTTCCAGAGGATGGTTAAAATGAGTATTGATATACAGCGGATGATACTTTTTCAGGATACCCACAAGGTTTGGTGTTATTCTCTGGGGGAGTGTGCATGGTATTCTTGTTCCGATACGGATTATTTCCACATGATCGATAGCTTTTACCCGAGACAGTATATTATCAAGTGCTTCATCAGAAAGAAGCAGAGGATCGCCGCCTGACAGGAGGACATCCTTAATGGATTTTGTCGCCCTGATGTATCTGATCCCTTCTTCAATAGATTCTTTGGTTACCATGTCAGGGTGGCCAACTTTTCTTTTCCTGTTGCAAAACCTGCAATACATTGCACACCGGCTGGATATGAGAAATAAAACTCTGTCAGGGTATTTATGAGTTATTCCAGTGACAGGCGAAAGATTTTCTTCATTTAATGGGTCTATATATCCCCTTGAATCTGAAATTTCTCTTATATCCGGGACAGCCTGTTTTAATAATCTCTCATCAGATTTAATAACATTAAGGAAGTAAGGGTTTATAAACATTGGATATTTTTTTATAATTACATCTATATCTGATTTGCTGTAACCCTGTATCTGCGGCAATACCTCGGACTTTGTAATGCCTTGAAGAAGGATATCCCCCCATGATTCATGTGTATTCTGTTTTTTTCCAGATATCTCCAACTTGTGATTAATAAACCTCTTCTCTAAAACAGGATGTCCTTTAAATCAAATAGTGAATTTATCCCGGACATGCTTATATTATATGAAGCTCTGCACCCATCAAGGTTGGTTTTTGACAGGATGCATTTTGTAAAACCCATCTTTGCAGCTTCCTTTATCCTGATCTCAGATTGTATTACACCACGTACTTCACCCGCAAGCCCTACTTCTCCGAATATAACCATTTCAGGGTCAACTGGTTTATTTAAAAAACTTGATATCATTGCTGTTACAATTCCCAGATCGGTTGCTGGTTCGTCTACCCTCAAACCGCCGACTACATTTACATAGATATCCTGGTCTCCCAGTTCAATTCCAATCCTTTTGGAAAGCACGGCCACAAGGAGGGAAATTCGATTGTGATCCACCCCGATGGCAGTCCTTCGGGGCATACCGAACAGACTGGGGCTGACAAGTGCCTGGATTTCCAAAAGCAGCGGCCGTGTGCCCTCAAGGCAGGGGATTATAACAGATCCTGATGCATTCTCCGGTCTCTCCTTAAGAAAAAGCCTTGAGGGATTGCCAACCTCTTCCAATCCTGCTTCCTTCATCTCAAATACACCAATTTCGTTTGTTGATCCATAACGATTTTTTACTGCCCTGATTATTCTGAAGGAATGGCTGCTATCACCTTCAAAATACAAAACAGTATCCACCAGGTGCTCAAGAATTTTCGGGCCAGCAATGGAACCCTCCTTGGTAATATGACCTATTAAAAAGGTCGGTATACCCTTTTCTTTTGCCCACCTCAGGAGTTTTACCGTTACTTCCCTGATCTGGCCTACACTCCCAGGGGCTGAAGGCAGTGTATCTGTATACGTTGTTTGTATTGAATCAATAACCAGAAAATCTGTTTTAATATCTTTTATTTTATCAAATAGATCCTCAATCTTTGTACCGGTTATTATAAACAGGTTTTCCGAGTTAATTGACAACCTTTGTGCCCGTAGTTTTATCTGCTGGCCAGACTCTTCCCCAGAAAGATAGATAGCTCTCCGGTTTTGCCGGGAAAGTGCCCCTGCAACCTGAAGAATCAGGGTTGACTTTCCAATACCCGGTTCTCCGCCCAGCAGTAAAAGAGACCCGGGCACTATACCGCCGCCAATAGTCCTGTCAAACTCATCTATGCCTGTTTTTATCTTACTGGCAGGATCAAAGATAATCCCGCTGATTTTTTGAGGATCACTCATTGTATTGGGAGATGCAGAGACTTTTTCAGGGTTTTGAAAAATTTCTTCAACAATACTGTCCCACTGGCCGCAATCAGGACATTTACCAAGCCATTTAGGAGTTTGATATCCGCAATTTTGACAGACATAAATTATTTTGGGATTTTTAGACATAATCGGAAATTAATTTTCCTTTATCTCCGCAACGCCATGTTTTTTATAGAGTTCATTTAGTGCATTTTTCCATTTCTCTATACCTGCACGGCCCTCCTCAAGTTTTTTGTTTCCCTGCAAAATAATTTTATCATCATTCTGCTCGCTGCCTATCATTATCGTCTGAAATCCTTCAAGCATAAATTCGGCAGCCTGTATATAAATAGCATGAACCTGACGAACCTCCTGATTCTGAATGGAGATATTTCTTAATCCGGCAACAAATCTTCTGTACGTTGGAACAACAAAATCTCTGAGTGTTTCAAAAAGATTTTTATTGGTCGTAGCATTTTCACCTGTAACAGATGCATAACTCTCAAGTGATCTTTTTTCGAGCTCTGCGATTGCAATGAGGCCCTGATTTACATAGTTGACAATATCTGGTGCCGCCGGGCCCGTAACAAGTTTACCTCCTTCGTGTTTTTTATCGGATGCACAGCCTGAGAATAATAATATGATGCATAACATAATTAAATATCCTGAATGTTTCATTTTTACCCCTCTATGTAAATTTTTATGAATATAGATTGGCCAAACCCTTCCATCAATATATACAATATGATGGCTTTTCAATATAGGTTTATTGATGCAGCCAAAAAAATTGACAAATTATTAAAAAGTATCTATAAAAGGTCAACCTTATTGTTATAATTATATTACTCATGAAAAATTGATAACAGGAAAGGCGAGTTATTTTACCTTTTTTTGTTGAAGTATTTTTTATAAATAAAAAAATTTTTTATAAAAATACTTGACTATTGTTTATTATTGTTATTTAATCTTGTTTTTATAAATGGGAGGGGCTAAACATTAACCTAGGAGGGTTTAAGATGAAAAGACGTTTTTCATGGAAGATTGTAGTTGGAATTTTGGCATTGGCGTTGGTTCTGGTACCTGTATCCTCATCTGTTTCCTTTGCCCAGGCTGAATCAGGTGCCGCTGCCGCAGGGACAGCTGGCGCTGGCGGAGCAGCTGGACTTAGTACCGCAGCTATTGTAGGTATTTCCGCAGCAGTAGTGGCAGTTGGTGTGGCAGTTGCAGTAGCTGTTGATGATGATGACTCAGTTTCTTCCCACGCCCATCACTAAAATTCAGAAAAGTTTTAGTTTTAAAGCTTTAGGGGCCGGTGATCCTGGCCCCAGAAAGCTTTTTTGCCTATTTTTTACCCAATCAATATAAAATATCCACCAGTTAAAATTATTTATTCTTGATTAAAGAGTTTGCCTAATATATAACCGCATTTATTGCTTTTATATAATTTATCTATCCGGATTTTATTTTTAACCAATCATAGTTATAGAAATGAATGAAAGGTGCCTTAACGATGTTCTCTTTTTCATGCCGATCTTTGTTAAAAATTATTTTTCCAGTTTTATTTTCAGTTATAACGATCACTCAAAATTTATATGCACAGAATAAAGGATTATCTGGCAGCAGGGATTTTAAGAAAGAAGCAGGCAGTTCTTCTATTGCGTCACTTAGTTCAGGTTCGGCAAATTATGGGTACAGTAAGTCTTTAGACAAAGCAAAAAAAGAGGAAATAATTGAAGGCCTTAGCATGGAAGAATTATCCGCCCTGTTTGAAAAACTGGAAGATGCAGACAGGCAGGATTTGTTTACCCTTCTTTCAAACACACAAAAACGAAATCTGTTTCAGGTCCTTACCGATAAAGATAAACAAAAGATATTCCAGACCCTGGATGATAATGCAAAAATTGACTTATTCAACCTGATAAGTGAGAAGGACAGAATGGTCATATTAAGCAATATGGGGCGTATTGAAAAATCAAGGCTGGTAAACAGTTTATCACCTGATGAAAAAAGTAACTGGTTGGACAAATATCCTGAATTGATCTCAGAAATTGATTTAGAGGATAAAGATGCTGAAAAGAAAGTGCTTGGGGAAAAAGAGGAGAGGGATAAGGATAAAGAATTATCTAGGTTAGAAAAGATTTTTTCCGGGCAGATTTCTGCTGATATTGACAAGAAATTATCTCAATTCGGATATGAGTTTTTTAATCAGATATCACCATCTGGTCGACAATCTTCATATATCCCTGTAAATAATTTACCTGTTGGCCCGGAATATCTCATAGGTCCTGCAGATTCTTTTACCATACATCTGTGGGGTAAAGTTGAGGAAACCCACTTTGTGACGGTCTCGAGGGATGGAGGGATAACTCTTCCACGCCTTGGCACAATAAATGTTGGAGGCCTGACATTTACAGAGTTAAAAAAATTCCTCTATAACAAGTTTAAGGAATATTATCCTGATTTTGAAATAAGTATCACAATGGAAGCGCTTAAAACTATTGATGTATACCTTGTTGGGGAGTTAAACAGGCCAGGCACATACAATTTAACTTCCCTCTCTTCGGTTATTTCTGCCCTTTTTGCTTCAGGCGGGCCAAGTAAAAACGGAAGTTTGAGAAACATCAATATCCTCAGTAACGGAAACCTTTTAAAATCAATTGATCTCTATGATTTTTTTATCAATGGTTTAAAGGAAGATGACATAACTCTTAAACAGGGTTATACAGTGTTTGTTCCTGTTATCGGACCGACAGCGGCTGTTTCAGGTCATGTCAAAAGACCTGCCATTTATGAATTGAAGGGTAATCAGACCCTGAATGAAGTTATTGAAATGGCAGGGGGTGTTATGCCTACAGGCCATCTTCAAAATGTTGTGGTTGAAAGAATCACCGGGAATAAACGCAGAGTGGTAATCAGTTTTGATCTTGATCCATCGAATGAGGAAACAGCCCTGAATTTAACAAAAGTTATTAAAGATGGTGACTTGATAAAAATATATCCGATCCATAAAAATATTGAAAAAATCGTATATCTTGATGGAAATGTAAAATACCCCAATGAATATGAATTAAAAGATAACATGAGGATTAAGGATATTATTCCTACATACGATTATCTCTTGCCCGAGGCATATCTTCCTCAAGCTGAAATAATAAGACTCATGCCTCCAGATCTCCATCCTGAAATATTGGCTTTTGATCTTGGAGCCATGTTAAATGGTGATGAAAGCCAGAATCTGTTGTTAAAAGACCAGGACAGAATCACGGTATATAACAACTGGGAAAAACAGAATATTCCTGAAGTATCAATCAGCGGCGCCTTGAGAAATCCGGGCATATTCAGACTTTATAAAGGGATGACTGTTAAAGACCTGATATTTACCGCCGGAAATACAACCGGAAACGCTTATTTAGAAAAGGGAGAATTGACCAGAGTGGTATCTGGTAATTCCGGCACTGATATAATAAAGATAAATTTTTCTCCTCAAAAGGCCATCGAAGGCAGTCCCGAAGATAACATGGCTCTTCAGGCGGATGATCAGGTATTTATAAGAGAGATACCAAAATACAACTCCTCTCTCGAAAGGAAGGTATATCTTGAAGGGGAATTCAATTTTCCAGGTGAATACAGCTTTTCTGAAGGGGAGAAAATATCTTCTGTAATCGCCAGGGCAGGCGGGCTGACCAAAGAGGCATATCCTTATGGAGCTGTTTTTACACGCGAATCGGTAAAAACTATACAGACAGAGAGAAAACGTGAATATATAGAAAAACTTGAACAGGACATCTTCACAATAAGCGCCTTTTCTGCCGAGGCATCGTTGGATGCCTCCCAGGCTAGTGTCGCGCTTCAAACACTCAATGCCAAAAAAGAGATGCTGGAAAAACTCAAACAGGCTGAGCCGACAGGCCGTATGGTTATCAACATTTCGGATGTATTGCTAATGGGAACAGGCGATAGTGACCTTGTGCTCATGCCAGGGGATAAGCTTGTTATAGGGAAAAAACAAGATTCCGTTTTTGTTATAGGAGAGGTATATAATCCTAATGCAATACTATTCACATCCGGTGAAGATGTCGGTTATTATCTGGAAGTTGTTGGCGGAATGACAGGAAGTGCTGATAAGGGCCAAATCTATATCGTAAGGGCCGATGGTTCTGTTGTCAGCAGGAAGCAGAACAGATTCGGATTATTTAACTGGGACAGCTCAAAACAAAGATGGGGGTTTGGTTCTTTCAAGTCTATGGAGTTAAATCCCGGGGATACAATAATAGTGCCTAAAAAATTGGTTAAATTAAGCTGGTTAAAATTCTTCAAGGATACAACAAGTGTGTTCTATGAGATAGCTGTTTCAGCCGGAGTCCTGAACGAGATATTTAATGATTAGCCCCGTCAGAAAAGTTATCCGGATTTTTGATATAAAAAAAGGTGTTTACAGACCAAAATATTCTGTAAACACCTTTATGTAATTTTATATTCCAAAAATCATCCTACCCGCATTTTGAGAAACCACAGAAATGGCATGTCATGCAACCTTCTTCAAAACTGATTATCTGCCCGCATTCAGGACATTTTTGGCCCAAAAGTGTGTTGGACGGTTTTGATGTGCTTGTATTACCATTTCTGATTATGTATCTGTTTTTTAGCACACGTCCGATGGCGTCTGGTATAGAGAGGACAAGTCCGTCTTTTTGAAAAACAGGGTATTCACCGCCTATCCCCTCAAGCTGTTTTACAATTTTTTCCACCTCAACTCCGGAACGCAGTGCCAGAGAAACAAGGCGTCCTATTGCTTCTGTCTTTGCTGTTGTTGATCTGCCTGATTTTCCTATTGTGGCAAAAATTTCAAAGGGCTTACCGTCAAGCTCTGTAACCGTAACATATAAATTTCCATATCCGGTCATCATTTTTGTGGTAAAACCTTCAAGTGTTTCAGGCCGCTCCTTGATATCAGCCATGCTTGCGGTCTTGGTCATCTTTTCTTTTTCACTGAAACTTAATACCTGATTTTCTTTGCTTCCGTCTCTGTAAATTGTAACACCCTTGCAGCCAAGTTCATAAGCCATGCGATAAATCTTGATAACATCTTCAACTGTGGCATCTTTTGGCAGATTTACTGTTTTAGAGACTGCATTATCAGTGTATTTCTGAAAGGCCGCCTGCATCCTGATGTGCCACTCGGGTGAGATGTCATACGCTGTCACAAAAACATTCCTGACATCTTCGGGGATTTGCTGTAATTCCTGAATAGAACCCTTTTTTGCAATAATATCCATCAACTCCCGGCTGTAAAAACCCCTTTCCCTTGCAACTGCCTCAAAATATGGGTTAATCTCGGTCAGGATATTGTTATCCATTACCCTTCTTTCAAAACTGAGTGCAAAGAGAGGTTCTATCCCGCTTGAACAGCCTGCAAGTATACTTAATGTTCCAGTGGGGGCGATGGTTGTCGTTGTTGCATTACGGTATTTTTTACCTTCCTGATCCTTAAAAATGCTGTAATTGAAATTTTCAAAAACCCCTCTTTCTTCTGCCAGGAATTTGGATGCTTCGTGGGATTCCTTCTGAATAAAACACATGACCTCCTGTGCTGTTTCAAGAGCCCTTTCGGAGTTATATGGGATTTTTAACTGGTAGAGCATATCTGCAAACCCCATTATTCCGAGTCCTACCTTCCTGTTTCCCTTAACCATTGCGTCAATCTCCGCCAGGGGGTATTTTGACATATCAATCGTATTATCCAGAAACCTGATACTCCACCAGATTATTTCCTTGAGTCCTTCATAATCAATGGCAGGCTCTTCCTGATTTTCAATCACATATTTTGCCAGATTAATGGAGCCGAGATTGCATGCTTCCATTGGCAGTAATGGCTGCTCACCGCAAGGATTTGTGCTTTCAATTTCACCCAGGCCAGGAGTAGGATTATCTCTGTTAATGCGGTCAAGAAAAACTATTCCGGGGTCTCCGTTTGCCCATGCCTGTGTTACAAGGGCACTATATACTTCGGTGCTGCTGGCCTCCCCTGATTTCCTGTTATCCTGTGGATCAATCAGATCATAGTTACTGTCTGTTTTGAGTGCTTCCATAAATCTGTCAGTAACACCAACTGAAATATTAAAATTGTTCAGTTCTTTATTGTCTTTTTTGCAGTATATAAATTCCATGATATCAGGATGGTCCACCCTCAATATACCCATATTTGCGCCTCTGCGTGTTCCTCCCTGTTTCACCTGTTCAGTAGCAGTATTAAAAATTTTCATGAAGGAAACAGGGCCAGAGGCTACTCCGCCTGTTGTCCCGACCCTGCTTTTTTTAGGGCGAAGTCTTGAAAAAGAGAACCCTGTCCCGCCTCCTGATTTATGTATAAGAGCAGCACTTTTAACGGAATCAAATATAGCTTCCATACTGTCTTCAATCGGCAGGACAAAGCAGGCGGCGAGCTGTCCCAGCCGGCGCCCGGCATTCATAAGGGTGGGTGAGTTCGGCAAAAATTTAAATTCGGTCATCATACCGTAAAAATTTTCCTCCACTTTTTCAATAGAGGATTCATTCCCATATTTTTTTTCTGCAAGGGCAATATGATGGGCTACACGTTTAAACAACTGTTCAGGAGTCTCAGTCAAATTGCCATTACTGTCTTTTTTGAGATATCTGTTTTTTAAAACGGTCAGGGCATTTTCAGTAAGATGGATCTCCTCTTTCAGGAAAAGGGATCCTTCCAGTTTGATAGGGGCATTTTTTTTCAATCCGTATTCAAGCAATTTTGCCTCAACAATTTTTTCAAGAAGAGGGATAGTAATAGTTTTTAGATCCATTTGATGGATTTCTTCTCTGAGTGACCTGCTTATGTCCATTGCACGGGTACTGTCTATAGAATTTTCTCTGATAAGCATGTCCGAGAAGAGGTTGTCATCCCATCTGTAAGCTGCAAGGTCAAAGGTTCCGTCTTTTGTCACAAGAAATTTGCTCTGCTGAGCCATTACCACCCTCCATATTAAATTGACTGTGCCTGTATTTTTTTATCTATCTTTAACTTTTATTAATCAGGGATGACATAAATATGAAAAAAATTACCCGAAAAAACAGCAATAGGAACCCTCAATTGCAGATATATCTGTTCGATTTTCAAGTGCGGATAATTTTTGTTCAAAATGCCCTTATATTGAAATTGAAACATTTTAGGGTACAATATATTGTATGTCAATAATAAATCTTTTAATATCCCTCTAAAAAATGTTAAAGCAGATGATATTCTGACTAGTAAAAAAAATCAGCCCAACAGCCATAATAATAGCGGCGTTTGGCTTGGTACAATGTTGACAGGGTAAAATATGAATGATGTAACATCTGAAGAAGAATGGGAAAAAAGAGAACAGGAAAAATTAGTGCTTGCTGATATTGCTGAAAGGCTTAAATCCTTTGGCAACTCGAAAGGGTGTCTTATCCCTGTTCTCCAGATGATACAAAGAAAATTTTCCTACCTTTCAAGGGATGCTATTAAACTTGTGGCAGAACATATTGGAACCACATCAAGTACAATTTACGGCGTGGCCACCTTTTACAATCAATTCAAATTTAACCCTCCCGGGAGACATCAGATTAAGATATGTCTTGGCACAGCCTGCCATGTAAAAGGCGGGGATATTGTACTGGAGAATTTTGAAAGAAAACTCGGAATCAAATGTGGAGAAACAACGCCTGATCAGGAATTCAGTCTGGATCGGGTGGCATGCGTAGGATGCTGTGCGCTTGCACCTGTTGCCATTATTAATGATAATACTTCAGGGAGAATGGCTCCAAGCAAGGTGGAGGGGATTCTGCTGGGTTTTCAGATAGAAAAGGAAAAAGAGGAGCGGAAGAATGAGGGAGATGCCTCCGATGAAAAATGATCCTGTTGAAGTGTATAAACGGATAAAAGACCGGGTAATATCAAATATAAAAATAAAAAAACAAAAAAACCGAATCAATATTTCAATTGGCAAGGGTACCTGCGGCATCGCTGCCGGAGCACTGGAGACCCAGAGGGCAATCGAAGACACCATCGCATTGGAAGGAATTGATGCATCTATTTTTTCAACCGGTTGCATGGGGCACTGTTATGCTGAGCCTGTTGTAATAATTGATAATCCTGATTCCGGGTTCCCTCCCATTTTTTATCATCAGGTGACACCTGGCAAGGCACGGATGATAGTCAAATCCTTTCTGATAGATGGTGATCCCCTGTTTGAACATATGATGGGGGCTGCTGTAAAAAACGATATGATCCCCTCCATAATGGATTTTCCAAGGTTCAACAGTGAAAAACGTGTTGTATCAGAAAAATGCGGGGTCATTGATCCTGACGAGATTGAGGAATATATAAGCCTGGAAGGCTATTCCATCTTTGCTGAGGTATTAAGGGAGCAGTCAAGCACGAAAGTTATCAATGAGATTATCGCTTCGGGTTTAAAAGGGCGCGGCGGGGCAGGCTTTCTTACCGGAAAAAAATGGAAGATGGTTAAGGCTGCGGATGCTCATGATAAAGTAATCATCTGCAATGGTGACGAAGGTGACCCAGGCGCATATATGGACAGGAACATACTTGAGAGTAATCCCCATCAGCTGCTTGAGGGGATGGCTATATGCGCCTATGCAGTGGGTGCTGAAAAGGCTCTTATATATATAAGAGCTGAATACCCCCTTGCTGTAGGGACAATAAAAAAAGCAATAAAACAGGCAGAGGAACACAATCTACTTGGGAATAATATTCTTAGAACAGGGGTAAATATACATATAACCGTATTTGAAGGTTCCGGTGCCTTTGTATGCGGAGAGGAAACTGCCCTTATAAAATCCATCGAGGGTAAAAGAGGCATGCCTAGTTACAGACCGCCATATCCTGCCCAGGATGGATTGTGGGGGATGCCTACGGTAATTAACAATGTAAAAACTTTTTCATGCGTAATTCCGATCTTAAAAAATGGGGCATCATGGTTTAAAGATATCGGCACAAAAAACACATCAGGAACTGCCATTTTTTCCATAGTTGGTGATGTGCTGCATGCAGGTCTTGTGGAGATACCAATGGGCATTACCTTAAGGGAACTTATCTTTAAGGTATGCGGCGGAATCCCCGGGAAAAAGCGTTTCAAGGCAGTCCAGATTGGCGGACCTTCAGGAGGGTGCCTCCCTGAATCGTTCCTTGATATACCAATCGATTTTGAATCCCTCAAGAATGCAGGTGCAATGATGGGGTCAGGCGGAATGGTTGTAATGGATGAAGATACATGTATGGTCAACATTGCACGGTATTTTCTGGATTTTATAACACATGAATCATGCGGAAAATGCACTTTTTGCCGCATAGGGACATATCATATGCTTCAGATACTTGACAGGATTACAAAAGGCAAAGGTGTTGAGGCGGACCTGAGCAGGCTTGATTTACTGAGTGAAAACATCAGGATAGGCTCTCTCTGTAACCTTGGTAAAACAGCACCCAATCCGGTTATTACAACCCTTAAATATTTCAGGGAAGAGTATGAGGCACATATTAAAGAAAAACGATGCCCTGCAGGTATGTGCCGGGAGTTGACGGCCTTTTACATCGACCTGAAAAAATGCGCCAGGGGTTGTGATGCCTGTGTCGGGTCCTGTCCTGTTGAGGCTATATTTACTACAAAGGACCGAAAGAAAGGTATTGATCAGAGTATGTGTGTAAAGTGCGGTGAATGCATGGCAGCATGCCCTGATGAATATCATGCTGTAATAAAGATATCTCCTCCTGAGCTGGCACCAAAAATAGAACGGCCTCAAGAAGCAGGATAAAATGAGTAACAGTATAAGAATAAGAGTTGATAATACGGAGATTGAGGCTCCTGAAGGCGCTAACCTTCTTCAGACATGTCTTGATAATAATATCTATATACCAAACCTTTGCTTTCTCAAGGAAATGAAAATCCCGCCCGTATCTTGCGGGTTGTGCTTTGTTGAACTGGAAGGGGAAGAAGAACCTGTGTCCGGCTGCACACTAAAAGTAAGGGAAGGAATGGTAGTCCGTACTGACACTGAAAGAGTACGAAAGCTTCAGCAGACAGGATTAAAGCTTCTCCTGTCTACGCACCTGGTTGATTGCTGGAACTGCCCGGCTAACAAAAGATGTGAAATACAGAGGCTTTCGAAGTTTTTAAAGGTTGGTTTAAAAAATGAAGACTTTGAAAAGAAGCTTAAGGAACCACAGGTAGACAAAACACATCATCTTATTTATTTTTATCCAAACAGATGTGTCCTGTGCGGCAGATGCGTTCATGTATGCGAGATGAAAGGGCACTATATACTCTCCTTTGTTAAACGCGGTCTTGATACTGTAATAAGCCTTTATGGCCTTGAAGAGGATCTATCCTGCGGCGGATGCAAGGAATGCATAGATGTGTGCCCGGTAAAGGCGCTTGAGTATTATGTTGGTCAACAACCGGAACGTGTCGATACGAAAGAAAAACTTCAAAACAGAACTTAGTGTTATTAGTTAACGCTATCTTTTATTTCATTCTTTATACAGGGAGTTGGTTGGAAAGGGAAGAGCTTTGAGTAAAAATATGGGTTAGGAATTAACCACTAACTTGGCGCAGGCCTAGCCCTCTTGACTGGTAACATATGATGATTATTTTATGGTCATTGAAAAGGAAGTAAAAAAAATAAGGAGGTGATCTTATGAACAGCTTACTAAGTTTAATTCCGCGAAGAAGTCTGACGCCGTCCAGAGACCTTTTTGATCGTTTCTTTGAAGACTGGGATCTGCCTTCTCTGCTGGGCGCTGACAAAGAATGGGTGCCTGCATTTGATATATCGGAGAATGACAAGGAATATGTAGTTACAGCAGAACTGCCGGGGATTGATATTAAGGATGTTGACATAACCATTTCAGAAGGAATCCTGAGTGTGAAGGGAGACAAGAAACATGAGACAGAAGAGAAGGGTGAAGACTATCACAGAATAGAAAGACGTTACGGCTCTTTTCACAGGAGTTTCAGAGTACCCGGAAAGGTGGATGCTGATAAGGTTGATGCAAGTTATAAGGATGGCGTGCTGAAGGTCCTTCTTCCCAAAACAGAAGGAACCGAAACAAAAAAGATAGAAATAAAGTAACTAAGTACAAAACCTATGAAGTAAATAAAAAGGGTATCCCTAAACAAGGGGGATACCCTTTTTACGTCTCCCTCTCCGAAACCAAATCTACACCAGTAAATCTACGGTCTTTGCCTTCATGTGTATCTTTTTGTCACTTTCCCGGTCTATTCCGCCACTTTTATTGTATATATCTCCTGTATTAAAACGCCGGGACCCAGCAGTTTTTTCTTTTATTTTATCTTTATCGATGTTTAACTCAGATCCATCACTTTTCCCTGAACCTTCAACCGGTTTGATATTTTCAACCTCTTCTCTTTTTTTAATCCTGAATTCCCCTTCATTGGGGTTAATTATTACTGCTGAGGAATCTATAACCATATGCCGCCTCCTTTAATATACATCTTTTTCAGTGGAATGTTTCTGTTTATTAATCCTCATTTTTATACTCAGGGTACAAATAAAATGCCCGTTCCATTTTCATGTGAACGGGCGCTCTATATAATCATAGCCATACTTTGCAGCCCCGCTGTCATATCCCTTTTCTCTTAGAGACGTAGACCGGAAGCTTTGCGCCCTGTCCTTTCAGAAAGTTTGCCCTCAAGTTTTTCCATTTTCTATATCGGCAGAAACATAAGTAAACTTAAAAAATTTTTCATAAACTATTTTTTATGAAAAGAACCGGTTAAAAAGATACATATTGTTTATTTATGTAATTTTATAAAAGACCTTTCATGTTGACTCGACCGGGTTCATATTTTAGAGTTAAACCAATAATATCAATTTAAAGAAAGGAGATAAATATGAAGCTGCCTGAATATATCACAAAAGAGGAGGTCAAAAGGGTTTGCCATGCATTGAAGATTTCTGACTGGACTACAAAAAAAGAAGCCAAGGTTTCCATTAAAGAGGCAAAGATCATTCTTGCCCAAGTGAATACAAAAAAAATGGATATTGACCCTGAAGAATTCAGGGCAGGAGTTGAGGTGGAACTTGAGCATGGCATTCGGTTCAGTGATGCAAATGTCACAAATAATCATCCGATACTTACGGGCATGATTGTGCTTGCACACCTCAAGGAATCCCTTGACTATTACAGACTTCTGGAGGTGGCAGAGCTTGAGGGAGATCTTCTGAAGGCTATCGCAAGCGGCAAGACAAAAAAAATAAAAGGTTATTATACAAGACTTTCAACAGCAAGGATTGCCCTCAGGAAAAGAGAACTTATGAGGCTTAAGTAAAAAAGTCGGAGATTTTCTTATACTGGGATATCTTGATCACATCAGCGGCATATATCAGATATGAAAAATAAAGGAGATCAAATGCAACTCCAGTACGGACTGGATGAAAGGGTCCCTCCGGTTAAAACAGTGCTATTTGGGATACAATGGGCTGTCCTTCTTATTTCAACCATATTGATACTGGGTAAGGTCGTAGGCTTAATGCAATATCCCGATCAGTTCAGCCAGATGCTTTATCTCAGAAAACTCCTCTTTATCAGCTCTGTAACACTTGCCGTACAGGTGTTATGGGGGCACAGGCTTCCCCTCATCCCCGGGCCGTCCTCTGTGCTTCTCATAGGAATTCTTGCATCAAGGAGTTTTCCCTCTTCAGTTCTCTATTCTTCTGTTATGGCAGGCGGAATTATTATTTTTGTTATTTCAATAAGTGGCTTATTAAAACATGTTAACAGGTTTTTTACAGCCAATGTAATCTCGGTGGTGCTTATTCTGATAGCATTTACCATGTCGCCCGCCATAATGGATCTTATTATCGATAAAAAAAGTAATATTCCTCCTTCATACAATATGCTTTTTGCTGTTCTGATGATCTTTATAATGTTTTTATGGCACAGGTTACTTAAGGGGATTTGGAAATCTACAATAGTGATCTGGGGTTTGGTGTTTGCCAGCTTTACATACTATTTTCTGTTTAATGGCAAACGGTTTATATTTATTTATGACGGCCCATGGCTTGATTCTTTTCTTTACAATCTTAATACAGACCTTGTCTTTCATCCGGGAGTAATGGTATCTTTTTTATTTTGTTATATTGCCCTTTTGATCAATGATCTTGGATCTATCCAGTCTGTTAACGAGATTCTCGTAGTTGAAGATAGGGAAGGCAGGGTTAAAAGGGGGGTTATGATCACAGGATTGGCTAATCTCCTCTCAGGGTTTATGGGTGTTATAGGGCCTGTCAATTATTCATTAATCCCCGGCATAATACTGAGCACGGGCTGTGCCTCACGATTTACGCTTTTGCCAGCGGCCTTTCTGCTGTTTATACTGGCATTTTTGCCTCATGTGATTCTCATCATAGGGAATATTCCTCCTGTGGTTATTGGCTCGGTTCTTGCCTATCTTATGGCTTCCCAGATAGCCTCAGGTCTTATGGTGGCCTTTAAGGATTCAGAAGTAAAAGGGTTTAATATGGAAAGCGGAATGGTGATAGGAATATCCCTTTTTATCGGAACCATCTTCACATTTTTGCCCGATGAGGTAACAGACGGCATTTCCCCGGTCTTAAGACCGGTACTTGCAAACGGTTTTGTTGCAGGCGTGACAAGTGCAATAATAATGGAACAGATACTTGTAAAAAAAGGAGCAGCAATTGGCGCTCAAGGTAAATGAAATATTTTACAGTATTCAGGGGGAATCAACACGAGCAGGAGAGCCATGTGTATTTATTCGCCTTTCAGGATGTAATCTGAGGTGCTCCTATTGTGACACGACCTATGCCTATGAAGAAGGTTTCTTAATGGATCTAGCAGAAATAGTGACAAAGGTTAAGGGTTTTAACTGTTCACTGGTTGAAGTCACAGGAGGAGAACCACTTTTACAGGGTGAAGCACCTGACTTGATAACAAAACTTATCGGCCAGGGTTACAAGCTCCTTCTTGAGACAAATGGCAGCAAGGATATCAGTACAGTCGATAAAAGATGTGTGAAAATAATGGATATCAAATGCCCCTCAAGCGGAATGGAACAAAAAAACAATCTGGAAAATCTTCACCGGCTCAATCAGGGTGATGAAGTTAAATTTATAATAGCCGGCCGGGTTGATTATGAATATGCAGTTGATATTGTCTCCCGTATCCCCGAAGAAGAAAAGAGAGGGGTTCATATCCTTTTTTCTCCCTGCTTTGGAAGAATAGAGGCACGGGAACTGTCTGAATGGATTCTTAAAGACAAACTGAATGTGCGGCTAAACCTGCAATTACATAAATATATATGGCCGCCTGATA
>CAZSZQ010000003.1:42894-63665 GCA_964610475.1 uncultured Desulfatiglans sp.
ATGGCGCAGGGTACTCTCATAAACTTTTGACGCGGATTTTGCAGTAGCCATCTACTGCGGCTTGAAAAACATCGATGGAAAGGTTTTGCATGTATGAATTTTATTTCTGATTTCAGACATCCCGAAGAGATAAAACCTGAATCGTTCTGGTTTTTAATCAATGAACAAAATATTATTCTGTTTTCAAGAGATGAAAAAATGATGATCCCTGAATATAAAAATCTCCTTGAAAACAACATGTTAATAGATAATGTACAGTATATGGGTGCATATAACAACAGGCCCTGTTATGCAGCTGAAATAGCAGCTACTGAACATCTTCCTGGCTATTTTTCTATCCATCCACCTCTTGCCCTTGTAAATGAGATCGGTGTTGAACTCGTTTGGCTTGCAGGGCTTGCCGGTCAGTATATCAACTGGAGTAGAAACCACAGGTTTTGCGGAAAGTGCGGGAATGCCACAGAGGACAAAAGGGATGAAAGGGCGAAGATATGCACTGTATGCGGGCAGATATATTACCCCCGGCTTTCTCCGGCAGTAATAGTTGCAGTGACCAGAGATGACAGGCTTCTCATGGCCAGTTCTCCACGTTTCCGCTCAAAATTTTACAGTGTCCTTGCAGGGTTTGTGGAGCCGGGTGAGACTCTTGAAGAGTGTGTAAAACGTGAGGTGCGCGAAGAGGTAGGCATTGAGATAAAAAACATCAAATATTTCGGGAGCCAGCCCTGGCCCTTTCCGGACTCGCTCATGATCGGTTTTACGGCCGAACATGAGAGTGGCGAAATAATCAGGGATGAAAATGAAATCTCAGACGCAGGATGGTTTACACGTGATGAATTACCCCGAAAACCTTCGAGTATCAGCATTGCCCGAAGCTTGATAGACTGGTTTTTAAAAGGGAAAAACAGGATGTCAGTCGAATGATAGGTTTAGCACTAAAACAAATAAAAGTATAACGCCATGACCTCCCTGGATTATATCGCTCCTTTTCCTGTTCAATATAAAATATGAATCTTGCTCTAAATATCTGCTGGAACCTGAAACCCCTCACTTCGTAATCCAGTGCATGATTCAGGCATTAATCTTTCTGCCTGTTATGGATTTTTTATTTTTCACTCTTATATTTACCCAGAACAGAAGGTTTTGTTTAACCCAGATTTTGCAGTAGCCATCTACTGCGGCCTGAAAAACCTTGCTGCAACGCTCGTTTCACGATTTTGATCCTCACCATATTGTGCATATGCTTCCGGGTCAAAATCGTTCCAACTTCGCGTTTCGCTTTGGTTTTTCAATCCTCTCGAAGATTTCTACTGCAAAATCTGGGTTTAATTGTTGACAGTCCCAGCTCATTTGATCATGTAAAGGAGGTCTGGAAATGAAGATATCATTAATAAATATTTGTATAACGGTAATGCTGTTTATGGTTTTTGGTTATGTTAATACTGTTTCAAAGGGGGAGGCTATGGAGGATATAAAAATCAAAACAGAAACAGCCACGGTGGCAGGGGGCTGTTTCTGGTGCGTAGAATCGGATTTTGATAAGATTAATGGTGTAATCAAGGTGATATCAGGGTATACCGGAGGGCACGCGGCAAATCCTACTTATGAGGAAGTATCGAGCGGAAAAACCGGGCACCTTGAATCAATTCAGGTAATTTATGATCCTGAAAAGATAACATATAAAGAGATTCTTGATATATTATGGAGGCACATTGATCCAACCGATTCAGGCGGGCAGTTTGTGGACAGGGGAAATCAATACAGAAGTGCCATTTTTTACCATAATGAAGCGCAGAAAAAAATAGCAGAGGAATCAAAAGAAGAGCTGGAAAGATCGGGTGTTTTTAACAAACCTATAGTAACAGAGATTATCAAATACGAAAAATTCTATCCTGCGGAGGAGTATCACCAGAATTACTATAAAAATAATCCTGTCTGGTATAAAAATTACAGATGGAATTCCGGGCGCGATCAGTTTCTTGAAAAGTCCTGGAAAGAACAAAAGAAGGATAAAAAAGATATGGGAATCTCAAAATACAAGAAACCGGATGATGAGGTTATAAGGGCAAAGCTGACCAATCTGCAGTATGACGTTACACAGAATGAGGACACAGAACCTCCCTTTAAAAATGAATTCTGGGATAATAAAAAGGATGGAATTTATGTTGATATTGTATCAGGAGAGCCTCTTTTCAGCTCAATAGACAAATTTGATTCCGGCAGCGGGTGGCCAAGTTTTACCAGACCTCTGGTAAATGAAAATATCATAGAAAAGAAAGACAGAAAATTATTAATGTCCAGGACCGAGGTTCGCAGTAAACATGGAGAATCACACTTGGGTCATCTGTTCACGGATGGGCCGCCTCCCACAGGGTTAAGGTATTGTATAAATTCTGCTTCATTAAGGTTTATCCCAAAAGAGGACCTGAAAAAAGAAGGGTATGGGGAGTTTGAAAAGCTTTTTACGGAGTAACCTATCGCTCATTGTTATAATTCTGAAGGGGCACGCTATAGCGTTCCCTGGATTTTATTTGAGTTAACCTGCATCAGGTATTCCCGGTCTTACCTTTAACACAATCTCCTTTTTAATAGTAACCGTCCCGGGCTTTGCCCCTCCTGGTTTCGATACATATTTTGCCTGTGTGCATGAAACAGCAGTGATCCCACCGGTTCTTGCCTTGCTGTGCCAGGCGGCTATGGCTGCGGTCTCCTTTAGTACAGACTTGTCCGGCTCTTCCCCTTCTTTTTCCCTTAATATAACATGGCTCCCCGGCATTCCTCTTACATGAAACCAGTAATCATTAGGGTTTGCCACCTTAAGACTCAAATAATCATTGTCCTCATCAGTTTTACCTGCTAATACAATCCAGCCTCCTGAGATGCGGTATTCAATTATATTATATCTTTCCTTTTTCATCATTCTTTGATTTTTTAAGGAGTAGCCCGAAATACCAGGTTAACAGGTCTCTTCACAAACCTGGTCTTCAACATCAAACTCATTCACAACACCATTACGGAAACCGATCCATGCTGCTGCCAGGCCAATAAAACTAATCCCCGCCAGCAATAGATAGAGAGCCACAGGATCTGAATCCATCATCTGAGGGGTATACATTGCCAGCCCTGCGGCAAAAACCCTGGCAATAGTAATTATAGCTCCCTGGGCGGTTGTGCGTAGGAGTGTAGGAAATGACTCCTGTGTCCAGACCTTCATAATTGCCTCAAAAGAAAAACCTAAACCAATTCCGCCTAAAAGTCCGCTGATAATATTGGTTAAGATAGTAAAGCCAAAGATTGCAGGGATAAGGCACATAAGTATAATTGCTACAGCACCAACCTGAAAATAGGTGAATCTTTTTGGCGTGTCGGAGATTCTCATGAACCAGTAGGACCAGATAAAACTTATAAAAAGGCTTATAAGGTTGACCCTTGAAGCAAATCCTACGCCCTTACCGATCACATTGACCCAGAGGTAGGTTCCAAACTGGCCATTGGTGTTTGCCACAAGATTGGTTGCAGAGTAGAAGATAAGCAGGGCCATGAATGGTCTGAAAAAGGGGGCTTTAAACAGGTCCCGGATAGAGTCCTTTTTTGCCTGGATAGTATTTATACCCAGGGTGCGTTCGGCCTGGGCGGTTTTCCATTTTTGAGACTCAGGAACGCCTAAACGCAGTATCATGGTTATTAAGGCAAAAACCCCTATCTGTCCGAACATGATCTGACCGCCAATACGGCCAAGGTCCCCCACGATAGAAGAGCATGTGATGGCGACCAGTATCCCCAGTATCCACATAATCTGGCTGGAACCAAGGAGTTTTCCCCGGTTTTCATTGGTAGCGATCTCTGCAATAGATGCAAGGGAGACCGGGAGATCGGCCCCTGTTCCAAGCCCCACTATAATTGTTCCTATTAGCAACCAGTGATATGAGGTCATGATTGTCAGCATAGATGAACCGATAACAATCATTGCCATTGTAACAATAAAAACCGAACGGCGGCCGTATCTATCCCCTAGCCTTCCTCCAAGGAGTGCACCGCCGGCTATGCATATTATCAATGCCGCGGAAAGAACACTTATCTGTTCCGGTGTAATACCGATAGAAAGCTGGTAGATGACAAGCGCAATACCTGAACCGATAATTACACAGGCATCAATAAAAGAAGCCATGCCACATACTATGGTAAGCCACCAGGGGTTTTCTGTGTTTGCAAGGGGGGTGTCAATGGTCATTTCAAATGCTCTCCTTTTTGCATGGAAGCAAAACTGTATACCATATCAGGCTGTATCTTCAATAAAAAATAGTGTCTTGAGGCTTGTTATACAGGCAGATTCTAAATGCCTCATATATTAATAAGTATTAAATCTGCCCTTCGATACGCAGGCCTTCCCAACAGGTTTTTATTCAATATAATGATACAGGTTCATTAAAAGGCCGTGCATTATCACCTGTCCTGCATATGTCGGATATTATGGTGAACAATAGGTTTATTGTAATAAAAAAGGCCTTCATAAAACGCTGAAAGCCTTGCTATTACTGGTATGGGCGATGCGGGATTCGAACCCACGGCCTTTGGTTCCGGAGACCAACGCTCTATCCATCTGAGCTAACCGCCCTAAACGACTTTAATTAACATTTTACAAATAAGGGGTCAATACCGGTTCTTTGATAATAACTGTTTATCCGGAAGGCCTGCATTCTGCCTAGGTTACAGATGGTTTCTCTGTTCTGGTCTTATCAGTTTAAGATTTTTTTTATACTCCCTCATAACCTCTTCTTTACAGCTGTTACAGATAGTATGGGTTTCACATGTTTTTCCACTGCTGTCTTTTCCGATCGATTTTGTACGAAGGAGTTTGTTACACCATGAACAGATAACATCTACATACATATTACACCTCAATAATTAAATGCAATAATGCCAAGGTTAGAGAAGTTTTCATGACAACTTTAAGCGAAACGATACCATAAATACTTTATTATGATTAAATGTGTCAAGAAAAAATACTATATATTGTAGACAAAGATAATGAATTATGCAACATATCGATTTGTATATCCTTTTAGATCGTTCCGGCAAACAGAAAAAGTTTCAGTCCCCCATGATCAATATTCGTCTGATCGCCCTTGAGCTTGCTGTGTTCAAAAAGCCTTTTCTCAGGTGAGAAAATTGCAAATTTCCAGCCTCCATAATATTGCACAAGCCGGTTCAGAATTTTCATTAACAACTCCCTGCTTTCTTTTCTGGTTCCAATCCGGATACCATAGGGTGGATTGATTACTATCAAGCCTGGCCGGTCAAGCCCTGTATTTGCATAGATATCAGCAGGGGTAAGATCAAAAAAATCAGTATGCATGACCCGGATAGTGTTATTCAGGTCATACTTAAACAAGTTTTCAGACAATGCATCACACATTTTAAGGTCTTTGTCACAGGCCAGTATAATTGGTCTGTCATTTGCCTGCCTGATAAGTCTTCCGGCCTGCTTCTTTATATAAGCCCACTGGGCCGGCCTGAATCCAGGCAATGACTGAAAGGAAAATTCTCTATACCATCCTGGCGGGATATGCCTTGAAATCATTGCAGCTTCAATAGAAAATGTCCCGGTACCGCACATCGGGTCAAGAAGCAACTCTTCTCCTGTATATCCTGCTTTCAATAATGCAGCGGCTGCCAGATTTTCACGTATAGGCGCCTTGCCTGTGTGATTCTTGATGCCCCGCTTGTAGAGCAGGTCGCCACTGGAGTCAAGAGAGATAGTTAAATGATCTTCTATTGAACGGATAAAGATATGTTGAAGTCCAATATTATTGTTTTCATCCATTAAAAACGGTGTCACATTTTTACGCCAGTTTATGCAGTGAATAACCCGTTCTGAAATCGCATTACTATGAAACAACCTGGAATGTCTTGTTGTGACGGAGACCTTCAGCATACTGTTTTGCATTAAATATAATTCCCACGGGATCTCACTGAGATTTTTTTCAAGCCTCCTGAAATTTGGAGCATTGAATCGGGCTACCCTAATCAGTATACGGGTTGCCGTCCTCAGATGAAGATTGGCAAGATAGCAGTCATGAAGCTTCCCTGAAAACTCAACACCCCCATCAAGGGTTTTTATCCCGTTTTTGTTAATGGGGAGCCGCATGAGTTCATATTTACAGAGCTCTTCAAAGCCAGGGGGTGTTGCAGCAAAAAATACATGTATATGCCCTGTTATATGACGTTTTATACGTTTTAAAAGTGGGGATTTTGTATTCAAAATCTCTTTAAATGGATTTGAGCACAATAAGGTTATTCACATCTGGTTTTTTTTAAATTTAAAATATCTCCGGTAAAAAGCCCTTGTTATTGCTGGGCTTCTATTAGATCAAGCTTCATGATGATATTGTCCTTTATCCAGTGAGGATCCCACCATTCAACAGGATCCACAAAAGTACCATGTACAAGCACGCTGAAATGCAGGTGATCTCCCCCTGCCAGCCCGGTTTGGCCTGAAATACCAATTATGTCTCCGCGTTTTACACTGTCGCCAACCTTAACATTTATACTGCTCAGGTGACCGTATAAAGAAGCCAGCCCCTGGCCGTGGTCCAATATAACAGTAAGCCCGTATATACCGTTTCTTTCTGCAAAAACAACTATCCCGTTGTTTGATGCCTCGATAGGAGAGTTTGCAGTTGATGCAAGGTCAATACCCATATGATACTGCTCATCTATCTTTTCGCCATTATAAAAATAGGTTCTGTGATCGGCAAACCTTGCCATTCCTGCAGAACCTTTCATCCTCAGCCAGGTGTCTTCCCAGAGTCTGGAGGGGTTGGTAGTTTTAAGCAGTTCATATAAGATATTATTGTCCTTTACCCTTAATTCGTTATTGATCTTCAGATACTTATCCTTGTTACTTAATGCAGGATCAAAACCGTAGTAATCAAAATAGGGGAGGACGCGTTTCAGAAAGCTGTCGCTTATGTTCAGATTATCGTTTTTAAAATTTTTTGGCAGGATTTTATAATAAAAGGTAGCACGTGCCGTATTTTCTGCCTTGTCTTTTGCCCACAGATAGATTTCAGGGTTCTGGCTCATGTCAAAAGGAATTGCAAAATAGGCCAGAAAGGCTCCATCCTTAACACCTGAGTCTACTGGAAAACCTTTAAAAAAGAGATTGTCTACATAAACTCCGCTTTCGGTTGTGTCAGAAGATGTTTTGTATATGACGAGGCCTGTACCACCGATGTTGACATTATGCATTTTACTTACAGCGCTTAACGCCGGCGGAATAGTATCGACAATCATTGAATGTTTAATAACACTCATATTCCCGTCCCCGCCGTTTCTTCTGCTGTAATCCCATACCTGTATATTAAGCTCAAGCCTTCCCTGAATAAACTTGAGCTGAGACGGATCCAGTTGGAATGTCTTACTGAATTGCCGCACACCATTTTTATTTAAAAACCCTTCAAAGGGAAATTTCATTTCCAATAAAACAACGTCATTATTCCCCTGGGTACAGGAAACCCTGAATGCTTTCAGACCCCTCTTCATATCACTCATATTCACCTGTAATTCCTGTTTCTGGGAGATATATCCGGGAAGAGGCGTCAACAAAACAGAAGGCTGTTCATCCTCAAAAATCAAGGTAAAAAGCCATGCAAAAATGATGATAATAATAATCAGGGGCACCAATGTCAGATAATATATGAATTTTTTATTTCTAGTCATGCTTCCTTTTTTCAGATATAGATGTGGCTCTTTTAAAATCCTTGGAAAAACCTGTTTGTTCCTGCCGATAATATTTAAAATTGAATAGAGTGTTTAAGTAGAGAATTTCCTCAAAAGAAATATTTTAATATTTTGTCAGATTAATTGCAGATTTTTAAGGAAATGTCAAATCAGATTAAATGACATTTATTTGACCATGAAAATGACCGTTTGTTATAAGGTTCTTTTAAAAGCGGTTTTTTAGTTGACAAGACAACATTATCTGATAGGAAATATCCAAAACGGCATTGGAGGATTCTTAAATAAATGGCTATAATAGCGCCCTTCAGGGGTTTGACATATAATTATCACAAAGTTAAAAATTTAGAAAATATTTTTACCCCACCCTATGATGTTATATCTGAAAAGGAGCAGGAAGAATATTATGATGCACATCCCAACAATATAATAAGACTGGAACTCGGGAAAAAAAAGGAGGGGGATTCGGATCTTATCAACAGATATACAAGGGCAAAAGACTATCTTAAACAGTGGGAATCAGAGGACATTCTTACCAGATCGAAGCAAAACGCAATATATCTGACATCCCATTCGTATGATCCGGGCGATAATTCAGACAAAAGGGTCAGGTGGGGTTTTATTTCCCTCGTAAAAATAGAGGAAGAGGGCTCATCTGTTATCCTGCCCCATGAAAAGACCTTTTCTGCCCATAAGGATGACAGGCTTAAGCTCCTGAAGGCATGTTCCGTGCAACTCAGCCAGGTCTTCGGACTGTATAACGATTCAGGTGAAGGAATACTCGATACACTGAGGGAATTTATCAAAAACCCTCCTGAAATATCCTTTACCTTCAGGGATGGCACAGATCATAAAATGTGGTGTATTACGGACAAAGAAGTCATTAAAAAAGTTGCCACGGCCATGGGAGGTAAATCAATATTTATTGCAGATGGACACCACAGGTATGAGACCTCAAGAAATTTCAGGAATTTTATGAGGGAAAGATATGGTACAGGCACCGGCAGGTCTTATGAATATGTTATGATGTACCTTGCAGATATGGGAGAGGACGGTCTTACTATACTTCCTTCACACCGTCTTATTAAAAAGAAGGAAGGGTTTGATCCGGTCAGTTTCCTCGAGAAGTCCGGGCAGTGGTTTGATATTGAAAAAATTACTTTTTCTCCGGCAGATGAAAATGATCGTGCTCTGAGGCTCAAGTCAGCACTGGCTGAAAAAGGATCAAAGACATCCGCATTTGTTTTTCACTGTAATAAAGCAAGTAATTTTTACCTGTTATCGATGAAAAAAGGAGTAATGGATGAACTTGAAAAAGACCTGCACCCGTCTTTAAGAAAACTGGACGTTATTGTTTTATCAAGGCTGATACTCCGGAGGATACTGGAATTCACAAAAACGGATATGGACAATGATGGTATATTCCAATACAACAGCAACATTGTATCTACACTCTCTCTGGTTGATTCGGGTGAATGTGAAACAGCCTTTCTGCTAAACCCGACAAAGATCGAGCAGGTGCAGGAAGTGGCAAGGGAGTTTTTAACAATGCCCAGGAAATCGACCTATTTTTTCCCTAAAGTCCTGACAGGGATGGTACTAAACAAGATAGATCCTGATGAAAACATCCAAATCATCTGAAATATATCTTTTGCCTGGCGAAACTATTGATCCTTTTATGGATGGAAGGTTACAAATTATTCAGTCAAAAACAGGTTACAGGTTTTCAATTGATGCAATCATTCTTTCCGATTTTGTAACCACTAAAAAACATGACACCATAGTTGACCTCGGGACAGGTTGTGGGGTAATTCCTCTTTCTCTCATTATTTCAAAACCCCTCAAGCATGTCTACTGTATTGAAATACAGCCTGAACTGGCCAGTCAGGCCATTCGCAATGCAAAGCTCAACAATCTTGATACAAAAATGAGCATCATCATTGGTGATATGAGAAATGCGCCATTACCTGCATCGTCTTTTAACGTTGTGGTGTGTAATCCTCCATACAGGCAGAAAGAAAGCGGCAGGATAAACCCTGATCATCAAAGAGCAATTGCCCGCCATGAGATTTATGCATCGCTTGATGATATTATTTTTGCCGCAAAGTATCTCCTCACGACAAAGGGAAGATTGTCTCTGATTTATCCTGCTGAGAGACTGGCGGACCTTATTGATAAACTCAAACAGGCAGGATTTGAACCAAAAAAAATAAGGGTCGTTTATCCTGACATGCGGGCTAATGCAAAACTTGTTCTCATGGAAGCGTGGCTCGGAGGGAAGAACGGTTTGACTATTTTGCCACCTTTGATAGGTCAGGGCAGTTATTCTATAGGGAACCAAGCCTGAATATTATCTTTTCAACAGCTTTCCTGCCCAATCGCCGGTTTAACTTTTCTATAATCGTATCCGCTACAAATTCCAGTTCCTGCAGCCATATTGGTTCAGCAACACGAACTCTAAGCTGTTTTTTCTTAATATTAGAAGGTTGTGCATGTTCTGCTATTGCAGGCCCTACAACCTCATCCCATACCTCCCATATCTCTGCATCGCCCGGGTTAAATTTCAGATTTGGCTGTGAGAGTAAAGCCCCAAGTATGTCCTTTATAGAGGTCATGGAACCTTTATTATCTTCGGTCATATGCATACCAGCATTTTTAAAAAACAGTCTGTAACCTGACAGGGATTACTTTTTCAGTAACCGGTCTTTTATCTCCTCTACCTGTTTCGCCCCATTGAGCCTGTATATCTTTTTAATAAGATAATCTTGAACACCTGTTGAAAGGCCTTTCACATAAATCCTGTCATAGCCTGCCCTGATACTTGAAACTGAGCTCGAAATACCTATTGTCAGATTTGGGGCCATATTTTCTAAGGGCCGGAATAATATGAGCAGATAATATTCATCCATATTTGCATTTAGGATAACAGACTGATTATCTACCTGATCCCAGCCTGATATTCTTAATTCATTTATCTGCTCAACCGGTTCAAGTTCATTATCAAGTTTATATTTCTCATGCAAAACGGAGGGTATTGTAGCACAGGATAATACGATACTTAGAAGGAAAGTAATAAAAAAGGTATTATTAATCTGTTTCATTTATTAATTTCCTTTTGAAAATTAGCAAATAGATGAAAGATAATTTTTAGAGATATAGATATTCAATACTTACAATAATATAAAAAAAAAATAAACAGTCATTTGAAAATCCAATAAATTTAATAAAATGCCCCATAGATAATCCCTTTAAACCTTGACTAAAACCGTGCCTGCCGTTAGAATGGCTCCCTAAGCTAAATATATAAATCAGGGGATAATTATGGCATGGGATTGGGATAAACTGCAGCAGCAGAAAAGGTCCAGACAGGGCGGGTCTCCACCACAGGTGGATGAAGTTATTGAAAAAATAAAAAATTTCAAAGGGAGATTTCCGGGGGTCTGGATACTCGTGGCAATAGCGGTTTTTGTTATCCTTGCCTACAATATAATTTACAAGATTGACCCGGAAGAGGTTGGGGTTATTCAGCGTTTTGGAAAATATTCACGCACAACCATGCCCGGGCCTCACATTAAATGGCCTTCAGGTATTGAGACCCTTACAAAGGTTTCTGTACTTAAGGTTCAGACAGAGGAGTTCGGGACACCCATATCCGCCGCTTCAAGGGGCAGATATGCTTCTGGATCTTCATCCATACAGGAATCTCTGATGCTGACAGGTGACCTTAACGTTGCGATTGTGCCCTGGGTTGTACAGTATAACATCAAAGATCCATACAACTATCTATTCAAGGTGAGAAATGTAAAATCCACACTGAGGGACCTTGCAGAAGCAACCATGAGACTTGTTATCGGCGACAGGAGCATCAACGAGGTAATAAACAAGAGGGGTGAAATTGCTGATTATGCCAAGTTACTGCTTCAGACAGAACTTGATGAGGCAGGGACCGGAATAAATGTCACCACCATTGAAATGCAACAGACAACTGTCCCTGAGAGTGTCCAGCCCTCATGGAACGAGGTCAATCAATCCCAGCAGGAAAAGGAGAGGATGATCCTGGAAGCAAGGGAACAATACAATAAGACAATCCCCCAGGCAGAAGGTCAGGCCGAAAAAACGATCCGTGAAGCAGAAGGCTATGCCCTTGACCGCGTAAACAGGGCACAGGGCGATGCAACAAGGTTCATCGCCCTTTATGAGGAGTATTCAAAGGCAAAGGATGTAACTAAAAGAAGGCTCTACCTGGAGGCATTGAAGGATGTTTTCCCAAAACTGGGCAATAAATATATACTGGATGCACAGCAGAAAAACATGCTTCCGCTTCTTAATCTTGAAAAGGCAGCATCGCCCACAGGAGGTAGCAAGTGAAAACAAGCCCTTATATTATAGTAATAGTTATTTTATTGATAATAGGTTCCATGTCTTTTTATGTGGTTGATGAGACAGAACAGGTGGTTATTACACAGTTTGGAAAGCCCATAGGCGAATCCATCAGGGAACCTGGCTTGAAATTCAAGATCCCATATTATACAGCAACCGTATTTCCCAAAAACCTTCTGGCATGGGACGCTGAACCTGCCCAGATACCTACCCTTGACAAAACATTTATCTGGGTAGACTCCTTTGCCCGATGGAAAATAGTTGATCCGCTAAAATATTTTCAGACACTCAACAATATAGATGCCGCCACTTCGAGATTGAATAATATTATCAACTCGACAATTAGAAATGCCATAACCTCCAATCCCCTGCTTGAAACAGTCAGAAACACTGACCGTAAACTGGAGATGGATGAAATTGTTGTCAGCCTTGCCGGAGATAAGAGCAATGTAGCTATCGGCAGTGTCAAAACGGGAAGGGAAGAAATAACCAGAAGAATACTCCTTGAGGCGCAACCAAAGCTTACAGAGTTTGGAATAGAGCTTGTTGATGTCAAGATAAAAAGAATAAATTATGAGGAGGGCGTCCAGGAATCTGTCTTTAAAAGGATGATTGCAGAAAGAAAGCAGATAGCGGAAAAGTTCAGGTCAGAAGGTCAGGGCGAAGCTAGAAAGATAGAGGGTGACAGAGAAAGAGAAATGAAAAGGATAACCTCCGAGGCCTACAGGACTTCCCAGGAGATAAAGGGTAAGGCTGACGCTGAAGCAACACTCATCTATGCCCAGGCCTTTGGTAAAGACCCTGAATTCTATTCCTTTACACAGACCCTTGATATATACAAGCAGAGCATTGACAAAGATAGCTCTCTCATACTCTCAACAGACTCGGAGTTTTTGAAATATTTTAAGGGGTATAAAGACTAGAAACGCTTTCTCATGAGAAAGTTTGCAAGCAGATAAAAACGCACGATAGATTTTTACTTTAAGAAGATTTTCGTGCGTTTTTTATTAATCCTGCTATTAAATAGTATTTTTTACTGATAATTTCTCATTGTCTTTTCTGGTGTTACGGACTATTTTTCCATTTCCATAACAGGAGCCGGATTATAATTAGGCTATTATCCATAGTGATTATCTTTTTTCTTTTTATGTTTGCCCTTTTAACAGGGGCGGCGCTGGCTGCCGGGCTTTTTGGCGAGAGGTTTGACATAGTAAGTCCCGGGGCATCCGGATGCGGAGGCGCAACTATTTACCGATATCAGTCTTTTGGTAATGTTTACGGTTGGAGCACATCCCCCGCAAATGAGGTTCTGGGATTGATTCGGAGACGGACACTGGCAGGACGAGGCACAGAAAAACAGAATCTTGTCGATTTTTTAAATATGATTTATTTTGGTACATCAGTATCGGAAGAACAGAAAAAATTTTTTTATTCAAACCCCTGTTATCCGGCATTTGATAAATATTATGGGGGGCTCACCGCCATGATGCCGTGGATAAAGAGGAGCAGACAATGAGTCAAAAAAAGTCAGATACACAAGGGAGAGACTCTGTTATTAATAAAGTAATAAAAGCACTGGAAAACCGAAAAATGACCGGCCTGGCGGCTGAAGATGGCGACCATGCCAGGAAATTGGTTTTGAGCATTGTCCCTGAAGATGCGGTTGTCGGTATTGGTGATTCATCAAGCGTAAGACAGGTGAAGGCTGTAACAGCCCTTGAAGAACGGGGAAACAAAATAATCAGCGGCTTTAATCCTGAAAAGATGATAACTGACCTTAAATCCCATTTCGATAATGGATTCTGGCCCATGCTTGAGGCAACAGTATGCGACGTTTTTCTTACCGGTTCAAATGCTGTAACAGAAGATGGCAGAATAATCAATGTGGACGGCAATGGAAACAGGGTGGCAGGTATGATCTGGGGGCATCCTTTAACGATACTGGTTGTCGGTAAAAATAAGATCGTCAAAGACCTTGAGGAAGGTATGGACAGGGTAAAAAATGTTATTGCACCTGAGCATCTGAAAAGAAAAGGTGCCGCTTCACCTTGTATCAAAAACAGTCATTGTCATGACTGCATAGGCCCTTCCAGGGCATGTGCGGTTACGAGCATAATAGAGAGCGGGCCTCCCCATACACAGATTCATGTTATCATAGTCAATGAAGATCTTGGCCTAGGCTGGGATAAATCATGGCCTGAAGAAAGGATATCCCGGATAATAAAACGGCATGAGGAACATATGGTGATGTGCCCCATGCCGGACTGTATTTTCCAAAAGGGAAACAATGAAAAACTGTGGGATATGGCCAGACATAAAAAGTGCGGTGTTGTGTGGCCTTAATACTGGCGGGAGCCCGCCGCAGTGTTCAGGCTATTTTGAATCGTGGACTTCCAGCATTGTCTCAATTAAATCCACTGAGTTTCCTCCAGCCATTATCTTGAATGTTCCCGGTTCAACAACCCTTTGCATGTCCCTGTTTAGAAAAGAGAGTTCCTCAGGCCCTAGCATAAAGTCAACGGTTTTTGTCTCTCCCGGATCAAGTGTTATGCGCTTAAATCCTCTAAGCTCCTTGACCGGCCTGGTTATCGAACTCACTTCATCCCTAATGTACAGCTGAACAACTTCATCACCTTTAAGGCTACCGGTGTTTGTCACATCAACTGTTACTTTTGTTTTACCCATGATGCCGATTTTTTCAGATGCCAGAGTAAGGTTATCATATTTGAAGGTAGTGTAGCTTAATCCCCAGCCAAAAGGGTAGAGGGGTTCGGACGTAGAATCGACATATCCCCGTCTTGCAGTAGGTTTATGGTTATAAAAAACCGGCAACTGACCAACGGACCGGGGAACAGATATCGGGAGTTTACCGCCCGGATTATATTCTCCGAACAAGACATCTGCAACAGCATTGCCCCCTTCCTGACCAAGATACCATCCTTCGAGAATCGCCGGCACATTTTCCACGATATAAGTTATGGAATTGGGACGGCCATGAATAAGAAATACGACAACGGGTTTTTTCAGATTAACCATTTCCTTGACAAGGTCATTCTGATTGCCAGGGAGTTCAAGACTGTCCCTGTCGCCAAGGTGGCCAATCCATGCCTCACGTGAAGTGAACTCATTTCCTCCGAGAGCAAGTAAAATAATATCGGCTTCTTTAGCGGCCTTTACCGCCTCTTTTATACGCTTTTTATTTTTTTCAGGATCACCCGGTTTCGGTTCCTCAAAGCTGAATACGGTCGGGTCCGTCTCTGTTATCTTACAGCCTTCAGCGTATATTACTTCCTGGTCAGGAGAGATTGTATTTTTTATCCCCTGTAAGATATCGACTCCTCCTTCAGAAAACCCACTGTAGTTACCCAGATGTACTCCCTTTGCATTGGGGCCTATTACTGCTATTTTTTTAAATTCATTTTTTGAAAGGGGAAGGATGTTTTTATCATTTTTCAAAAGAATTATTGCCTCTCTGGCCGCTTTTAATGCAAGGGCTTTATGTTCAGGTTTTTTAAAGACCTCCTCTGCGTAGTCTGGATCAGCATAAGGATCATCAAAAAGACCGGTAATGAACTTTGAACGCAGAACCCTTGCAACACATTTGTCTATTGCACTTTCGGAAACCACTCCTTTAATAACAAGGGTAATCAGGGCATCATACATCTCAGTATACGGCAGTTCTATATCCACACCCGCCTCGACCGCCTGTCTCGCGGCATCCTCCTTTGAGGTTGCTACATGATGCTTTTCCATCAGTTCCTTAATCCCATAATAGTCCGAAACGGTATGACCTTTGAACCCCCATTCCTGTCTGAGGATGCCTTCAAGAAGCCTGATATTTGCATGGGAGGGAAGTCCGTCTATCTCGTTGTAGGAAGGCATTATACTTTGAAGATTTGCCTCCTTAACGGCCGCTTCAAACGGTTTTAAGAAGTATTCGCGTATGACCCTTTCAGAGTAGTTTGCAGGACCGACATTTGTGCCATTTTCAGGCTGGCCGTGTACGGCAAAATGTTTTCCTGTTGCAATAACATGGGACTTGTCAATAAATACGGAGTTTCCCTGAAATCCTGTTACTGCAGCCACCCCCATCCTGGAAGCAAGGTATGGATCTTCGCCATATGTCTCTTCTGTCCTTCCCCACCTGGGGTCTCTTACTATATCAAGCACCGGAGAGAGAACCTGCTGGGCGCCCCTTGAACGCACCTCAAGGGCGGTTACAGTGAATACTTCATTTACCAGATCTGTATTCCATGTTGACGCAAGCGCTATTGCCTGGGGAAAGGAGGTTGCCTTTGCAGTGGCAAGCCCGTGCAAGGCCTCCTCATGAAACATGACAGGAATACCCAGACGTGTGTTTTCTACAACCCATTTCTGAACAGTATTTGTAAACTCAGCCATCTCCCCTGGCCCGAGCCTTATTCCCGGTCTTGATATCTGGCCGATACCGTGTTTAAAAAATCTTGCAGCGCCCTCAGGAAGAAATTTACCATCTTTGTCAATAAATGATGTCTCTGAATCAGAATTGAAACCCAGCATGGGCATGGTGCTTGTAAGCTGAGCCACCTTTTCTTCGAGAGTCATCCTGGGGAGAAGATCGTTAATCCTGTCTTCCACAGGCAGGCCGGCATTTTTATAGGCCGGAATATCCTGGGCGAATACTGCTGTTTGGAATAGTAAAAATATCAGTAACAATCTCATAAAATTCTACTCCTTGTAATAAAATATCCGGATTTATGAAAAGTCTTGTTAATATTGTCTTAAATATATGACCGAAGATCGGATAGATCATAGTCTATAACAGACGGACATTAAAAAATAAAGGTATAATTGTTAAGGGTTTCATGTGACAGAATGGATATTATAACATTAATTGACTCGGATTTATCACCATGCTAATTTATCCCTCAGGAATTGTTTTATAACTGATTCACTGCAGGAGAATAAGTATGAAATGCAAATGTATATGTTGTGATGCACTGGCAAGGCAGGTATACCTGTGCGCTGCATCTTCACCCCATCTTATTGACGTGGAACTTGTTTCAATGGGACAGCATATAAAGCCAAAGGAACTTAACAGGATACTTCAGAATAAAATCGATAATGTTACCGATATGAGCATTGATGTGATACTGTTATGCTACGGCCTTTGCGGACAGGCAACCGCAGGGCTTACAGCCAGAGGCATACCGATTGTAATGCCGCGCGCCCATGACTGTATTACCCTGTGTCTGGGGTCAAAGGAGGAATACAAAGAGCAGCAGAAAAAATGTCCTGGTACAATATGGTACACAAAGGACTATATGGAACGGCTTGATAGTGCAACCGGTAATTCCGGTATGGGTGCATCAACAGCAGAACCGTATGATAAAAAGGCCTATGAAGCGATGGTAAGCCGCATGGGTAAAGAAAGAGCTGACAGAATAATTGCCTCCATGGGCGATATGACAAAGCACTATGAGCGAGTTGTGTTTATTGAACATGATAATATTGACTGTAACAAAGAGGTGGAATTTGTTCGAAAGGAAGCAGAGTTAAAAGGCTGGCGTTTTGAAAAAATAAAAGGGGATATCAGCCTGATTAAAGACCTGCTCAATGGTATATGGCCGGAAGAAGATTACCTGCGGATAGAGCCTGGCCAGAAGATCACTATCGGGTTTGGTGACAAGATAGTTAAGGTTACCGGATAAGATCCAGTATCCTTTCACGATTGTTCTTATCCTGGTTAAGGATTATAACAAAGGCGTCGTATTCATCATTTCTTACAATGTAGCCCGCATAGGAATAAACGCCCTTTAATGTCCCTGACTTGATATAGGCTCCTTTTTCAAGGGGGAGCAACCCGGCGTAGTGTTTGAATCTTTCCAATACTGTTAACATGGCGCGTACGGTAATCCGGTTATTTCTTGAAATACCCGACCCTTCGTCAAATATTATCACATTTGAATATTCACCGAGATTTGTATCGATATATTCCCTTAAAGATATCCTGGATTTTTCCCATGTTGCAGGGTAACCAAATTTAACAGACCCCAGGGTAAGATATATCTGATTGGCAATATAGTTGTTGGAATAGAGCATCATTGATTTTATAACATCAATAAGTGTCTTTGATGAGTGATGGATATAAAAGGGTTGCAGGTGGTCAGGTGTTTTTAAAAATTTTTCTATGCCCCTTCCGGGAATCTTATTGCCGGCCTGGAAGGCTCTGAATAGTTCTCCTGCGTGCCTTATTACATTTTCACTGGAATTTGAAATATTGATACGATGAGTTCCTTTTTTAAAACCCCTGCCAAGTTCCCGCATGATTGCAACGGTCGGGGTTTGATCTTCAGCCGATCTTGCAGAACCGTTCGCATCAACATAAAAATTTATAGTATTAAAGTTCACAGCCAGCGCGCCGTTTTTTACATCATACGGATTAAGAGTCGGACTAACCCCTGGAGCCGGGTCATTCAGATTGAAAGAGCTATCGTCCAGATATATATTGTTAATCTCAAATATCCCCTTTTTATTCATTTCCTTGAATATCAAATCAATCTCTTCAGAAACGAGAAATGGATCACCTAATCCTTTAATATAAAGATTATTCATTTTATCAAGATAAAATTCGGTTTTAAATCTGTATCCTTCACCCAAAGTCTCAAGGGCTGCAAGAGATATTACAATTTTCCAGATGCTTGCAGGGATAAACTGCCTGTCCGGGTTATATGAATGTTTCAGCCTGCCCTCTTTCATGGCAATAAAACCGCCATTTGAGATCAGTTTATTAAGGCCTGATTCATATATCCCATCATCGGCTTTTGCTAAATGTCCGTTGGAAGTAAGAATAATGAAAAGAATAATAGATAAAATATTTTTATTGTAATGACTAATAAACACCATATTCCTTTGTGAATTCTATCATTGTCTTCAGATTTTCCGGTTTGACCTCATCTGTTGAACTCCTGGGAGACAGGATATATCCTCCGTCCTTTCCGCAGTAATCAATAAGCCTTTTACAGTGTTCTTTCACATCGTCCGGTGTCCCTGTCTGCAGTAATGAAGCAGGAACATTACCTTCTATGCAGAGGTGTCCTTTTAGAACATCCTTCGCCCTGAAAATATCAGTGGAATCAAAACGTGCAAGCACTTTTCCTTTGGGAAATTCAAGTAGATATTCCAGGCGCGATGAAAAATCACCTTCAAAAAAGATACAGGGGGTACCCCCTCTTTTGATAAGAGTGTTTACAAGTGTTTTAAATGTGGGCCAGTAGAACCTGTCAAACTGCTCTTTTGAGAGGAATTGATCGGAGCCCCTTGTGTTGGTCATGAAAACCCTGATATTTCCATTTTCATTTGGAGGCGGAAGGGGCCTTGCAAGAGTCAATCCCAGTATTTTATTACAGGCAGCTATAACCTTATCCGGTTGCCTGTACATGTCCAGTACAGTCCCTTTAAGGCCTCTCATGCCATTGGAGATGATATCAAACGGAGGCATTGCAGCCGCATTGAACATGGAAGGGAAACCCAGATCAAGGATCATTCGATCAAATTTTTTTTTCTTCTCTTTCCATTTATTCAGCTCCTTTCCTGCCTCAAGAAGGATTTCAATGGAACGGACAATTTCCGGATCAGAAAATGCATCAGCCATTAAACGCAGGGCTATGGCGCCGCTATCCAGATCGCAGAGTTTTGGAAATCTGGCAAAGCCTTGCATGTGTTCACTTGTACGAGAGAGAATTGTTCTGAACAGATAATCGGAGGGATCATTAATAAACGCCTCATACTCTCCCTCCTTCATATTTTCAATCTCAACAGCCTGATGACCGAAACGGGGATCAGAGTTGTATCCGGGCCATCGAATCGCCTTTGGATTCAGTATTTCCAGAAACTTACCCGGTGTAAACGGCTGCGGGAAAATCATGTCAGCCTGAAAATCAGTCAGGGTCTTCTTATAGGCCTTATACCATGCATTAAAATCATAATAGGCCGCGGAACATGGTATACCTGCATACTTAGCCGCAAAATAACCTATTGTAGTGCATACCGGCACTCTGTCAGGTATTTTAAGCCCGACAGCATCCATGATCCTTTTTTCCTTTTCCCTTCGCAGTTCTTCGGGAGGGTTATTCTTTTTCTTTAATTCTGCCATCCGGCCTAATCTCCGTACAATAGTATTTTCCGTCTAACTCAAAGCTCTATCCTCTGTTCCTTTTCATAAATGTCTTTATCGCAACGCCTATCAATCCTGCTGCCAGCAATATCATCACGATATCGGCGGTAAGCAGGATATAATTTGCGTTTGCAAGATATCTCTGAGCAAGAAATACAAGGGCGAAGATGGTCGTTACTATCATAAAGAATGCGGGGAGCAGGAGAAATCCGGTTTTTTTTCGTTTAGCTGCAAGCCATGCGGCCAGGGTTACTAAAGTAAGTGCGGCCAGGAGCTGGTTGGCCGTCCCGAAAACAGGCCATATGGCGCTGAACGCATTTGTAAAGGCCAGTATCAGCATGAGAACGACGGATATTCCTGAATTAAAGAGATAGGATTTTAACCATGCTGGCGGTTTTTTAAAGATTATCGACCAGAGTTCCTCAAACAGATACCTGTTGATACGAACCGCTGTATCGAGTGTGGTTGCTACAAAGCCTTCAACCATGAGTATGCC
>CAZSZQ010000004.1:0-56669 GCA_964610475.1 uncultured Desulfatiglans sp.
TCATCAAGTTTCCTCTGGATCGGAATAATATAGTTGAGTGCACTCTTTTCACCCACATCTCTTCCGTCCAGAAGGATATGAATCCTTACCTTTTTAACTCTTGATTCCAAGCACTTATCTATAAATATAATAAGATGATCAATATGAGAATGGACATTTCCGTCCGAAAGAAGCCCGATAAAGTGAATCGTTCCTCCTTTTTTAGAACGGGATTCTATGTCATGCCATAATTTTGACGCAAAAACATTCCCGTTTCTGAGAGCGGTATTAACCAGACTTGCACCCTGTTCAAAGACCCTTCCGGCTCCAAGTGCATTGTGCCCCACCTCGCTGTTACCCATGTCATCATCACTCGGGAGTCCGACAGCTTTCCCATGTGCCTTGAGCTGGGTATATAACTCCGATTTAAACAGACGATCCAGTACAGGAGTATCTGCTAAATATACGGCGTTGCTGTCATCATTCTCCCCGATACCAATTCCATCCATGATAATCAGGAGTACAGGGCCTTTTCTGCTAAAAATATTTTTTTGTGGTTTTAGTTCCAACATCATTTTCATCTCCGCATTCATGTGATTAAGCTATGGATATTACAACAAAATATTAAAAACGGTCAAGTAATGATTCATATTATCTTTTCAGACAGTAGCGTCAAAAAAATGTCGACATGGTCAAATCATCTGCATTTATAGTTAAATATTAACATCAACTTATTATTGATCTTTGAGGTTTTCGTGATAAAAGTCATTTTACAGGGCTTAAAGCAGACAACTAAATCTGACATATAACACATTGATAATATTGTTATATATAGATTACTTGAAATCAGTTACGTTACTTCATAAAAAAGACCCTGTCAGGGCAACCCTGACAGGGTCTTTTTTCAGAGATTAGGAATGAAGTAAGGAGGGAGACTCCATTTCCTTACAATTTACATTTGCAATTTTAATACCAATAATTGATCATTTATCATTACAATTTAATTATTGAAATATGCTCCGACAAACTCTTGATTTTATCTACATCTACCTCCACTCCAAGCCCGGAACCATTTAGTGTCGATGCCTTTCCACCATAACCAAATGACACATCGATACGAGTAATATTTTCAGCAAGAAGGAGATTATCATAGGATCCGTCATAATAAACAGAATCATTTGACAGCAGACTGAGTATACGTCCTGCGGATGACAGCAGACCGGACTCGCCTAGCTGGCAGCCTATCTGAAATTTAATTTTTGTTTTCCTGACATAATCAATCATTTTAAGTGAACGCCTCATACCTCCACATTTTGAAAGCCTTATATTTATCATCTGATAATACCCTTTGTCATTCAATTCAATTAAATCGTCAAGCGAACATGCAGATTCATCGGCCATCAGATCAATGTTATATCTATTTGTTTCATTGCTTAACCTGGCAATGTCAGGGTTATTGGGAAACATGGGCTGCTCTATTATATGCACATAATAATCATGTATCAGTTCAAGATTTTGTAAACCTGTTTCATAACTCCACACTCCGTTAACATCAACTTTCAGATCATATCCTTCAGTAAAAATTTTTTTCACTGTCTCCAGAAGCATTTGGTTATGTGAGTAGTCCTCACCCATTTTCAGTTTTATTTTATTTATTCCCAGATTTTTAATTTTCCTGCACACATTTTCTGCTTTCTCCTCTGTCGTCAATGGAATAACAGCTCCATATTGTATGGAATCAGTTAAATAGTCCTTTGCAAAATAATCTATCAGATGTTTTTTTTCATATCTTGCCAAGGCATCCAATAAAGCCATTTCAAGGGCACATATTGAGGCATTCATCTCTTTTCCGTCCGGGAGTACATCAATCAGATGCCAGATCTGTTCTAAACTTTCCAGATGCAAGGGAAATTCAACCCTTTTTATCAGAAATCTGATGTTCTTTTCTGCAGTTTCCGTATTCTCACCTGTCACATAGGACCTTGGGGCGCCCTCACCGGCGCCAAGGATATTGCCATTCTCCCCGATAAGGATCACAACGATATTTCTGACCCATAGCCTTTTTCTGAGGGAATGTGTAAATTCTACTGAAAAAGGCAGGATAACCCTGGCTATGGCGACTTCCTTGATTCGCATTTAGATATTTTTTCCTTTGTTACCTGTTAGATGCTGGGGGTGTATCGGAAGATCAATAATGAATTTTGTTCCTTCATTTACCTTACTTTTAACTTCAATCGTACCGAAATGATCCTGAATATTCTGATGAACAATGAAAAGTCCCAATCCTGTACCTTTATGATCATTACTTTTATGTTTAGTCGTAAAATAGGGGTCGAAAATTTTATTGAGAAGATTTTCAGGTACACCTTCACCATTATCTTCTACTATAATTCGAATACCGGCTCCGTTTTCACCTTCTAAAACCCTGTTTGTTGAAATTTTAATCAGTCCATGTTCAGGAGTGAATTCAATCGAATTGGATAACAGATTTAATATCACCTGTTTGATTTTTTCAGAATCAATCCATACCTTTTTTATTTCAGGATCAAAATACCTCTCTACCATTATCTTTTTAGCTTTACTTTTGGGAGAGATTAGAAGAATCATCTTTTCTATTATTTCATGGATTTGACAGGATTCAAACTTTGATTCTCTGGTATTTACAAGGTCAAGTAGTTCTGAAATAAGATTATTGACTCTCTCTGTTTCCTCCATTGCAATTCTACGGAAATTCCCCCTGTACTCCTCATCATCAATTTTATAGGGCAGCATCTGTATAAATGTACCTATAGCTGTCATAGGGTTTTTGATTTCATGTGCCAGTCTAGCTGCAAGATCTCCTAAAAATGCGAGTTTTTCCGTCCTGCTTAAAAGAGCATTAGACCGTTTAAGTTCAACCATCTGCTCCTCTAATTTTTTATACAATCTGGCATTCTCAATTGCTATGGCTATCTGCGGAGCAAATACCTCGAGTGTATTTCTAGTCTCCTCCGGTAGACCAGTTCCGTCAACAGCGTCAGTTGCTATAACTCCAATTACCTTTGATCTGGTTATCAAAGGCACAGCAAAAACCGAACTTGGTTTATCATGTATAATAATTATGTTATCTTTTCTGAGGCTAGAATTCTCAACATTCGGAATGTATTCGGATCGCCCGGTATTCGCAACCCTTGTCAAAAGATTATTTTCTCTATCCAGGGGCACACGATAATTTTTTACTTCCTCAGGGATATTATTTTCAAAACCCGTTACATAAAGGTATTCCAGATAATTTTCCTTTTTATTAATAATCATTATGATTGCCCTGTTTATCCTGCAGACATTTGACAGAGAACTCATAATGACATGAAGGAGTTTTTCCAGATCGAGAACGGAAAGAATAGCTTTACCTGTCTCCTGGACAGCCTGGAGCTGTTTGAACTTTTCATTCAACTGGACATTTAAACGGTTAACCTCTTCATATTTTTTTTCAAGTAAATGTTTATCCCTCTCCATCTCTTCAATCGTTTCAGCAAGAACTGATTTTGAAGAGAAAAATCTTGAAAAAATTTCGTTGATCCTGTTCCGGGCCGGCCATTTGACTATGTATTCACAATAAGGTTCCCCATCAAAATAACAGCAACTCTCTTTAAGATCCACATTTTTACTCCCCCATATCAGGGGTATATAAGTATAAATACCTTTATTATACTGACAGATATCCTTTGAAGTCTTCATCACCGGGTTCCAGTGCAATCTTATTACCGCACCATTTCTGTCAACTGAGACCAGTTCTACTTTTTTGTTCCTGTTAAATTTATCGTTGATCTTTTGTGCATTTTTATAACTTTTTTCCATAGACCAGAAGGCCTTAATAAATATCCTCTGGATATAGCCGAGTGATGTTTTAGTGACAGCATATTTTGCTATTTTAAAGGGAAGATCTTCCTCTCCTAATGATACCTTGGCTCTCCTATATAATTCTGAGGCAACTTCGCTTGATATCCAGTTATTTGGATCTTTCAAATAGGAAGCCGGATCCGGAAGCATATCCAATTCAGGATGCAGATCAGCTAGAAAACCATGAATATCAAGATCACTATGATCACTCAGATAATTAAGAACGGCCTTTGAGTTTATGCAATTAACTTCTTTTTCCATTTATATCAATTAGTTTTATTTGTTAATTAATATTCAAAACCGGTTGTGAATGAATTACCGTCACCTGTCTTTCTTCCTCGTAATCCAATCCGTGCGTGTTGATTATTTCAGAATATTTCTTCCATTCGTACCATTGTTCAGGATATTTATAGATCAACTGCTCGAGAACTTTTAATACAACTTCACCTGTTGTTGCCAAAGGAATGTATCGAGTCATTTCTATCATCTGCTCATGAGAATAGGCAATAAACCTGTATTGATTCAGACTGTAACGGTGCATAACCCCAAATACCACTTCAGCACCTGTACGTTTATGAAGCAGATTAATAGTCCGGTCAAGTCCGGTTATTTTACCGAGAAATGATGTAATTTTTCCCCCTGATGGCTTCCATTCATCAATTTCATCACATTGCGTAATAAGTACCCGGTTTTGTTTTAATTCATGTATGGCCATTTTTATTACACTACCTCGGTTATCAGCATCAATCACTCGAATCCCAAAATTTGCAGCCTGTTCAAAACCCTTTTTTCTGAGCTGATGTGTCTTAAATTTAGCTATCATTGAGATATCAATATCATTTATTGCCAGTACTATCGGGATATATTCAATCGCTCCATAATGACCCGTAATCAGGATTACACCCCTCCCCTTTATAAGTGAGCTTTTAATAATTGGTATGTCATTACATGAAACATGATGAGTTAAAAAATCAACAACTTTATTCTTCTTTTCAAAAGATATATAAATTTTTTCATAATAATGGGAGTATATTCCGGAAAAGACCCTTTCAATAAGGCTTGATATATCTTTTTTTCTCTTTATGCAACCTAATGCATCTTTAACTGATTTTTTAATTGAATTCCTTTCATCTTTATTAACTAAAAAATACAACCTGCACAATAAAAACATATATATTTTTATTACACCCCATCCAAAAATCGTGTACAAAAAAAAGTTAAATTTCGCCTGCAAGAAACTACTCAATTTTAGCATTCTCATGGTGCCTCCTTCTCTATAATTAATTTTTCAAAGAGCTTTATGAAATATGACTCAATTTCTATGCCAAAAAAACACAGGTGTATGACGGGTTTCCTGTTTAAAAGCAACTGTTAATATCTACTTATAACAAATTAATTTTATTAATAAATTTATCCCAGGTAAAAATACTTAGAACGGGAAATAGAAAAGAGGCATTCTTCTTAAGCCTTGAACTTCACTTTTAATGTGCACAATTTTATGTGCATGTGCACTAATATATGTGCAATTTTATATTTTTCTAACTAGAGTAACAGGTTTTGAGATTAAAAATAGCAGTTATTAAATAATTAAATTATAAAATGATTTCTAACTTCCTCGCTGGTCATTTTTCATTTAAAACCTTGAGTATTTATTTAATTGATCCGTCTCCGGTTATCGGTCTTCTGTAAAAGTCTTTAATATCAAACAATTAGTTGAGTTGTAATAAAATACGGCTCAAGGCCGGCTGTGCAATGGTCAATTTCTTGATGTAAGTAAAAAGATATATTTTCACTAAAAAAAGATATATATAGAAGTATTTTTCTGTAAACGGTATTTGGCACGATGATTGTATAGAGCAGTGGATGGCTTTAAAAGTATATACTTTTAAAAATACTCAACAGGTTTCAAGGCTTTTCATTTATATATAGTGAAAGGGATATATAATGGATAACAGGGCTTCCATTCTGGTAGTGGATGACGAATATGGAGTTTTACAATCATTTAATATGGTATTGGGGGCAGATCACAATATACTCCTTGCAGATAGCGGTGAAAATGCTGTTAAAATATTTGCTGAAAATTCGGTCGATCTGATACTTCTTGATATATTGCTTCCGGATGCCAATGGTATTGAATTATTAAAAAAATTCAAGGAAACCGACTCCAATGTTGAGATTATAATGGTTAGCGCTGTTAATGAGATAAAAACCGCTGTAGAGGCCATGAGATTGGGAGCATATGACTACATAGTCAAGCCATTTGTTGTTGAAGAAATAATAAATATTGTCAGCCATGCCCTTGAAAGGCACCGCCTTCAGAGGGAAGTGACATACCTAAAGGATGAACTAGAGAGGTTTCAACCATTTGAAAAGATGGTAGGCAGGGATAAGAAGATGCTTGATATCTTCGAATTAATATCCAGTATCGCTGATGGTGACGGTGCAGTATTGATACAGGGTGAAAGCGGTACCGGAAAGGAACTGGTCGCAAGGGCAATCCACAGACTTGGAACAAGGAGAGATCAGCCCTTTGTAGTCATCAATTGTGCGGCTATTCCTGAAACGCTTATGGAGAGTGAAGTTTTCGGCCATATGAAAGGTGCCTTTACCGGCGCATCTGCTATAAAGATTGGCAAGCTGGAAATTGCCAATAAAGGGGTTGTTTTTCTGGATGATGTCGATACACTCGATATCGCCATGCAGGCAAAATTATTAAGAGTAATTCAGGAAAAGGAGTTTGAACGGCTTGGGAGCACAAAACTAATAAAAATCGATGTAAGGTTTATTGCCGCATCCAATAAAAACCTCTGGTATCTTACTGAAACAGGACAATTCAGAGAGGACCTTTTTTACAGACTTAATGTGTTTCCCGTGGAAATCCCCCCGTTGAGGGAAAGACGCCAGGATATCCCTCTGTTACTTGAGCATTTTCTATGCCTTTATTCTAAAAAATACGGAAAACCTTTAAAAAAGTTTTCTAACAGTGCCATAAAGGTACTTACAGATCATTACGAATGGCCAGGGAATGTCCGTGAGCTTCAGAACCTTGTTGAACGCCTTGCCACAATTACCAAAGGGAATGTAATTTTCCCAAAAAGCATTTCCGGTTTCAGCATCAATAAAAAGGAAGTAAAAGATATGCCCCTCAAGCATGCGGTTGATATATTTGAAAAAGAGTATATCAATGAGGTATTAAAACGGGCAAGTGGTAGCCGGAAGGAGGCATCCCGCATTCTTGGTATACATCGAAATACACTTCAAAAAAAATTGACTGACCAGTTGTAAAAATATACATTTCATTTATGAAAATTATAGATAAAAGACCGGTCATAGGTATAACGATGGGTGACCCGTCGGGAATAGGGCCTGAAATAATATGCAAACTGCTGGCAGAGGGCGTTGTCTTCAGAGTATGCAGACCTGTTGTAATCGGTGATCCTGGGGTTCTTTCCGATTACACAACCATACCCATTATAATAAATGAAATAAGTAAACCTGGAGATGCCCTGGGAAAAGCAGGTCATATGGAAGTCCTGAAGATATCATCACTGAAAAAACAGGATCATCTGGCAGGCAAACCAACTCCTTCAGGCGGTGTGGCCATGGTTAAATATATCCTTACAGCAGTTGATATGGCATTAAAAGGAGATATTTCTGCAATGGTAACCTGTCCTCTTAATAAAGCCCTCATGAACAGGGTGGGTTATAAATATGAAGGTCACACACAGCTTATCTCACACCTTACAGATACGGAAGATTATGTGATGATGCTGGCTGGGAGTAAACTGAGAGTAACTCTGGTAACCATTCATTGCGCTTTAAAGGATGTACCCGGAAAACTCACAAAGGAGAATATATACCGGACAATATTCATAACAGCTTCATCTCTGAAAAAGGACTTCGGAATTAAATCGCCCAGGATTGCTGTTGCAGCATTAAATCCCCACGCTGGAGAAGAGGGTCTTTTTGGTGTGGAGGAGAGCACTCTTATCCGTCCTGCTGTCGAAAAAGCAATCGACTCTGGATATGATGTTACAGGACCGCTTTCTGCAGACACACTTTATACAAAGGCAGTTTCTGGAGATTACGATGCGGTTGTAAACATGTACCATGACCAGGGGCTGATTCCGCTGAAACTTTTACATTTTCACGATGGAGTAAATGTTACCCTTGGGCTACCTATTATCAGGACATCGGTTGATCACGGTACTGCATACGATATTGCAGGTAAAGGCATTGCAAATCATAACAGTCTTAAAGCCGCTGTAATAATGGCTGCTGAAATGGTTAAGAACCGGCATTGTTATTCAAAATAAAAAATGGCTGTAAATGAAATCAGGATAAGAGGGGCAAGAGTACATAACCTTAAAAATATCAATCTTGATATTCCAAGGGACAGGATTGTTGTTATTACCGGCATGTCCGGATCAGGAAAATCCTCCCTTGCCTTTGATACGATTTATGCTGAAGGACAGAGACGGTATGTTGAATCTCTTTCAGCCTATGCCCGCCAGTTTCTTGAACAGATGGAGAAACCTGATGTGGACTCAATAGACGGCCTTTCTCCTGCTATTTCAATCGAGCAGCTTGCCTCCAGCAGAAATCCGCGTTCAACAGTTGCGACCGTTACTGAGATATACGACTACCTCAGGTTACTCTATGCAAGGATAGGTCATTCTCATTGTCCAAAATGCGGGATAGAGATATCTGCTCAGACAACACAGGCCGTTGTTGACAGGATAATGTCTCTTGAGGAGGGAACCAGAATCCAGATACTGGCCCCTGTTGTAGAAGGACGCAAGGGTGAATTCCGTCAGCTTTTTGATAAACTGAGAAAAGACGGTTTTACCCGTGTCAGGATTGATAATGAGATCAGGTTGCTGGACGATGATATCAATCTCGAAAAAAATAAAAAGCATAACATGAGCGTTATCGTCGACAGGCTCATAATCAATAAGGAGATAAAAAATCGCCTTACGGATTCGATGGAGCTTACTCTCAGGATGGCTGATGGTCAGGCCGTTGTTGATGTTATCGGCTCAGAAGAAATTTTCTTCAGTATAAATGCTTCCTGCAGAAAATGTGGAATAAGTATCCCTGATCTTACACCTCAGATGTTTTCATTTAACAACCCACAGGGGGCATGCCCTGCATGCAGCGGCCTGGGACAGAAAAGATTTTTTGATCCTGATCTGATAGTGCCTGATCCGGGACTTTCACTTAGAGAGGGAGCGATTGCACCATGGTCAAAAAGGAATTCTATATATTTTCAGCAGATGCTTGATTCTATCTGCAAAAAATATGATATCGATATATATCAGTCCTTCAGCAGTATCAGCAGCGAAAAACAGCAAACACTGATGTTCGGGTCAGGGGATGTTGTAATAAATTTTTATTTCGAAAAAGAAGGCAGACGTTATTATTATGACCGGCCTTTTGAAGGTGTCATCCCTGCCCTTGAAAGAAAATATACTGAAACAGACTCGATCCAGGCAAGGGAAGAAATTGAAAGATACATGAACATAATGGAGTGCCCTGTATGTGAAGGCTCCAGAATAAACGAGATCAGCAGGTCAGTAAAGATAGGCGGGCATTCCATAAATGAACTGACTGCATTTTCCATAAAAAAGGCATATGATTTTTTTAATGGTCTCGTTTTGACCTCAAGAGAGGAACAGATATCAAAAAGGGTGATTAAGGAGTTAAGGAACAGGATATCATTTCTGAACAATATCGGTCTGTCATACCTGAGCCTTGACAGGACTTCTTCATCACTGTCAGGGGGAGAAAACCAGAGAATAAGACTTGCAACACAGATCAGTTCAGGTCTGGCAGGGGTTCTATATGTGCTTGATGAACCCAGTATAGGACTTCACCAAAAAGACAACCGGTTATTACTTGATAATCTTGTAAGGTTAAAGAACCTCGGAAATACTGTACTCATAGTTGAGCATGACACAGAAACCATTGAATCAGCTGATTACATAATTGATATGGGGCCTGGTGCCGGGATACATGGGGGAGAGGTTGTTTTCTGCGGGACACCAAAGGAACTTTTGAAGGCCGGAAACTCCCTTACCGGAAAATACCTTTCCGGAATACTTAAAATACCTGTACCTGAAAAAAGGAGAAAGGGAACCGGTAAAAAACTTATTATCCGCGGAGCAGCACAGAACAACCTGAAGGATATTGATGTGGAACTTCCGCTTGGTACATTTATTTGTGTTACAGGTGTATCGGGTTCCGGAAAAAGCAGCCTCATAAACGAAACTCTCTATCCGGCCCTTGCCCAGAAACTTTACCGTTCAAAAAAGACTGTAGGAAAAGTCAGGGAAATAAAGGGAATTGAATATATTGACAAGGTTATAAGTATTGATCAGACACCCATAGGCAGAACCCCCCGGTCGAATCCTGCTACATATACAGGAATTCTCGCCTATATAAGAGATCTGTTTGCCATGCTTCCGGAATCAAAAACGAGAGGATATAAATCAGGAAGATTCAGTTTTAATGTGAAAGGCGGCCGATGTGAAGCATGTAATGGTGACGGACTTATAAAAATCGAAATGCACTTTCTGCCTGATGTACATGTCTTATGCGAAACATGCAAAGGAAGCAGATTTAACAGAGACACCCTTGAGATAAAATACAGGGGTATGAACATTGCTGAAGTGCTTGATATGACTATAAACCAAAGCTTTAAATTTTTCGAAAATATACCTAATATAAAAAACAAACTCAAAACACTGCTAGATGTCGGTCTCGGCTATGTCAAACTGGGGCAATCAGCAACCACACTGTCAGGCGGGGAGGCGCAAAGGATTAAACTATCCAGAGAATTAAGCAAACGCAGCACCGGAAGAACAATGTACCTGCTTGATGAACCGACAACGGGACTCCATTTTGAAGATATTAAAAAACTGGTTGAGGTTTTAAGATATCTTGTTTCCATGGGAAATACTGTCATTGTGATCGAACACAACCTTGACGTGATCAAGACCGCCGACTACGTAATAGACCTTGGCCCTGAAGGCGGCGATATGGGGGGCAACATTGTTGCAGAGGGAACACCTGAGGAGATTATACAAATAAAAGAATCTTATACTGCTGATTATCTGAAAAAGGTGCTGGACTTATCAAGTCAATCAAGTCAGGGCATGTATAATATTGATTGACCCATATCATTGTGACACATTGGTCTCCTGCAGTAACGGTTATAAACGACTGGCCTGTTCATGACGGAGATGTCGTGGCTATCCCCCCACACTAGGGCTAGCCTGGCTGCTTGGCAAAATCACACTGCCCCGTCTGATGGCCATTATATTAAGTTTATACTTTTCAGATAAAGTGCTGACCCGGCTGGAACATAACCCTCAATAACTGCGGTAAACACCCTCACTAAAACAAGAAGACGACTAAAATTATGCATATAGTTGTCATTCAATTCATTGAAAGTTATCTTTAAAAATGCTACACAATCCACTTTGATTAATAAATAAAACCAACGGAGTAACATATATGAAAAAACTGATCACATCGGCTCTGCCCTATGTAAATAATATTCCCCATCTTGGAAATATCATCGGGTGTGTGTTGTCCGCTGACGTCTATGCAAGATTCTGCCGTCTTAGAGGATATGAAACACTATATGTGTGCGGTACTGATGAATACGGCACAGCAACAGAAACAAAGGCAAGGGAAGAAGGACTCACTCCCCGTCAGATATGCGATAAATATCATGCGCTTCACAGGGAAATTTATGAGCATTTCAATATATCCTTTGATATATTCGGAAGGACATCAACTGAAAAGCAGACTGAGATAGCTCAGGGGATATTCAAAGACCTGGAGCAGGCAGGTTTGATATCAGAAGAGACTTCAAACCGTGTTTACTGTGAAAAGGATCATATGTTTCTTGCTGACAGATATGTTGAAGGCACCTGCCCCCATTGCGGAGATGAAGATGCCAGAGGGGATCAATGTGATAATTGTGGAAAACTTCTTGAACCTGAAAACCTTAAAAATCCCCGCTGCAAGATATGCGGTGCCAGACCTGCATTAAAAGAGACTTCCCATCTCTACTTGAATCTGGATAAACTCCAGGACAAACTGAAACAATGGTCGGATGATGTATCCAAAAGGGGTGATTGGACCAATAACGCAATCCAGACTACCCTCTCCTGGTTTGAAAAAGGCTTGCAGCCAAGACCCATCACAAGGGATTTATCATGGGGAATACCTGTACCAAGGCCAGGCTATGAAAAAAAGGTATTTTATGTCTGGTTTGATGCGCCAATAGGATACATATCAATCACAGCAAAAGATAGGGATGACTGGAAAGAATGGTGGCAGAACCCTGATAAAGTTACACTTTATCAGTTCATGGCTAAGGACAATATCCCTTTTCATACAGTAATATTCCCTGCGTCGCTCATTGGCACAGGTAAAAACTGGACACTGCTTTATCATATCAATGCAACTGAATATCTGAATTATGAAAATGCCAAATTTTCCAAATCCAGAAATATCGGCGTGTTTGGAAATGATGTTAAGGATACAGGCATACATATCGACCTGTGGCGGTTTTACCTTCTTGCAAATAGGCCTGAAAGAAATGATAGCCAGTTTATGTGGGATGACTTTATTGAAAAGGTCAATTCGGAATTCACAGACAATATAGGCAACATGGTTAACCGTGCTCTTGTATATTTAAAGAAAAACTTTAATGGCGTAATAAAAGACTGCAAACTGCCTGAATCTCACAGTTCATTCATTGAGAAATGCCAAAAGGAGCTTGAACAGGTGACCGAGGCATTCGAGGCGGTCAAAATACGTGATGCCCTAAGAACGATACTTGCCATAGGAAACATGGGAAATAAATTTTTTCAGGATATGCAGCCATGGGAGCGTATAAAAACAGAACCGGGTCACGCCCATGCAACTGTTTCAGTTCTTGCATATCTGGTAAAAAGTATTGCTATTGTGTTGAACCCTTTTATGCCTGAAACATCTGACAATATAAGAGAAATTCTGAATATTGATAACTGGTCATGGGATGAGATAGGCAGGTTTCAAGGAATGGACGGGCATATAATCAGCCAGCCATCAATCGTCCATAAAAAACTTGATCCCAAGCTTGCAGAAAAATTCAGAAAGCAGTTCAGCGGAAAACAATCTGACTTTGGCCGAGCGCAGTTGAAAATTGGAAGGATCATAGAAGTAAAAAATCATCCGGATGCTGATCAATTGTACTGGCTCTCGGTTGACCTTGGTGAAGAAAGGCCAAGAAGTGTTATAGCGGGCCTGGTAAGCAGGTACACACCTGAAGAACTTACAGGGAGAAAGGTTATTCTTCTTGCCAACCTGAAACCAGCAAGGATCAGAGACATAGAGTCAGAGGGTATGATCCTGGTTTGTAAACACAGAAACAAGATGGAACTATTGGACGGAAGCCCCTTTGAATTAGGACAGTTGGTGACAGTAGACAAACAGAAAATAGATCACAATGAACTGACCATTGAAGAATTTAATAAGATCGATCTTCTGGTTAAGGACGGATTTTTGTGGTCAGACGGGCAGAAGTGCCAAATCGGAGGCAAACCTGTTGAGACTAATCAGCTCAAAACCGGAAAAGTATGCTGAAACAATAGGAAAACGTAAATTTATTAAGTTATCATCCTCAAGACAGCATGAATATCTTGCTTTTCTGGCCAGGGAAACCCTTCAGACAGGTGATTTTACCGGCTTTTATAAACGATATAAGGAAATGCATTCCTGGGTGGAGCTTGACCAATATTCTCCTCCCCAATATCTCACAGATAAAGAGGCTGTATATGAGCACTTTTTATTTCACAGGGGCTTTAGCGGAAATCCCGAGTTCCTTGAAGAAAAGGAACGTCCGGATAACGCACAGGGATTACTTGCATGGGAACCACGTTTGGATATAACCATTGTACTGGACCAGGTAAGAAGCCCGTATAATACAGGTTCCGTACTCAGGCTCATTGATAATTTCGGTTTCAGAAGGCTTGTACACAATGCCCGGTGGCTGAGACTTGATCATGCCCAGCTTTGCAGGGCTGCAAGGGGTGCTGAGAAATGGATACCGGTCGAATATATGCCAGATCTGATTGGATGGATGAGTGAACTAAACATCCCTGTAATTGGCATTGAAAATTCAGCGAATGCTATATTAATAGATGAATGGCTGCCTGAGACACCCTGTGTTCTTATTTTAGGTAATGAGGTTTATGGAATAGCAGCAAGATTGCGTGAACGATGTGACATACTTGTAAAGATACCAATGTTTGGATTCAAACAATCCATGAACCTCCACCATGCCCTTGCCATTGCAGGTTATAAAATAACTTCCGTGTTATAGCTAACTGCTTTGTTCAGCCACTATCAGCCACGTATTATTTACTTTCTTTAACAGAAGCATTTTATCAGATACCACTGAAAAATTTGAGGATCTGTAATTCTGGGAGAATCTGACAGCAATCTGATCACTATTATCAGGATTCGATATCTTTATGTCCGATATCTCAACCTTTATCCATTTTTTCATTTTGTTTTTTTTTATTTTATCAGATGTCCAGCCTTTTTTATCCAGACTCCCTGATCTAAAGTCATTTGAATAAAAAGAAGCATATTTTGCAAAATCACCTTTACCCCCTGCACTCATCTCCCAGGCGTTTTTCCACTCACTTATGAAGGTATAAACCTGGTTGTATAAATCACTATCGGTTTCAATATCCTGTCCGGAAGATTTTTCAACAGGCGGTATAATTATTTTCTCATCAATAACCTGTTTTCGTATGGCTGATCCTTTATCAGACTGTAGCTTAGCCGCCAGTTCAGGCCCGGTATTTACGGATTCATCACCGGCAAGATCCTCAACAATGACTGGCTCTATAATACCATTGCGCATTTCAGATACAGAATCATCACTATATCTTATCAAATATCCGCCAACTCCTGCTAAAATTACAATAAAGGAAATCATATATATTGATAAAATTTTTCTTAACCAAATTGGTATAACTCCATACCTGATTATACCCAGTGTAAAATTTTCATCTCCTCCTTTTCTACGAAATAGTTCAATAATGCTTTTACATATCTTTTTCGGATTTTTAACCTTCCTAGATAACCATTGTATATCTCTATTTGAAACTCTTTCTGTAAGTCTTTCGGTAGTAAGTATGACCATTCCCTTTTTATCGAGAGGGTATTTTTTTATATATACATCAGATGTCTCATGAATTCCGAGACCTTTTATTAATGCCTGAAGTGCACGGGGATCATCATACCTTTTTTCTGCGAAAGGATCTTCTTCCCTTAGTGTATGGTCCCGTGTAAGCTGATTTAATTCATGATCCTGAAAAATGTATATTCTTGAATCACCCAGATGAGAAAAATACATTATCTTATTCTGGATATACATAATGCATACGGAGGCAGCCATCTTTTCATTGAGCCTGACCCTTTCTTCAAGGATTGCCCTGTTTGCTTCCTCCAAGGCATAGGCAATTGCGTCAGCAGGTGATTTGATCTTTTCAAAATATTTATTAAATGCTTCAAGGATAGTTTTACAGGCCAGATCGGATGCTTTTGAACCCAGAGAATCTCTGCCGACACCATCAATTATTACAAATAGATTATTTTGGTGGATAAAGTTATTTTCCTTTTTAAATCCCTTGCCGTCAGAATAGGTAACAAATGTATAGTCTATATTTTTCATTAGTAGGTTGGAAAATGAAAGTATTTTAAAATCTATTATCAGAGATATACAGAATGAGTCAAGTTCAAATAGATCTTAACTGCACAGAATATTTTATATATATTAATCTTTCGAATAATGGAAGGAATAGATGGTAAATCCATTCCGGAATTCAAATAATTTCCGGAATGGATTCAGAAAAGACTAACCCTCTTTATTGACAAAGATAAGGTCTTTAATTGAATCAAACTTCTTCTGACCAATACCTTTCACATTCATTAAATCCTCAATCTTTTCAAACTTACCATTTTTTTCTCTATACTCGATGATCTTTTCTGCATACGTTTCACCAATACCTTTCAACCTGACAAGATCCTGAACTGTTGCCTTATTCAGGTCAATCTTATCCACATCAGGTGTTTGTGCAATTCCTGCTGCTGCAAATGCAAAAATGAAAAAGATTACTAAAATCCGTCTAAATTTTAACATCTCCATGCAAAATCCTCCTTTTTACCTAAAGGTTAATAAAATCCATCAAAGGAATATCCGTTCCATGATGGCACAAGACAATTTCTTCACTTAAGTGTGCATAACGTCAATACAATATCAGTGCCAGACCTTAGTACTCTTTTAAAAAACCGGGGGTGGGAATTCTGATGATATGTGTTTATTCAATTATTTTAATATGTTAGTACAAATCTGAACTGCTCAGATTTTAAAACAGCATTAATATGGATAATCTCTATTAAACGGATTTAGACATTTTCTTGTGGATATGCACTGTTTCAGGTGTTTTAATGCACATAAACCGTTGCAAAAAAAACAAAATACCTGCAAATGATCAGAAAAGCGTTTTATAAGATCTGACAGGAATGTTTTTTGCATATAAACAGAAAAGGGAAAAGGATATGAGAGACTCAGGGAATATTCAGGGAAACAATGAGATAATAAAAAAATTACGCTCAATAACCCCGCTTAAACATATAAGAGACGAGGATATTAAAGGACTTTTAAAATCCGGCAGAATAATAAAATATGACCCGGGTGAAGTCATTATAGACGAAGGCGAATACAGCAGCTTGATATATTTCTTAATACAGGGTGAGACGGGCATCAAAAAGGAAGGTGAAATAATAAACACTCTTAAACGGTGTGGCGATCTTTTTGGTGAAATGAGTATAATCGACAATGCCCCGAGATCAGCTTCAATTGTTGCCATTACCACTACGGTATGTCTGGCAATTGATACTTCATATACTCAGACTTTAAAGGGAAATGATAGAAATGCTTTTAATTCGGTTTTATACAGAATTTTTGCCGAAATACTAGCGGAAAGACTCAGACAGATGGATGAAGAACTTATCAAAGTAAAAAATGAAAATTATAATATTGTTACTCAGCTTGAGATGTTAAAAACCGGTGCTGACCAGAGGTAGTTACCCTGATATGCTTGATTGCTTAAAATGCAAATATTATTATATAACATGGGACAAAAACTTTCCATGCGGATGCAGGGCTATGGGTTTTAAAAGCAGAGAACTGCCCTCAGCTGCTGTGCTTGATAATTCAGGTATGGATTGTCTTCAATTTAAAACAAAAACAAACAGGAAAAAGATAAGCAGGGTATTTTTAAAGGCAAAACTTATCTGATCACATAGTATTATTTTTATCCAATAAACAACTTTTCAATTCTCTTTCCAAGATTTTTGTTCAACTCACTCTCATGACAGATTGATTACCTTGACATATTTCCCTCTCCTTGAGAATATGAATCACTGATGGTCTATAGTGAAGTAAATGTTTTTGAGGTGGATTTTACTAATGGTTGATTTAAGATCACAATCAAAATATGAAAAGTACGCTATCAGGCAACCGGATATGGATCTATTTCCCAAAATTAAGGGGCGTGAACCTATTATGACTTATCTAAATAACAAACTGTTTCCTGATTTGCCCTACCATATTGATCTGAGCTTTATTACTTCTAAACCTGAACCGCATATTTTTGAACATACTTTAACTTATGACAGGATATATATTTTCTGGAGCACAGACTACAAATATCCCCAGAATTTAGGTGCTACTATTGAGTGTTATATTGGCGGGCAGAGAACCGAATTCAGTAATACAACGAGTCTCTTTATACCAAAAGGAACAAGACTTGGACCGGTCAACTGGCTGAAATGGACCGCTCCGCATATCATGATGCAATTTATTCTTGGAACAGGTGACACCTCTGTTTTAACCAAAAGCGGAATGTTCCAGCCCAAAAACGTTCTACCTAAAAAAACCGATGAGATCAATTATGAACAATATGTAGTAAGAAGCCCCCTGAGAGAAGCTGGAGACGCACGCCAGGAACCATACAGAATGTATCCGACTATGACCTACATGAGTTCACGGCAGTGTAAGGCGAATAATAACTATATTGAATTCGGTTATATCTGGGATAAGGTGGAACCGCCTGTGCCAAGGATGACCCACTACAACTTCAACGAAATAGTCCTTCACTTCGGAAACGACCCTGACAACCCGACCAATCTGGGATGTCACATGCGATTCGATGTTGGCAATGATAAACTTGAATTTGATACCAATTACTGTATATGGCTGCCAAAAGGTATGACCCACGGCCCGCTGATGTGGTACGATGTCAAGAGGCCTTTTATTGAAATGGCTATTATGCTTGATGCCGGAACAATTGAACAATATGCTGATGATGCGAATTTTGAACTGAACATTAAATAGTGTCTATCTAAAACTGTCGTTTTTGGATTTCCATTCCAGAATTTATCTCTTTCTGAATGGACACTAAATAGATAAAACAGATCGGAATATAGAAAGGTTGTAAAGAATCTCCTTTTTACAATTAAAAGAAATATATCAGGCATTAACGGCAGCTCTGGTAAAATTCTCTAAAAAATAATCCAGGGATTCATGCTGTTTTTCTGTCAGATCCTTGAATTGTATACCCCTTCTGCGAATGGTAACATCCGTAAGATCCCTGGAATGATTTAATACAGCGTCAGATACGGTTCTACACAAAATGTCTTCAAGAACAAATCTTTTATCCGAAGTCATAATAGAATATTTGCCATTCTCAACTATCTGGTTTTTAACACTGTAATATTTGAATGACATACCGGATCTGCTTATATCAATCAGACTGTGTTTCTTTTCAGGTCTTGAATTGGAAACAACAAAAATATCCTCTTTCGTTGTAAACCTCTCTTGAAGTCTCCTGTCTCTTTTTCTGATACTAAGGATATCCTTTAGGGTTTTTGCCAGCGTAGTTGTCCTGACCGGTTTTGTCAGTATTTTACATATCCCTTTGCTTTTAATAGCTGCCGGGTCTACTTTATTATTGAAACCTGTGCAAATTATAACAGGAATTTTTTCTCTGATCTCCTGAATTTTTATTGCTAGCAGATCACCTGTCATCTTGGGCATAGTCATATCGGTGATTACCAGATCAAACAGATCCGGATTATTTTCAAACACTTCAAGCGCCCGGCTGCTTTCTGTAAATGCTTTGACTTTGTAACCAAGCTGTTCCATCATAATCTTCATTGTGTCAGCTATCATGTATTCATCATCAACCAGCAATATGGTTTCCTTACCGCCGGGAATACACTCAACATCCATAACAGGTTTGTTGTCTAAAACTGCATCAATCACTGGCAGATATACTGTAACCCTGGTTCCCGCTCCGACCATGCTTTCCACTTTAATAGCGCCGCCATGGTTTTTTATTATCCCATGGACAACAGCCAGTCCCATCCCTGTCCCTTTTCCAGGCTCTTTTGTGGTGAAATATGGATCAAACACCCTTTTGATGATATCGTTTGGGATACCATGTCCTGTATCTGATATGGTAAGTTCAGCGTAACGGCCGTGTGGCAAGTCACTAAACGATGTTATCGGATCTATACCCATTACTTTAGTAGTTATACTTACTTCAAGTACGCCACCCGAACCATTCATGGCATGTGCTGAATTTGTACAGAGATTAATCATTACCTGGTTGATCTGTGTCTGGTCACCCATAATAACAAGCTGAGAATCAGGAAAATTCTTTTTTATTTCTATATCAGAAGGTAAACTTGACCTGAGAAGTTTCAATGATTCATCAATACTCAATATAAGATCAATGGGTTTTTTCTCCACATCGGAATATCTTGAAAAACTTAATAACCGGCTGACCATTTCTTCTGCCCTGCAACTTGCAGTGATTATATTATTTAAATATTGCCTTATTGTATTGTCCTTTGGAGTTGATCTCATGGCAAGTTCAGTATTTCCTATAATAATACCAAGCGTATTATTAAAATCATGGGCCATACCTCCTGCAAGAGTTCCTATAGCCTCCATTTTTTGAGACTGTCTTAGCTGGTGTTCAAGTTGTTTTTTTTCTGATTGTATTACTCTCTTTTCATCCTTTGATCTTTTATTTCTTACCGCATTTTCTACCCTGATGATTAATTCATCCGTATTAAAGGGTTTTTTGATATAATCAGATGCACCTTCTCTTATAGCCTTTATGGCCGAATCCATTGTAGTGTCCCCTGTAATTATAATAAATAAAGTATCAAGATCCAGATCCTTAACAGATTCCATGATCTGAAATCCGTTCATTACAGGCATCATAACATCCAGGATAGCAAGATCGTATTCCTTTTGATGCAGGAATTCGATTGCTTCCAGGGCATTATCAGTTACGGTTATCTCATAGTCCTTTCTGGACAGCACTGCCTTAACGCTCGTAGCTACAACCGTATCATCATCTACTATTAATATTTTTGCACTCGGCTCCATAAAAACTCCTTTGGAGATAAATAATGAACATTTTTAGTCAATAAACTTTTTTCTGAGCACCAGATGCATTTTCAGATACTTCCTGTTTATATACATTTAATTGACAGGCAATGTTATCTTAAAACATGCACCCTTGCCGCTGTTATCATCAAGATAGACCGTTCCGCCCATTCTCTTGATAAGTTCATAAACAATCAATAATCCAAGACCATCATGATCAGATTTGGTTGTTGATTGCTTTTTAAACAGGTTGGATTTTAAATGATCTGGAAAACCCGCCCCTTCATCAGATATGGATATTTCAATTTTTTCCATATCGCCTTTCGGACTGGTATTATTAAGATTACCATTCCGTAAACTGCCTTTATGCCTTACATCTACGGTTATATTTCCACCCTGTGGCATTGCCTCTATTGCGTTATTAATCAGATTTATCAATACCTGTCTGAAAGCATCCTTGTCGATTTTGATATCCGGGATATTCTCATCTTCCTTGAAATTTATCCTGATTTCAGAACCGGTTATATTGCTGTTTTTTATGAGAAGAATAGTATCTGAAATGATGCTGTTGATATTTGAGACACTTTTTTCTGCTTTTTCGGCAGATGGGGATGATTTGAATTCCTTTAATAATTTGCTTATACGGTCCAGTTCATCATCTATTATCCTTATTTCATCATTCCCAACATTCATATCATCAAGCTTCATGTTAAGAACCTTAAGGTAATTTTTTATGGCACTAAGGGGGTTATTTATTTCGTGGATCAGTTTTCTGGTCTGTATTAAATTCGATTCGATGTTTTTATTTGTTTTGCCTTCACCCTTGTTATTCAGATCATCATCTGCGAGATATGGTATTGTTAATTCGATAAAATACCGCAGCCTTTCTATACGTTCTCTGTTTATATTTATCCCTTTATTATTGATCCCGAAGACAATGACTCCCAAAATTCTTTCATTATAAATCAAAGGCAGACAATAAATCCCATCTGTGTTCATATAATTGGATATCTGAAGGTCAAAAAGGGCAGATTCAGTGTTATCTACCCTTTCAAGAGAGTTGATTTCAATTCCCATTAAAAAGGAGGTAATTATATTGCTCTCTTTAGCATCAATTGAAACCGAAACATCATCGCATAATGATATATTTCCGGGTAACGATAGCCTTATGCCATCAAGAGATTTGTTTGCCGCATTGTGCTTAAAATAAAAAGCCTCATCGATTCCTGTCAGTATATTAATAGATCTTCCGATATTTTTGTATCGTTCATTCACATCGGTTGATTTACGAACCCTGTCAACCAATATTGACAGCAAAGAAGCGTTCCCTATCTCATTCAAATGTATAACTTCTCTTTTTTCTTCCGGTTGATAGAGGAATTCACTGTTATTTTTTAAAATTTCAATCCCAAGGTTTAACAGACGATTTTGGGCCTTTAAATCGGCAATTGAGATTAATTCTTCAATCTGATTATCGGTCAAATTGAACAATTCTTTTCCTGTTTCCAGACAGCTGGAACGATTACCCTCATATTTGGTATAAACCATACTGGAAAAATATACCATCTTTACCAGTTTATTTGACTGTTTTATAGTTTTCAATGGATGATGGTGATAAAAAATAGCATCTGAGAGAAATGGAAAAGAATCCCAGTGCTCAACCATACGGGCACCCATAAAACAGTGATTAATACCAAGTGCATGATCCTCAGAGGATACTTGGTTGGTATCATTATCAATAAACTCTGCCGACGAACTCAGCCTGCTGTATTGAAGGGGAAATCTGGTTAAAAGAGCTACAGCACCCATATTATGGATAAGGCCGGCAATATAAGCATTAAATGAGGATGTATAACCAATTGATTCAGATATAAGGGCGGAGAGATGTGCGGTTTTTAGTGAAAGAAAAAAATCGTTGTTTTTACAAAATTCAATGCAGTCTGAGTCCTGTGAGATATATGAACGGGTTAATAAATCTTTTATTAGATGTACCGAAATATCGTTTCCTATTATTTTAATTATATCATTAAAACTAACTATAGTTTTATTTTCTGAAAAATATGATGAATGTGCTAAATTTAGCAAATTAAATGAAAGTGAAGGGCTTATAGCAATGTAATCTTTGAGATCTTCTGAAAATTTATGAAGATCAAATGTCTTAAGTATTTTGGCACTAATTTCAGGTTCAACGGGAAGAAACAGGAGTTCGGCGATAATCGAGTCAACTGAGCCTGTAATTACCCTGTTGTAATCTCTCCTGCGATAATATGATAAGTTCCGTTTAGTCATCCGATGCATCTTCATTCTATCATTGGGCTATATATAAATATTGTGAATATAAAATTTTACTAAAAGATAGTTGCATCTCGACTCGAGCAGCAATAGTGCTTAAAGGATGCTAAAAAAAATTTTTTTATTTTTCTATAACAATAAATTTTAATTGTCAACAAAATGTAGGGCATAATTCATTTTTTTACCCTATATATGGTATTTATTAAAATGACTTCCTGATTTTTTTAAACTACATTTTATAGACAATAATTAAAATCGTCATTTATTGATATTATCTTGAAAACATTAAAGGCGGATTTTAAAAGTAATATACTACGGCCTGAAGAACCTTTCTATCATTTCTGACACAACGTATGGGTAAAACCGATAAGGAAAACCACTTAACACAATCTGTTAATAAGGATGTAATAAAAGTAATATTTTATAATCTTTTTACTATTTGTATCTAAGTGTTGGCCCGGCAGTAAAATGCATGATCGGTTGGTTTACTTTTTTAATAATTAAGGGGCCATGTTCAATACCTGCCGGGATATAGGAGGCAAAACTCTCAGTAATATTATAGGTTTTGCCGTCTATTGTGAACTCTATCTCTGCGCCAAGGTCGCAAATGTTATCATAATTATATCCATAAAACCCTATCAGTTCTCCCCATGAATGTTTATGTGCTTCAACCTTTGTGACCCCTTTATTGAATTCTTTCCCGGGAACAATCCACATTGCCTCACTGTAGAAATCTGCCTCAGGGACAACATCCCCATCAAGATGGGCAATCCTTCTGAATAGCTTTGTATCCATCTTTGGCCTGAACGAGGGATATGTCACGTTTGGTTTATCAACCATAACAAAAAGCTTTTCATATTTTTTTCCGGTCATTTTGTCTCCTTTATATACCCTTTATATCTGATTCTATGAATAACTCTGACCCGGGCCAACAGTATAATGGAATACGGGCGATTCCATATTGCTTAACACCTTTAAGGGACAATGTACCATGCCGGCAGGTATATAAACCATAAAGCTCTTATCAAGTATATATTTTTCATCCTCCAGCCAGAACTCTATTGTCATGCCCAGATATGAAGGGTTATCAGAATGGCAGCCAAACATTGTAAGTACCTCTGAAAAATTATGAGAATGCGGGGCTACCCCTGCTGCCTTTTCAAGCTCCTCCCTTGTCAGAATGGGTTTTGGCCTCTGATCTTTGAATGTCCGGGGCCATATCCACGTGCTCTCCGAATAAAATGCCCCTGGAATCACATCGCCGTCCATCCAGTTGATATGCTCAAGTTCAAGACGATACCCGTCTTTATCATAACCTCTCCCGATTTTCTGATCTCCTTTATAGTCAGGCATCTTCTCAATATGTTTTAGATCAGTACATATATAAGGGCCATATTTTGAATTTTTCATCTGGATATTCTCCTTCTGGAAACGCCTGTAAGGCATCTCCGGTTAAAATATTTTATCTCAATCGTTGATTAAAAAGAGGCGGATTATATTGAGTAGACCACAGGGTGTCAAGGTATTTTCTTATGATTTTTCAGTATGTTATAGCGAACTAAACCATTATGATATTGTTCTGTCAGGCGAAATTCCTGCCCTACGGTAAAAGACCGGGCAGGGCAGGAATTATTTAGAAAGGTTAACCTAAAATTGTCTTAAGATCATTATCAGGCGTTGAAATCGGCATGATATTGAAGTTTTTTACCAGTACATCGAGCACATTCGGCGTAATAAAGGCAGGCAGGGACGGCCCCAGCCTAATATCCTTTATACCGAGATATAATAAAGTTAAAAGAATTGCACATGCCTTCTGCTCATACCATGAGAGTATCATAGAAAGAGGAAGATCATTTACTCCACAGTTAAACGCCTTGGCCAGAGCAACTGCTATCTGTATGGCAGAATAGGCATCATTACACTGACCTATATCAAGTAGTCTGGGGATACCGCCGATATCTCCAAGTTTTTTATCAAAAAAGCGGAATTTTCCACAGGCAAGCGTTAAAACAACACAATCGGAGGGTATCTTTTCAACAAATTCAGTGTAATAGTTTCTCCCTGGCTTTGCTCCATCGCATCCTGCAACAAGGAAGAAACGCCTGATAGCACCTCCTTTGACCGCTTCAATCACCTTACCCGCCACTCCCATGACTGCATTATGTGCAAACCCGGCTATTACCGTACCCTTGTCTTCATCTTTTGAAAATCCCGTCATCTCAAGAGACTTATTTATTACAGCAGAAAAATCAGTATTGCGAACATGCTTTACTCCTGGCCACCCTACCAGACCTGTAGTAAAAAGATTTAGGGTATAACTCTCCTGCGGTTTTTGAATACAGTTTGTGGTCATAAGGATCGCCCCCGGGAAAGCGGCAAATTCTTTTGCCTGGTTCTGCCATGCAGTACCATAATGCCCGTAAAAATGGCTGTATTTCTTCAGATTCGGGTATCCATGTGCTGGAAGCATCTCTCCGTGGGTATATACATATATGCCTTTTCCCTCACTTTGTTTAAGGATTGTTTCAAGATCAATCAGGTCATGACCGGAAACAAGTATAGCCTTTCCTTTTTTATAACCAAGGGGAATAGATATCGGAACAGGGTGACCGAACCGTGACGTATGGCCTTTGTCCAGAAGCTCCATTGCCTTGAGGTTTATCTCACCGCATTTCAGGGCAAGACCCACCCAGTCATTTAATGTGAGATTTTTCTTGAGCATTGATGTAAGTGTTTCATGGATATATGCATACACTGCCTCATCCTCCTGGCCCAGAAGATGCGCATGATCCGCATAGGCACAGAGGCCCTTTATTCCATATAATGTGGTGTGCATAAGAGAAAGAATATCAGGATTAATAGATGTATCGGACTTGGGTCCTACACTCTCACCTTTAGCTACAAGTTCGCTGACAGAGCTGCCGGGAATATATATGGCGGCATCTTCTTTAAAGTCTGCCTTTCCTCCTGCTGCAGAAACCTTTTTCTTAAGCTGATCCCTGAGTTCGGCGCATTTTTTAATGAGATTTACAAATCTGTTGCTGTCAAAATCCACATTGGTCAGTGTGGAAAAGACGGCCTCACAGGTAAACACATTGACATCACGGTCACTGATACCCGCCTTTCTTCCTTCTACTGCATACAGGGATAATCCTTCTACCATATAAATAAGCAGATCCTGTAGCGCTGCAACATCCGGCTGTTTTCCGCACACACCGATCTTTGTGCATCCCTCTCCCTTGGCTGTCTGTTCACATTGATAACAAAACATAATTTTCTCCTCCTTAAAAGTTAATTTTATTCTCCGGTATTTTTTTATGGATTATAGTCTAATACAAAAACCTTTACATTGATTTATGTCAAAAAATAAAAAGATGAGAAAATTATTTTTAATGAAATATACTGTTTATTTTACCCTGTAATTTCTATTTGTTCAATTTTATAAAATATTTCTTTGAAAAAAATATTTTTTTAGTTATCTTCTTGCTGCTTTCAATATCCATGAACAGATAAATGAGGAGGTATTCACATTGGCAGAGGAAATAAAAAAGCCGGGCACCCAAACCTTGCAGGCCTTAAAAATGGAAGCAATGGAGACTTTGGCCGGCGGCATAGCTCATGATTTTAACAATATACTTTCCGGTATTGTAGGGTATTCGGAAGTGGCATTGGTGCTTGCAGAAAAAGACAGGCAACTATTTGATATAATAGGCAAGATACTTGAGACATGTGACCGTGCAAAGCATCTTATAAATCAAATACTCTTATTCAGTCCTCAGAGTTACCAGATATATGACGACGAACCGGTTCAGGTATCATCTATTATCAGTGAAGTTATAAAACTTTTAAGTGTATCATTGCCTGGGAATATTGAGATCAAAGAAAATATCGACAATAACACCGGTCTGATAAAAGCCTCACCGGCTATGATCCACCAGGTCATTTTTAACCTGTGTACGAATGCAATACATTCCATGAAAGAAACCGGTGGCGTTCTGACAATTGACCTTTCAGATATCATACTTGGTATAGAGGATGCCCGGCTATATAAGAATACCGAGCCAGGGCATTATCTGAAACTAATCGTAACTGATAATGGTACAGGAATACCAGATGAAATTATTGATAAAATTTTTGATCCATACTTCACAACAAAGTATAAAGGTGAGGGAACAGGATTGGGTCTATCAGTTGTTCATGGAATAGTAAAGAATTATAAAGGCACAATATCAGTTTACAGCAAACCCAATATACAAACCTCCTTTACCGTAATGCTTCCATTAATGACAACTCGTGATGATAATTAGTTTGTCATAATAAACAGGGGTTTCATTTCAAAACTCTTATATAGAGGTCTCAGCCGTTTCGTATCATAATGTTTTTCTACATCAACAACCTTTTTTGAACTCGTTACTACTTCAATAGGCATATTGTCATATCTTCCATTTTTTAAAACGACAATCCGCCCGTGTATTTTGCCCAGTATAAGATCCAGGGCAAGGTTCCCATAGGCCATAGGGACAATCGAATCAATGGCATCAGGATCCCCTCCCCTTACGAGGTACCCGAGCTTCTGGTTTATTGTATCAATAGACCTGCCATTATTATACTTTGCAGATCGTTCTCTAAGCTCTGATGACACAAGATCACCTATACCTCCCAGTTTTTTATGTCCGTATGCATCAGTTCTTGCTTCCTGAAATATCATCTCCCCGCCTTCAAACATGGCTCCTTCCGAAACAAGGACAACAGAGTAGTGGCTGGGGTTTTTTCTCCGGTCTTCGGTTAGGAGTCCTGTAAGTAACTCCATGTCAAATTTGTGTTCAGGTATGACACATCTGTTTGCAGCCCCTGCCATGGCTGGAAGCATTGCGGTAAAACCGGCATAACGCCCGAAAACTTCGAGTACGAGAAACCTCTCATGGGACCCAGCGGTTGTACGGAGGCTGTTTGTCATGGAAATGGTCCTGGTCACACATGTGCTGAAGCCTATGCAGTAATCTGTTCCCGGGACATCATTATCCATTGTTTTTGGTATTGCAACAACCTTGACTCCCTCCTGGAACAACCTTACTCCGTAGCTTAATGTATCATCCCCGCCAATAGGAATCAGGTAATCAACCCCTAAAAAATCCAGATTTTTCAGTACATCAGGTGTAAGATCATTTATTTCTGAAGAATATTTATCTTTCAGATGTGACGGCACTTGTGTATTTTTAACATGACTCGGTCTTGTTCTTGAAGTGTGCAGAAAGGTTCCGCCTGTTCTTCCTGCTTTATTTACTATCTCTTCAGAAAGTATCTGAAAATGATCCGAGTTGTCAGCATCTTTATCAGGAATAATTCCTATTGTGCCCTGCCATCCGTGACGGATACCAATCACCTGGTACCCTTCTCTTATAGCCCTGATTGTTATAGCCCTGATAGCAGGATTCAGGCCCGGTACATCTCCGCCTCCAGTGAGTATTGCAATAACCCCTTTTTTATTCAGGTTTACTGACATGTTTATCTCCTTATAATAATAAACAAATATGGCGATTATTTTACTGTTGTGGAACTGTTTCTTCTCTTTTTGAAACGACATATTCCATGGTAAACTTGCCATTGACGCCGTTTTCAATTTTTATCTTACTGTCAAGATTAAGATTAACCAGCATTTTTCCTGTTTCTTTTATATTTTCAAGGGATATCTTATCGGTATAGGCAGTTGCTATCTCATCAAGTATTAAGCTTGGGCCGCTTAATATGGCAATCTCTGGTTTGAACGAGACCCTGGATATCAGGATATCCCCTGACTGTTTTCCTTTCCAGTCCGCCTGAACAGGAACATTTTTTTTTGCAGGTTTGTCTAAAATAACGTCTATAGACGGCGGTGTTGCGTTTCTTAAAAAAACACCTGGAGGAAGTGATATATTTTCATTTGCTATATAAAAAATGTTTCTCCCTAATTCACCATTACTCAGATCAATAGTAACCTTTACATTTCCAGGGGTAAGGTTCTTAAGGAGTGTCCCTGATCCGTTGAGATTAAGCGAAATCGTTTTTACCGATGTATCCAGTAATATCATTTCCTGTTTGCTTCCGGTGTATTCAACAGGCACCTCAAGTGATATAATTGTATCAACACCCCTGGTAAAAATCAGCCAGATTACTGTAATTAAAATCAGGGAGATAACTGCTGGAGTAACCAGCTCCTTCTTAAATTTTCTGTTACCCGACGAATCCTCATCCACTATACCGAGATGTCTTTTGATGCGATTAGTAAGCTCTTTATCGGTTTGGACATTAAAGATATCTCCTGACTTTGCCATAACAACATTTTTTCTCTCTTCTGATGAAACGATGATAAGGGCATCTGTATTTTCGGCAAGTCCTGCGGCAGCCCTGTGACGCATACCATAATAGGAAGGGAGATCCTTTCTATGGGACAGAGGGAGAACAGCCCCTACCTGACTGATTCTGTCACCCTGTATAATAGCAGCGCCATCATGTACGGGATTATCATGCCAGAAGATGCTCATGATCATCTCTTTAGAAATTGTTCCATCCCATTTTATACCGCTGTGTACAGAATCAAATATATCTTCTTTGCCGGGAATAACGATAATGGCTCCTGTCCCCTTTCTTGCCATTTCAAAGATGGCATCGGAGATTATATCCACAGGGGTTTCTATCTCATGGCGACGGGTTTCCCAGAAAAGCGCCCTGATATTTTTTGCCTGAAGGACTGTCCTGATTTCATTTCTGAATATTACTATTATTATTATTGCGGCAACCGCTGTGAAACCCTGGACAGCCCAGCTTGTGACAATCAGACCCATATAAAAGGCTATCTTCTGAAAGAACCACAAAACAGCTATTCCTATGAGTACACGAAATACATTGGTGCCTTTAAACAGGACATAGAGCCTAAAAAGTATATAACTCATAAGAAGGATATCTAATAAATCCTGCCATCTGTATATGAAATCATGTGTCATAATAATCAGTCTGTTATACTGAATCTAATGGTATGCAGGACATTATCATCAGCATCGGTAATCTCCACACGCCATGGACCTTTATCGCTTTCCCTCAACTGAATACTGCTATAGGTTTCCCAGCGCGGAGGTTTAATAGTAAGCCTGAATTCTTTACTTAATTTATCATTGAAATAAAATTTATGAAAGATGAATGTCTCTTCATAAACAGGATCAAAGTCGTTAAAACATATAATTCTGCCTAAACCTGATGAAAAAACAACCCCCTCATAAACCGGCTTGTTCTTGGAAACGATCTTCTCACATAAGACCGCCTTTTTCAACACTGGGGCAGGCATTCTGGCAACCTGGGGCGTATCATCGGTAAAACATGGTATACAGAACATAGCCATTATGATTACAGAGGATATGGCAAGCCTCTTTGCATTAATAAATATAAAACAGGAAAATGTAATTCTACCGGAAAACCAAGATTTAATATTACTTTTGTACATTATTTCACCATCATGACAGGGCATGGGGCCAGAATTCCAACACGATAACTGATGGTTGCCCATCCTTCACCGGATTCCAGGCCACCCAGTTTATGGGAACTGAGTATTATCAGATCTATCCCTTTTGAAGATGCATATTTTACGATTTCCTGAACGCGCTTTCCATATATTATTTCTGTATGAATATCGATTTTTCCGGTTATGTATTTCTTTGCCATTTTGGTCATTTTTTTTTCAGCACGGACTGCAAGCTTTTCATAAAACTCCCGGAATTCCTCTCCTTCATCTTCTTCAATCGTTTCTACCACATTCAGGATGGTTATCCTGGAGGCTTTATCCTTGCCCATACCGGCTGCAATTTCAAGGGCTTTGATGCTTTTATCAGTCAAATCCGTTGGTACAAGAATATTCCTGAACATATACTGCTCCTTTTATTATCTGTCAGTTTTCTTTTTTTTGTCCCAGACCTGGATCAGGTAATCCTTAATCTGATCAATTTATTTTACCCGTTTTTTAAAAGCGCTTCTGCTTCCTCTTATGACTTTTTCCGGCTCTGTTTAATAAATAACGCTACCCTTGCATAATAGAGAAGCGTCATTACGTCAAGCAGTTTATCCCTGTTAATCTCCCCTGTAAATGACAGCTTGCGGCCGGCTCGTATAATAACTTCTCTCATACCTCAGTGAAAAAATGCAGATTTTTACATCCGCTTTAGAGTTATCTTTTATTCACCTATTAACCTTTTCACTTCATTCGATAAATTATATTATTTATATCATATATTAGAATCCGATAACAATAATTTTTCCTTTGAAAATCTGTTACATAAGGACTAAATTATGTGAATAGTTTTCCTAAGACAGTAAAATTTGACCTTTTTATTTTTATCTGTTTTTCGTTCTATTTGTTTTAACAATATAATGGAGGGCAAATGGAATCATTTCTTAAAATTCTTTTTGTTTCATCTGAGGTTATACCCTACGCAAAAAGCGGCGGGCTTGCCGATGTGTCAGGGGCTTTACCTGATGCTTTAAAGGAAGCCGGTATGGATGTAAAAATTATCATGCCCCTTTATTCTTCTGTTAAAAAGACCATGCTGAATAAAAACCCTGTTCTTGAGAAAATACCCGTACCTCTGGGAAATACTGTACTTACCGCTCAAACATACATAGCAAAAAGTAAAAAACGTGTACCCACCTATTTTGTGGACAGGGAAGATCTTTTCAGAAGACCGAATCTCTATGGCAACTCAACAGGTGACTATTACGATAACCTTGAGCGTTTCACCTTTTTTTGTCATGCAGCATTAAGGATCACCAAAGAACTGGACTTTAAGCCCGATATCATACATTGTCATGACTGGCAGACCGGTCTGATACCCGCACTCCTGAAAGGGTCTTATAAAGGAGAATTCTTTAAGTCTTCATCAGTTCTTTTTACCATACATAACATGGGGTATCAGGGAGTTTTTCCAGGGTACAAAATTACTGTATCGGGATTGAACGGTATGGAGTTTTATCACCAGGAAGGAATCGAATACTGGGGTAATATAAGCCTCCTTAAATCCGGAATTGTATATGCCGATGCAGTTACAACAGTGAGTCCAACCTATTCTGAGGAGATCAAAAAACGTGAATTCGGGCTTGGTATGGAAGGGGTTCTTGTTAATAAAAAAGACTCTCTTTTTGGTATTTTAAACGGTGTTGACTATGATATATGGAATCCGGAAAAGGATAAATACATACCGCAGAATTATTCTCCAAAAGACATGTCAGGAAAGGCCATATGTAAAAAAGGACTCATTTCAGAGATGGGGCTTGATCCTTCTCTCATAGAAAAACCTCTTTTTAGTATGGTCTCACGGCTTGACAGGCAGAAGGGGCTTGACCTCCTTCTTGAGATAATCGATAGATTGATAGCGCTCGATACAGGAATGGTACTGCTTGGATCAGGAGACAGCCAGATAGAAAATGCTTTAGCGGAGGCAGCAAAACGGCATAAGGGAAAGATAGGAATTGGCACAGGCTTTAATGATCGGCTGGCTCATGAGATAATGGCAGGGAGTGATATTTTTCTTATACCCTCAAGATATGAACCTTGCGGTCTCACTCAGATGTATGCCTTAAAATATGGAACAGTACCCATCGTCAGGGCAACAGGAGGCCTGAATGATACTGTCTTTTCATATGACAGGGATAAGGTGAAAGGAAATGGATTTAAGTTTAATTCTGCAATCCCTGAAGAGTTTCTCTCATGTGTAAAGAATGCTATAAACCTCTTTAAAAACAAGACAGAATGGAAAAGGATTATTTCAAATGGTATGAAACAAGACCTCTCATGGAAAAAATCAGCTGAAAAATATATAGAAATCTATAAAATGCTTCAGATTAAAAAGGGTAAATATTTATGAAAATTGCCGTTGGTTCGGATCATGCGGGCTTTACATACAAATCTATGCTTGTGGAATTTCTTATAGGTAAAGGGCACGTTGTTAAAGATTTTGGCACCTTCAGTAAAGACAGCGTTGATTATCCGGTGTATATCCGCCCTGTTGCTCTTGCAGTAAGTAAAGGCGAATATGAAAGAGGAATTGTACTGGGCGGTTCAGGAAACGGTGAGGCAATGACAGCGAACAGGATCAAGGGGATTAGATGTGCACTCTGCTGGAACAAAGAGAGCGCCCTGTTAGCAAGAAAACACAATGATGCAAATATGATCTCTCTGGGAGAAAGGATGATTACCAAAGAGGATGTTATCGAAATAGTACAGACATGGATTGAAACACCCTTTGAAGGCGGAAGACATATTAACCGCATCAGGCAGATTGATGAAGAGATTCCTCCGTTTGAACTAAAAAAAACATCTGATATCAAAAACGTTTCATATGAAAATGATGATTTTAATGTTGTCATCTCATTTGGATATATCCTTTATACAGAGGGTAAAAGGAGTACCGAATTCAGGGTTGAACCTGGTTTAAAAGGCCCTACCCTCATATACATACCATCCCCTGAAAACTGGAATAGAATCATGCCTGACTGGGTTCAAAATAGAAGGGACCAGATCATTGAGCGGATAACACTTAAGTGTAAGCATCTTATTTTTGAGTACAGGGAATTTTAAGATACCTGGGCCGGGGTTGCGCATATAAAAATTATAAAATCCGTATAATATAAACAACATATGTACCGCATTATTTTCCCCTGACTCATCATAAAAAGTCTTAATGCCTTTGACTTCGATATTCTTTATACTGCCTTATCCCCTTAATACCTTTGGGGAACCTGAAAGACTTTTTTAATAATTGTGATCTGAATGATCGTGACTGATCAAAACGCCATCCACCCGGTCATCTACCCGCGCGTACTGCAATGCACCTTCATAACCGTCCGGATCATATGGATATGTATCAAGAAAAGTTCCGTAAACCGCGGTTATTGTAAAGCTTGAATTACCATTCCATTTAATTTTCATCTTATCTTACCAGAAAAAAATATCCGCATGATTTTCATGCTAGAGGTAATAAAGCTCTTCATCCACCTTTGGAGGCAACTCTTTTAATAGCTTGTATGTCTTTTCCTTGAAGCTTAACTGCTCTTCTCCTTCAAGAAGATCCCCCATTTCCGCCTCTATCTGTTCCGGGTCTTCACCTGCCTCCATCCTGGCAAGCGCTTCTTCCATTCCGGGCCCCAGATTAAGGCCTGTCATATCTGAGAGTTTTCTCATAAGATTTGCAGCCTGTCTGGGATCGTCTTCATTTATATTTTCCGCTTCCTTTGCGAGCATGTTCATGGCCTTTTCCAGCTTTGATTCATCCATATCAGGCATCGGCATCTCATCTTTTTCTTCACCATTTCGTTTTAATGTTGCAAATTTTGACATCTGCCTTTCAAGTTTTGTTTTTTTACATTTTGGGCATATTGGTTTTTTATCGATATTTATTGTAGATGAAAAAAAATTGAATATCATGTGACACTTTTTACAATAAAATTCATATATCGGCATAACATCTCCATGTAAAATTTCTTAACCTGAACCAAATGATATGAAATACAAAAAAAGAAATCATGAGTCAACCATTTGTATATATTATATTATGGATTACAGCTTGTATTTTTCGTGATATTGCTATAATCTCAGTTTAATCTAAGTATCTTGAAAACCGGAGCAATATACTTTTGGAGGCATAAATGGAGGTACTTTGGGCCCCATGGCGCATGGAATATATATTATCTGACAACAAGAAGCCTGATTGCATATTCTGCACGGATGATAAAAGAGGAGATGATGAAGAGCGCCTGATATTATATGTGGGTAAAAAAAGTATGGTCATGATGAATAAATACCCATATGTAAACGGTCACCTGCTTGTTGCTCCTGTAAGGCACTCTCACGGCCTTGATATGCTTCATGATGAAGAAAGGCTTGATCTCATAAATATGGTCGAGAGCTCTATAGAAATCCTGAAAAAGGAATTCAAACCGGAAGGGTTCAATGTCGGCCTCAACCTTGGAAAGGTGGCAGGTGCCGGCGTAGAAGAACATATGCACTTTCATATTGTGCCGCGCTGGCATGGTGACTCTAACTTTATGACAGTTCTTGCTGATGTAAGAATAATCCCTGAACATATAAGAGAAACATATATGAAGTTAAGGCCTTATTTTAAGAAAATATAATATAATTTTATCTGGAGGGAGGAGGATAGGGTATGAAACATATCAAATTTCTGATTTATGTCTTTATCATTTTTGTGGTGGTGATGCTCCTTGTACAGAATCATCAAGCCTTTAATACGAGTGTTGTTTTCCATGTAAACCTTTGGTTTGGCAAATACGAGTCTTCCGGGATAACGGTTTACCTGATATCAGCAATAGCATTTACGCTTGGCCTTATCATCTCATGGCTTTACAATCTGCTTGACAGATTTCAATTGAAAAGAGAAATAGTCAGGCTAAGAAACGAAATAAAAAATAAAGATAAAGAATTAAATACATTGAGGAATTTACCCATTACCTCGGAGAGTGTCACTCCAGGTGTGAGTGTAAATGATAATGATATAGATTTGACATGAATGGGGAATAGAAATGGCTGTACAAGCCTGGCAGTACTTTGCTGATCCCGGCAATCAAAGATTCCTGTTATATCTTGTTTTAGCGCTCATAACTGGTTTTTTAACAGGAAGATTTCTTAAAAAAGGTAAAAGCGGCAAACGGGAACTGTTTTTTAACAAGGGAGATAACGCCTTTTTCAAAGGTATAAAATACCTCCTCTCTGATGACCCTGATCACGCAATAGAAGAGTTCACAAAATCTGTTCAGATCAATTCAGATACCATCGAAACATATGCGGCACTGGGGAACCTCTACAGGTCAAAGGGGGCTATAGACAGGGCAATACATATCCGCAGAAGCATCATCCTGAGGCCCAATATTGATGAAGAAACAAAGGTCAGCGCCCTTTTTGATCTTGGTCTTGACTATAAAAAGGGCGGTTTCCTTGACCGTGCACTTGATACATTCCTTAATGTCCTGAAAAAAAGTCCATCAGACGTCCCTGCGATGGAAGAGCTGGAAAAGATATATGAGGAGATGAAGGAATGGGAAAACGCATTTTCTATCCGCGAGAAGATAACCAAGATTACAAAAAAGGATTTCAGCAATATACTCGCCCATCACAAGACGGAGGCCGGTAAGGTCTTAGTTGAACATGGTGATATTTCAAAGGCAAAATCATCCTTTAAAAAAGCGATATCCATCAACAGGTACTGTATCGATGCCTATCTTCATCTCGGGGACCTTTATCTCTCTACCGGTGATATCAAAGAGGCCATGTCTACATGGAAAAGGATCGTAACCATTGCCCCGCAATTTACATATCTCGCATATATAAGACTTGAAGAGGTATATAATAAATTAAATGATGTAAAGCAGATAGAAAATTTTCTTAAAGGTTGCGCAGAATATAATTCCGATGCATTTACCCATCTCGCACTTGCCAGGCATATGTACAAGGAAAAAAAATATGACGAGGCCATTTACGAACTTAAAAACGCACTTGAACTTTACCCGGGATTCTGGGAGGCCAGGCGTCTTATTGGTGAAATACTCATCGAGACAGATAGAACAAGGGATGTCATTGATGCATACAGTGATCTGCTGACACACCTCAATATACCTTATCTTGAGTTTCAGTGTTTTAACTGCGGTTTTCACCCAATTAATCTTGCATGGCAATGCCCCCAGTGTAAAAAATGGGACACTATTTCACTTATTGATTCCGGCCTTAAGAATACCACGAATATTTCAAGACCTGCTCTGTTTCTAAAGGAAACCCTTAATAATAATCATGGGAAAGAATCATGAATGAAATGACGCCCATGCTCAGGCAATTCCTTGAAACAAAGAGTCTTTATCCCGATTGTATCCTTTTTTTCAGGATGGGAGATTTTTATGAGATGTTTTTTGAAGATGCGGAAAAGGCATCAAAGATACTCGGTATTACCCTTACATCAAGAGGTTCATTTAATGGCAGCAAGGTACCCATGTGCGGAGTACCCCACCATTCATCAAGAGCATATGTTGCCAAGCTCATAGAAAGCGGATACAAGGTTGCTGTATGTGAGCAGATCGAAGACCCTAAAAAAAGTAAAGGCATTGTCAAGAGAGATGTCGTAAGGATAATAACACCCGGTTCTGTATTGACCGAACTTGATGTAGAGGGCGGCCGAAACCTCTATATGGCGGCTGTTTCATCTGGTGAGGGTGTATATGGTTTAGCCCATGTTGATCTATCCACCGGCGATTTCCGGGTAACAGAAGTCAGTGAATGGCGTGAGTTATTTGATGAACTGGGAAGGATAGATCCTGCAGAACTGCTCATATATGATACCGATCATCTTAAAGAAAACAACGATCTTGCGAGATACAGGATAGAGGTATTAAAAGAACCGGATTATGACAGGAGCGGATCAGAACAGATACTCAAAGATCAGCTTGGTGTAAAATCCCTCGCCGGTTTCGGCTGTGAAGGTATGATAGAGGGGATAACTGCAGCCGGGGCTATTGCACAGTATCTCAGGGAAACCCAGAAAGGTAATCCGGATCACATCAAAGAGATCACGACCTATCATCTGGGAGACTACATGTTTCTGGATGAATCCACCACCCTGAGTCTTGAGCTTTTTGAAACCATGCGCAGACGGTCATCAAAGGGTTCTCTCTTCAAAGTCCTTGATAAGACAGTCACTCCCATGGGAAGCAGGCTGTTAAAAAGATGGATAGGCTACCCGCTTGTTGATCTTACTCATATAAAGAAAAGGCTTGCTGCTGTGTCAAATTTCCGGAATGACAGGATATTCAGAGAATATGTGAGAGAAAACCTTAAAGGCATATATGACCTTGAAAGGCTCAACGGTAAGGTTTCACTCGGGCGGGCAAATGCCCGTGATCTTATTGCGTTAAAGGCCTCTGTCCTAAAATTACCTGAAATAAAAAGCAGGCTTACAGGATCAGCAAGTGATATGCTTTCAGATATTGCCGAAAACCTTGATACACTCCAGGATGTAGCTCAAATAATTGAAGCCGCCATAATTGATGAACCGCCTGTATCACTCATAGAAGGAGGCCTTATCAGGGAAGGTTATAATCAAGAACTCGATGAGCTCATATCCATTACAAGACATGGGAAAAAATGGATTAACGAGCTTGCCAGAAAAGAGCAGGAACGGACAGGCATCCCGAAGCTAAAAATAGGCTTTAACAAGGTCTTTGGTTATTTCATAGAGATAACAAAGTCCAATCTTCACCTTGTGCCTCCCGATTATATCAGGAAGCAGACCCTTGTAAACTGTGAGAGATACATCACAGAATCACTAAAGGAATATGAAAGCAAGGTTCTGGGGGCTGAAGAAAAACGTTTTGATCTTGAGTTAGCTATTTTTGAAACAATAAGGGCGAGAATAGCCTTTGAGAATCACCGTATAAAGGAAACTGCATCGAGGATCGGTGAGATAGATGTGCTGGCCGGTCTGGCAGATGTTTCCGAATTAAACAACTATGTAAGCCCAGAGGTAAATGAAGAGGGTGTTATTAACATAACAGACGGCAGACACCCGGTTATTGAGCAGACTGTCAGGGAAGAGGATTTTGTCCCTAATGATATTTATCTTAATGACTCGGATCAGCAGATCATGATCATCACAGGTCCCAATATGGCAGGTAAATCTACAATACTAAGGCAGACAGCCCTTACTGTGCTCATGGCCCAGATGGGATGTTTTGTCCCGGCATCAAAGGCGGTCATAGGTATTGTAGACCGGATATTTACCAGAATAGGGGCGTCAGATGATCTTACAAGAGGCCAGAGCACATTCATGGTGGAGATGGATGAAACGGCAAACATACTGCGTCATGCAACGCCAAAGAGTCTTGTTATACTGGACGAAATAGGAAGAGGTACAAGCACCTATGATGGACTGAGTATAGCATGGGCGGTTGCCGAGGCTCTTCATGACCTGGATAACAGGGGCGTAAGGACGATTTTTGCAACACATTACCATGAACTCACAGAACTTCTTTCAACCAAATCGAGGGTTAAAAATTTTAACATTGCGGTAAGGGAATGGAAGGATAAAATAATATTTTTAAGAAAGATGGTGCCAGGGAGTACAAGCAGGAGCTACGGTATACAGGTGGCAAGAATAGCCGGCATCCCGGATAAAGTCATTGAAAGGGCAAAGGAAATACTTAATAATCTTGAAAAGGAAAACCTTGACGATTTCGGGAGACCGCAGATAGCCAGATCAAATATTAAAACGGTCCGGAATGAAAGCGTCCAGTTAAGCCTTTTTGGGAATAATGAAGGCAGGGTTATAAAATGGATAAAGAAACTGGATATCTCAGGGATAACACCTCTTGAGGCTTTGATAGAACTGGATAAAATTAAAAGATATGTGGATAATTTGACATGATGCCTATTGTAAAAAAAAGAAAAGTCATTCTTACAATATTGTTTCCTCTGTTGTTATTTCTTGTTTTTTCCGGAAGGTTTCAAGTATGTAATGCCACTCCCTCTCCTGAGAAGTTATTGAAGATCGCTGATAATTGCAGGGAATCACTTTACCGGTCATCATCACGTATGAGTTACAGGCATAACTGGACAGACTGTATTAAGTCTTATGAGAGGATATATAGTGATTTTCCTAAAACTGATCAGGCTGCCTGGGCAATGTTACATGCGGCAGGAATGTATCTTGGCTTGTACAAGATTACAAACCTGGAAAAAGATATCGATGAATCCCTGGTATTATATGAAAGGATCACACAGGAATATCCGGATCACAGGCTTGCTGATGATGCACAATATAAAAAAGGTGAGATATACTATACCCTTAAAAAGGATGCGGCCCAGGCCTATGTAGAGTTTCTTAAAGCAGATATCAGGTTCCCTAACGGAGACATGCAGCCCAAGGCAAAAAAGATGCTGGAAAAGCTCTCTGCTATTATGGGGAAAAGACTTGAGCAGGGCGATAACGATATTACCTCCGAAGGGAAGACAGACAGAGGACTTTCCTCGGTCACAAATATACGCCACTGGTCAACACCCAGCTATACAAGGGTGGTGATTGATCTGGATAAACCGGTTGATTACAAAGATCATCTCCTTAAAAAAGATACCGGCCTTGATAAGCCCAGGAGACTCTATCTGGATATTAAAAATTCTATCGTTGGAAAGGATATAGAGACCACCATACCAATTAAGGACGGCCTGTTAAAAACAGCCAGGGCAGGCCAGTATAGCCCTGATACTGTAAGGGTTGTTCTGGACATAGAAAGTATAAGCGGCTACAAGACATTCAGGCTCCATGATCCTTTCAGGATAGTAGTGGATGTTCAGGGAAATAATAGAGCTGCATCAGGAGGAGAAAAGAAGTCACAGAAAAGGCACGCCGGAAAGGGGGTATTAAAACCTGAAAAATTTGATGAAACGGTATCTCTTGCCAGGCAATTGGGTTTGACAGTTAAAAAAATTGTTATTGACCCAGGGCATGGAGGCAAAGACCCGGGCTGTCTTTTTAATGGAGGGATAAGAGAAAAGGAGATAGTTTTGGATCTTGCCAAAAAATTGAAGGTAAAGATAGAAAAAAGACTGGGATGCGAGGTATTTCTTACAAGAACTACAGATATTTTTATGCCGCTTGATGAACGAACAGCCTTTGCCAATATCAAAAAAGCCGATCTTTTTATTTCTCTTCATGTGAACGCCCATAAACAGGGTGATGTATCTGGCATAGAAACATATTTTTTAAATATGGCAACCGATAAACAGGCTGTATTGGTAGCGGCAAGAGAAAATGCAACATCGGAAAAAAATATAAGTGATCTCCAGTCTATACTTAATGACCTTATGCTTAATACAAAAATTACCGAATCCAGCAGACTGGCATACAAGGTCCAAAGTGGTATGATGGATGATATAAAAAAAGCATATAAGGGACACAAAAATCTTGGTGTCAAACAGGCGCCATTCTATGTGCTTATCGGTGCAGAGATGCCTGCAATATTAATTGAAACAGGTTTCATTTCGAATATAACTGAGAGAAAAAGGCTATTAAATGATAGTTATAAAGAAGTGCTGGCTGAAGGCATTGCAGGAGGCATTGAATCATACATAAAGAGCATAGACCAGGTTAATATAGGAGGCTAGATTACCTCACTTTTTAGCCAATGTTTCTGCTACTGCCGATAGTATATCTTCTCTGTTAAAGGGTTTTAAAAATACCCTGTCAACACCCAGTCCAGTGGCCATACGAAGATACTGTTCAGGAGAGTTTTTACCACCACCCGACATAGCAAAAATTTTAACGTCAGGAAACTCACTTTTTAACTCAAGGATTGTTCCGAGACCTTCTTTGTCAGGCATTATAATGTCTGTTATAATCAGATCTGCCTGTTTCTCCCTGTGAATACGGATAGCCTTGTCGCCGTCTTCCGCTTCTCTAACAGAATATCCCTCTTTTTCCAGCATCCGACGAAGGGCTAGTCGCATCTGCGCCTCATCATCAACAACTATAATATCTTTTACTTCTTCTGTCATTTTCATATTCCTGCATATTCATAAAAAAGACAAATGATGAATTATAGGGACAGGTCAGTCGCCTAAAGGAATTCTGATTTTTTTTAACTCTTCCTCGGCAAACACCTTTCCGCAGCCAACACATTTTTTCGATGAGATATTTACATGACCGCAGGCAGGGCATGGAATTATCTCTTCGTTCTGTACATCGTTTATCTTTTTTTCTTCCTGTACCAGATGAAGTGGAAATTTATGTTTGCATTTTGGACATGTTACAGTTATTCCCTTTTCAGTAACAGCTTGAATCTTGGAAAGATCCAAACTATAATGGGCCTCACACTCTGGACATTGCAGTTTCATGATAATATTCCCTTATTAATCACATACCTGACAAAATTGATTATCTAATAAATTCTTGAAATTTATAGCATTTATTATACAAAAATACAAGTTAGAAAAATAACCGGCATAAATATTAACTATATTTGTGCTTTATTGCAATGTTAAAATAATTTTATATCATTATAAAATATAAGATAATAAAAGATAAACATCAGACAATTATTACCCATTTTAATTTACTGGTAAGTTACCCTGAATACCTCTTCAATAGTAGTAATGCCATTAAGCACCTTCTGAGCGCCATTCTGCCTCAGAGTAATCATTCCGTGTTCAACTGCTTTATGTTTAATTGCATTCGAATCGGATGTTTTAAGAATCAGATTCTGAATGGACTCATTAACGATCAACAGTTCAAATATTCCTGTTCTTCCTGAATATCCCGTATTCAGACAGGCCTGGCAGCCTGTCCCTCTGTAAATTTTCCTGCCCTGAAGCATTTCAGGAGTTATACCAACCTTGGCAAGGGATTGTTCATCTGGTTGATACTCTTCCTTGCACTCAGGACAGATAACACGAACCAGCCTCTGTGCCAGAATTGCAATAACAGATGAGGTCACAAGAAATGGTTCTATCCCCATATCGGTAAGTCTTGTTACTGCGCTTGCAGAGTCATTTGTATGGAGCGTTGAAAAAACAAGGTGGCCTGTAAGGGCTGACTGGATGGCTATCTCAGCGGTTTCAAGGTCGCGAATTTCTCCAACAAGAATAACATCAGGGTCCTGCCTTACAATAGACCGCAATCCCCGTGCGAATGTCAAATCTATTTTAGGGTTAACCTGTATCTGTCCTATGCCATCGAGCTGATATTCTATCGGATCTTCAATCGTAATAATGTTTTTATCGGTATTATTTATTGTGGAGAGCGCTGCATAAAGAGTGGTTGTCTTTCCACTTCCGGTTGGGCCTGTTACAAGAAATATGCCATGTGCCGCGTTAATGAGATCATTGAATTCACTAAGTCTTTCAAAAGGCATACCAAGATCGGTTACACTGATAAAAATTTTTGTCTTATCCAGAAGCCTCAAAACTACCCTTTCTCCGAATGCCGTCGGGATGGTTGAAACCCTGACATCAATGTTCTTATCACCTATCCTGATTTCGATACGGCCATCCTGCGGGAGTCTTTTTTCAGCTATATTCATATCGGCCATAACCTTGATACGCGATATAAGTGCAGATTGTATCTGCTTTTGAGGCGAGATCATGTCGTAGAGTATCCCGTCAAGGCGGTACCTGATTTTTAGTCCCTTCTGGGTCGGCTCGATATGGATATCACTCGCCTTGTCTTTAACTGCCTGTGAAAGCATGACATTAACGAGTTTAATTATTGGTGCATCACTTGTATCATCAAGAAGGTCTCCGGCTTCCTGCATCACCGAAATAATTGAATCCCCGTTTTCATCGTGCATGTCCTGGAGCACCTGTTCTGCCGAATCCTGGCTGCTGTCATATATGAAGTTGATTGATGAGAGTATCTCGGCCTTTGGCGCAAGTATAGGTCTGGCATCCTTTAAATTGAGTTGAAGCTTGAGGTCGTCCAGGGCTTGAAAATCAACAGGATTATTTATGGCAATTTTTTTTGAGTCTTTGGTAATGAGAGGTATCATGCAATATTTTTTTAAATATTGTATAGGAACCTTTTGAGTAAATTCAGTATTCAGGCCCTCTATAGAAATAGAATAGTGATACTCAAGGTTATACTGGATTCCCAATGCCTTTAGAAGATCGGATTCTGATAATACCTTCTGCCTTATAAGTATTTCACCTATTAGTCCGCCCTTTTCTTCCTGAACCTTCACACCTTCATTGAGTGCTTCCTCTGAAACCACTTTCAAATCCAGCAATATTTCTCCCAGTGATTTCATATTACTGCTCTGTCTTTAAGGATTTAAGATTATCTTTTGCCATGTCGGAGAGTTTCCTGCCCAGCTGCAAGGGCTCTGAAGATTCTCCTGCCCTCTCCGGGGGATCAATAGCAATAAGTCTTTCATACATTTCTATGGCCTTTTCACGTTCTCCCTTCAGTTGGTATATGTATCCCATATTATAAATTGCATATGGATTATTAGGGTTTTTATCAAGGGATTTATGATAATATTTCATAGCCTTTTCATAGTCCTTCAGTTGAAGGTACTTATATCCCAGCTCAGCGCGTCTCATATCTTCCGAGAGCCTGCCATCAGTATTCATTCTGATGGCGCCCTCTTTTATGGTGTCAATATGGCCTTTTTTATTTTCATAGAGCTTATCTGCCTCTGTCGGATTTTCAATAATATGGGGTGTGAGGAATATATAGAGATTCTTCTTTTCAAGGGAGGCAGTCTTTGATCTGAACAGATAGCCTAAAACAGGTATGCGCCCCAGTAAAGGCACCCTGTAATTTGTCCTGTTGTCTTTTTTATCAATAAGGCCGCCAATCACTATTGTCTGACCATCCTTTATTCTTACAGTAGTCTTTGCTGTTCTTTTAAAGGTTGTCGGCTGCCCCTCCTCATTAAAACTTAACACCTGACTCACCTCCTGATCTAACTTGAGCCGTACGAACCTTTCCTGGTTTATCTGGGGTGTAATAGCCAGCTTGACACCTACTTCCTTGTAATCATAATTGCTGTAACCGCCCCCATAATTTGAATCATTTACCCTTTCATCTCTCCTTGTTATAAATGGCACTTCATCTGTTACCTTTAACTCAGCCTCTTCATTGTCAAGGGTCATTATCATAGGGTTAGAATGGATCTGGACATCTGAATCGGTTGCATATGCCCTGAAAACAGCGCCAAGATCAGCAAATTCTATCCCGCCGATTGTAATCTGATTACCCAGGACACCATATGTAAGGCCTGTAGATAAACTCACATTCCCGTTTGAATCGACAGATGGGAAATTATTTACTCCGGGATTGGAGGCACTGAAAACAGATGCAGAACTGCCCTCTTCGCCAACCTGCCATTGCACGCCAATCTCATACTGATTTTTCATACTGACTTCTAATACAAGCGCCTCTATGTAAACCATGCTTCTGGGTCTATCCAATTTCCGGATCACCTCTTCAAGTATATCATATTCATCCTTTTGCGCTGTTATGATCAGGGAGTTAGTGGCCTTGTCAGAGACTATCTGGATATCCTTTGAAAGCACATTGGCGGCGCCTGCTTGTTGTGCTGCCTGTTGAGTATCTTTGGGAAGGGCCATAAGTGTTTTTGCCAGTTCTTCGGCATTTGAATTCTGAAGATAATATACATGTATATCTCCGCCTCCGCTTATCTCCTTGTCAAGCAGGTTTAGCAATTCTTTTATCTTGAGTGTATCAACTTCTGATGCAACTATAATTAGTGAATTTGTTCTTTCATCAGGAACAATGATCATCTGTGTATCCGCAGGCTGCCTTTTGGCCCCGGCAACGCCGCTAAAAGTTTTGAAAACAGAGCCCAGGCTTGTGGCCATTGTACGTGCTGATGCATGTTTGAGAGGGATCACGGTTATTTCCTCCCCTGTTCCCGGGATATCGATCAATTCAATTATTTCCAGAAGACGAGTTATGTTAGACAACACATCGGTAACAATGAGGATTCCGGTAGGGTCATATGATATCATAAGACCGCCTTTGGAGATATAGGCACTGAATACCTTCTTTAATTCCTCAGGACTTGCGTATTTTAATGGGATTATCTGAGTAACGACTTTGTCTTCAGGACTAATCCTGGCATTCCCGAACCGTGTCTCAATGTCTTTTGATCTGGCTTCAACTGAAGGTATTATTTTAATTACCTTTCCTGAAGGCACAGTAGTAAATCCGCTGACTTCCAGAACCGATTCAAAGACCTTATAGGCTTCATCGACAGTAATTTTTGAGGGTGAGATGATTGTAACTTTACCTTTTACATTATTATCTACCAGGAAATTCTTACCGGTTAATTCACTGATGAACTTAATCAGCAATGATATGTCAACATTATCAAAATCAATGGAAATTAAACGGGAATCTTCTTTTTCTGATGATGCCTTGCCCTTATCCGGCGTGACTTCCGGCGCTGGTTTTACAGTTGCTGCATCTCCAGCTGATTCAGACGCTGTGAGTTGTCTTCTGTTTTCATTATTGTCTGGGGGCAGCTCAGACTCCCTTGTTTTTTGAGGTGACGACGTTATTTCGTTCCCCTCTGATAAGCGGGCACTGTTGCCGGTCTCAGCCTGAAGAAAATAAGCCATAAAGATGAGTACAGTGATTAATAAATATTTTCTAAGTCCCATGATTTATCCTTCTGTTATAATAAAATAAGGATTTAAATATCATTTTGTGATTAAATCGAATCAGTCCCATTTACCCGTAAATAATTCTTAAGGTTCTGGAGATCAGGATCTTTATTTGCCCAATCCTTCACATTTTTATCAATTTCTACCGCCTTATTCAGATAAGTCATCCCTTTCTCCGTTTCATTGAGTATAGAATAAGTACACGCAAGGTTATAATAGGGATTTACATAATCCGGTTTCAGCTTTACTGCTTTTTCAAGATACCTTATGGCATCTTCATATTTACCATTCTGCATGGATAATACACCCATATCATTTAATGAATTAACATGTCCAGGGTCCCTGGAAAGGATTGTTTTAAAAATATCCTCAGCCTCCTGTAATTTGCCTTTCTCAAAAAAAGACACAGCCTCTTTATACAATGCTTCTCTTTGATTCATGATTTCTTCTTTGTTTTCATCGGCTTTTAATACATCCTCTGCATGAAACAGATTGCCCGTATCTGGTAACTTACTGTTTAAACCCGAGTTATCCTGCACCGGCAAGTCCACTGTTAACCGGCTAACCCGCTGTTTCTCATCGGTTTTTTTTTCAAACCTGTAGTATATCAGGACAAGTATTGCTAAAATAATTACAAGAGTTATGAAAACAAATTTTTTATCAAAAAAACGTTCGAGACCACCTGCTTTTCCTATTGAACGTATGTAGCCTATGTGATTTGCATCCTTATTTTTCTGGGCTTTTTTCAGTGCTTCGTTGATATAACTCATTCTATTCCGCCATCTGATATAAAAGTGCCCTGGTTCGCGGGCCGGCAGCTCCGTCAACGCGCAGGCCGAAATCATTCTGGAAACGCTTCATTTCATTAAAGGTTGTCATGTCATATAGACCTGTAATCCTAACCATATATCCTATACCCATTAATGTTTTCTGCATTATATTTACTGAAGGATGCTGCATGCCGATGTTTACTACCTGATCATCATTATAAACAGGGAATATCCATGAAACAGTTCCACCCCAGTTTTCGAATAGTAACTCCCTGGTTATCTCCCGTTGATTGCCTCCACTGTCTGTACAAACAGCACCTTTGTCACTGACGCCTATAATAAAAAGATAACTGCCTGAGACTTTATTTCTCCTGGTTTTTAGTCTAAAAGGTTTTTTCAGCAAAATATAATATTCCGGAGCCAGTTCAAAATTAACAAGGCTCAGGTGGTTCAGTTTTTCATTGATATCATCCGAAGAATAGTGTTTGTAAAAAACAGAAAACAACTGGGTTACACTCTCTTCATCACTCAGAAACAGCCCTGGAACTTTTTTGCTTATTCTTTCTCCTCCAATTTTTTCTTCATCGATCGCTCCAACTTCATTGCCTTTGGTATTATTTTTTACTTTTAAATATGTACTCCTGCTGTAGAATCCTGTAATTGCAACAGCGGCAAGTACTATAAAAACTGGTATCAGGAAGTAAACAGCTCTTAACCCGTACAAATTTTGAGGTTTTTTCCCGATAGAATCAAATCCGTAGAGATCGTCAACGGCCTTTTCAATAATTTTTCCAGTTACAGTATGAGTATCTTTGGTATATGCAATAAGAAGAGCCCTGTCGCAAATACTGTTTATTCTTCTTGGTATGCCGTTTGATCTTGAATATAACTTTTTAAATGCCCCTGCGGTAAAGTTAATATCTCCATGACTTCCTGCTACTACAAGCCTGTGTTCGACATATCCCTTTAGATCCATGTATCCGAGCGGTTTTAAAAAATAACGGACGATGATCCTGTCATTAAGCTGCCTGAGAGACGGTGCTCCGATAATATCATTTAGTTCAGGTTGACCTATTAAAACTATCTGTAATAACTTCTCTCTTTCCGTCTCCAGATTTGAAAGCATTCTTAACTGTTCAAGAACATCCCGGGACAGGTTCTGGGCCTCATCGATTAAGAGTACCGCATTACCTCCATTACTGAAATTCTCAAGAAGAAACCGGTTAAGGGCATCTACATGGTCTTTTATACTGACTACCCTGCCTGGGTCAATATTTACACTGAATTCCTGTAATATAAGTTTCAGAAGTTCGGTATCAGAGATATAAGAATTGAGTATAAGAGCACTTTTAGTTTTTCGTTCAAGACGGTTCAGAAGCACACGGCAAATAGTCGTCTTTCCTGCCCCTATACTGCCGGTTATGAGTATGAACCCTTTTCTTTCGTTGATTCCATAAAGAAGGTGATCAATCGCCTCCCTGTGATTCGAACTGAGAAAAAGATATCTCGGATCAGGCGTAAGATTAAATGGTGCCTCTGTAAGTCCAAAAAATGAATTATACATCCTTTACCGTCACTATGATTTCTAAATATTACTCCCTGAAAAAACCATGATCATTTAAACCTGTAATTAATTGTTCTTTCAATCCCTCTTCTTATTATCTGGATTTCAACTGCTTCATCATTCTGTAGATTATTGTACAATGATATCAGATCTTCCGGGCTTTTGATTTCATTACCTTTCACGCCTTTTATGATATCACCGTTTCTGAATCCCATTTTTCTAAAAATGGAATTGGCCTGTACCCCGGTTATCGCCAGCCCGTCTGCCTCTCCATTTGAAAAGTGCGGTTTGATCGATGCCTGCGACAGGAGCTCCTGGATATTTGACAAAGATTCTTCAATTTCTGACCTCTGTATGGTTATTGTTCTGGAGGGGATATTCTGTATTTGTGCATCTGAGATTCTGGCACCCTGAGTTGCGGGCATATCCCCTGTCTGGGTTGATGCTTCATCCATTAAAAGAATTTCATCTTTCCCGTTCACCGTCAAAACAACCCTGCCCCGGAGTATATTTTTTATGACCGCGTTTTTTACACTGTCTCCAACCATGTAAATATCCTGTGACTGTTTTGATTTATCAGTGATAACTGCATAGTCATATTCGTTACTGCCCGCAACAGTTCCAAGCAGGATCAGGTCAAGCGATGTTTGTTGAAGGCTTTCAACCTTGGAGAGATCTTCCTCAGGATTAACCTGCCCTTCACCTGTTTTACCAAAAATGCTCCGGCTGTCAATAATCTCATAGTCATTCAATTTCTGAGCAATTTGTCTTTTTGATTGCCCCGGTTTTGAGGTATTTGAGGCTATTTCAAAATCGGGTTGTTCAAGTCCTGCCTCAAAAATACGGTAAAAAGTATCAACACCCATGAAAATTATTGCGCCGATAGTTAGAATTTTGATTACGGTATATATGTTCTTTGTCATAATAAATAGCTTTTATCTGAATTCATATGATGGTTTTTCAAGCGTACCCTGAATATCAATCTTTAATTTACCGTTTTTCATCATGTCCTTAATCAGGTTGTTGGTTGCATTACCGGCTTCAGGCATATTCCTGAACAGAGAAGGTAAAGGTTCAATTTCCATAGAAAGTCTTAATCTGCTTGAGAGAATGTTATTGTCAAGTTGCACGGCACCTGTTGCAGTGCCGTTAATGGGCCCTCCGGTCATAATAAGATCTTTTATGTTGAGCCTCCGGTTGTCAAGAATGGAGGAAAGGCTGATTTTATTGAAGCTGATTTCATTCAGATTCAAAATAGGGTTAACCAGTTTTAGCTTACCTTCGGCCAGATACAACGAAATCTCGGTATTGCCGCTTAGAAGACCGTTTGACTCGCCCATGAACTTGATTTTACCCGTGAGTATCCCTTCCAGTCTTTGACTGATTACAGGATGAATAAATAAATCTTTATCGAGTGTAATACCGCCAATATCTATCGTGACATCAACTCGTTCTTTATTTGCACTATCTTTTTCCTCTAAAAAACCTGATATCGCGCCACCTTTCACTTTGCTCTTAAAATAGTATTTAGGATTACCTTTTAACCAGCCAGGGATAGAAAACCTGACAGAGGATTTTTCGGAGACATAAACCGGGGTATCGGCATTTTGTTTTAAGGCTATTTTTAAGCCCATGATTTTTAAGCCGGGGGAAATGGATAATCCGATTTTTTCAAAACTGATACTTACCTCCGGATATCTTTTTTCCACCTTTGACTTGACATAATTGGATAATGCCCTGGAAGGGAACATGACATACAAGAAAAAACCAGTTAAAACAACCACGTAGATTATATAACATAACCGGCTTTTTTCGTTTGTTATCATTAAGAGTTTATTCATATACCTGTCATTATCCTGCACTTTTATCTATTTTATATGTCAATAACCTGATAGTCGTATCAAGATATGTTTCTTCTTTTTTATTATGTTTGATAGTAATCTTGTTGATAAAAATATATCTTTCAGGCTTCTCTATCCTGTAAAGATATTCCGTCAGTTGACGCTGAGTTATTGCATCAAGTTGTATCTCAATTATGTCTTCTATAAAACCACCCTGTTTTTTCCCTTCGGATGGGTTCACTCTTGTCATATTATTCTTTAAACCTATTGTTTCTGCCTCCTTATTGACAAAGGCAAACAGAGATTCCCCCCCCCTGTTTGAAATAGCCAGCTCCAGGCTGCCTGAGATCTCATCAATGTCATGTCCCATGGAACCCAATCCATTCATATCCTCAATATATTTTTCGAGTTTTTTGGTTTCATTCTCAAGATGTGCTTTTTCATCAAAAAAGGGAAGAACAAGCTGTTCAATAATAAGGAAAATCCCGAGAACAAATCCTGCTGCACTCAAAAATATTTTTTCCCGCTTAGCCAGCTTCATATTCATTAACCTTATATTTGTTTACTATTCAGCCCTTTCAAGCTTCAAATCAAATTTTATTCCGTCTTTACTTTGCCCGGGATTAATAATATTCACACTTTTATACAGATCAGAAGGTTTTAGGATATTCGCAATTTTATCAACAGTATCGTAGCTATCGGTATTTGCTGAGATTGTGACCTCCCTGTTATTTATCTGCATTGTATTTATATTTATATTATATTCACCAGGAATACGCTGAGAGATATCCTTTAATATATCCAGCACCTTTTGATCGGTTTTGATACCCGTTGATGTATCTGCGGAAGGGTTTTTTAAATCCTTCAGGTTTTGCTCCAAAATTAATATCTTATATTGTGTCCCCTTTATACCCTTATGTTCAGTAAATTTATTATCAAATAATTTATTGAAGTGATCTTCAACAAGGGCATGTTTTCTGCTCAAATAATAGTAATCGATACTGTTGTTAATAATCAGCATTATGAAAAAGATACTTAACAGAACAGCCACCTTACGGGCATCCTTTCCTGGACCAAAGATATTTCTTTTTACAGCAAACTCGTCTCTCCTGAAATTGAAACCAATATTTTTTTTATTTTCACGTATGGACACGGCAAGCGCATTATCCATTAATGATGGTTCATAAATCCCGGAGAGAGCTGAATCCATTCGCAGTCTGCTGTCTCCGCTGATATTAATTCTCTGGGGAGTAGCTTCAAACATGGTACTCATTACCGATGAAATATCTTTATATCCTGATAATCTGCCTCCATAAAATATCTTTTCAACTGTAAAATCTTTCTTTGCCTGTGATATAAAGGAATGGATAGTCCGGTTTGTTTCATGAAATATGCTGATTAAAAAATTTTCTATGGATGCAGGGGAAGGATGTACACCTTTTTCAGACCCCGAAACATCTGCTTTTTCTAACAGGACGCAGGGTAATTCTCGAACTAGAACAATTTTATTGTTTTGAAAAATAACAACACAAGGGTTTTCGTATTCAAGATCCAAATAAATTCCGCCGTCAGTTGTTTTTTCCTGGTCAATAAGCCATATAACAACCGGCACCGGCCTTACATCTATTATGTCAGGATTAATTCCGGCGTTATTAAATTTTTGAATATATTCAGCTATATAAACCTTTTTTATTGCCGCTGTCAAAATTGCTGAAGGGTTATTTTCATGGGTATGGTTATAATCTATCACCATATCATCGATTGAAAAGGGGAGATGCGTCTCTATCTCAAAGGGGAGGGTCTGTCTGATTTTTTTGGTATCTTTGAAAGGGGTTTTGATATTTCTGAAGGAGATATCAGAAGCAGGTATCGATACAAGGCACCGGTCGCTTTTCATATCAAAACTGCCTGTCAGTTTAAGAAGCGCCTCTTCAGGATTATTTCCTGTAACAGGTTCTGAAAAGCATGATACCATCTGATAGCCCTTTAAACCGCTTATTAACTGAACCGCAGATATATAGTTCTTTGAGACATCTATTCCTAAGATCTTGCCCGGCATCCATTATTCCCGATAATTAGTGTCCCCAATTTGTAAAGGTAATAGAAATTTAAAAAAACCGTTAATGTTTTATACATAAATATTTAATAAAACTCAATATATTATTGATGTTCATTTAATAATGCTTTGGGTTAAATGATCTCCCATGACAGTACGGTAAACCTGTCTCCAGCCCTCTTTATATTGGCCTTTAATTCCTTTTCGGCAGTTTCCTTAAATCCTGTAGATAATATTTCAAAATAAGAGCTTTTTATTGTAAGGAGTGACGGATTTATAATATCTTCACCGGTACCGAGTGTGTCCTTGTACCATAGTACTTTACCCAGGTCATTATCCATATCTGCCCGGTATGCAAGGATTTCATCCACCATTTCAGGATCAAGCTCCTCTGAAATGGACATCAGTATATAACGATCTGCTGTATTGATATTTATCCTGCCGCTACGGTCTCCGTATACTGTCAGAAATTCCTTTAATCCGGGGGAATCCTTTGTCCCGTAAAGCAGTTTTCTGCTTATACCCTTGATATAGACCATCTCGTTTACCGATCTTAAATACCCGTTTCTGCAGGTATATGGATTATCAAGGGACTGATAAAATGAACTTTCTGCCCCAAATCTGGTGGGTTCATCGTCTCTGTCAATCCAGTCCTTGATATTATCCAGAATGTCTTCTGATTCTTCCATTTTTAGAGCAAAGAGATCCGAGGTGAATAATCTCAATAAGATCTGCTTTTGATCTTCATTATATGTTCCATCCGGTTTTACAAGGCTGTTTATCTGTATTCTGCCTGACAGATCTGTGATTTTCACATAGAATCTGCCGGCATCGAACAGACCTTCTGAAAGTGAGCTCGCTTCTTCTAAAAGGGCCCAGTCATCATGTAATGAATCACTGTTTGAATCATCCTCCCGGAGTAGTGTAAGCGCCAGGTTGTAACCTGATTTTGCAATATAGCCAAGCAGTATATTGTCCCTGGAATTTACAGCACCGTTTAGTTCATGCCTCATTGATCCGTTGAAGTGAAGCGTGAGAACCACAATAATACTTATCATAAGTATGGTTATTATGAGAGCGACGCCTCTATTATTTTTAAATATCTGTTTCATCGTTCAATTAGCGAGCGGCAGAGCCACAGAGGTTGAAAAAATTAATGGTTTCTCCGGGTTATCACTATCAATAAACTCAAGTGTGACAGTAATAATGGATGGCAGCTTTTTTTCTGAATCCACTACAGACTCATCCCATGCATCATAGGTATCACCGTTTTTATCTCTGTAGGTAATATTAACCGAATACAGACCCTCGCATATTTTCCACCCGCTGGTATTTTCCTCAGGCCAGGCAAGGTTACCCTGGGTATCAGATCTGTAGAGAGATATGCTCTTATCCTCCTTCATAAGCGGATAATAGGCTATTTTTGCATCTCCTTCTTCATAATTGTATCCGCTTACATCTATATGTGACCTTGAGAAGAACCTGATTTTATCTGCCTGCCTGTCTTCTATATACTTATCCTCCCCTGTGAGGGTTTCAATACCGGTGTCATCCTGGATATTTTCAGTTTGCTGAGGTATATAGGCCGATTCAAGATCCTCGATTATCCTTATCAAGGCGGTCCTCGCCATACCATAGATGTCTGCCTTGCTTTCCGCTATCTGGATATTTCTGTATGTCCCTGTATAGGCTGGGTATATAAGCGATACTATTACAGCAAATATGGCTATTGCTACTGTTATCTCAAGCAGGGTAAATCCGCACTGGCCATGGGTCTCCCTGTTTTTAGGGGATACATGAAGCAGTAAGAGGTTAAAAGTATATGAATAATCTATCATCTAAAATATTTTTTTCAGATTAATATAAGGGTAAACCATTATAAAAACTTATACAGCCTGAGATCATATTGATAGACCTTTTTTTCTCCAAAATAAACATGCAGATCAATCTGCTTGAAACGATCAGCATATTTTTCAAGTATCGGCAGTGAGGTGCCGTTTATCTCTATCTCCCAGTAATATTCAGGATACAATTCTCCAAAATCCCCTGAATCATTTGATAGATTATCTGTTTCAACCAGTTCCAGTTCTGCCATCTTTGCCTGGGCGAGAAAGGCGGCAGTTGTATAGAATTTTGCCTCATTTGCCAGACTCAATCCCTGGGATTGAGAAGCAAGGAGGGTTGTAAGCGAAATTCCTATAAGGGCAAGGGCAAACATAACCTCCATGAGGCTGAACCCTTTTCGATCAAATATCTTTGGATAAGATGTCTTCAAAGCTGAGATAATCCTCTATGATTTTTACCTTTCCTAAAAAAGGTTCCAGCAACAATGTAAATTTTCTATCTCCGCTGTCGCTTAGATGTATCAATGAATAACCTACATATCCTTTTCTGCTGAACCTTATACGGGACTCACCATCAGCCTTCCTTTCGGAGCCAAACTGATCTATATCAAGTATACGCACATCTTCCGGCAAGATATTGGCATTGTCCCTGGATTCCAGCATTCCGATCTCGTCCTCTCCTTCTTTCTCATACCAGTATATGCCCTTTTCTATATCAAATATCAGGATATGTTCCTGATATTTACTGACAGACTCGTCTCTCAGCCATGTTATTGTTGCGACCAGCTTTCGTGAGGCGGTTTTCAGATTGTCATGCAGAAGGCTTTCACGTATGACCGGCACTGTAATTGATAGTAAAAGCCCTGCAATAAAAATAACAATAGTCAATTCCAGAAGGGTAAACCCCTCCGTTTTTTCTATTTTGGATGCCCATATATTTTTTTTAATCGTCTTCCCAGCTGTTGACATCCGCATCTTTTCCTTCACCGCCGGGTTCATTGTCATCACCGTATGACATTATGTCAAAATCTCCGTGCAATCCTGGTGAGAGATAAGCATAATCATTTAACCACGGGTCTTTTGGGAGCTTACCGATATAACCTCCCTCTCTCCATTTCCTGGGCAGTTTTCCGACAGTGGGAGGGGAGATCAGGGCCTGAAGACCCTGCTCTGTTGTTGGATAACTACCGTTATCAAGTTTATACAGATCAAGTGCGGTCCTGAAGGTTTCTATCTGTACCCTTGCCTGTGTCCTTCTAGCCTGTTCGGTCTGGCCGGTAAGCTTTACCGCAACATAACTCGCAAGAATACCCAGAATAATTATAACGACCATTATCTCAATCAGGGTAAAGCCCTTTTCTGTGTTTTTATTCTCTAAATACATATATCCTCCTCAATTTGTTTTTCTAATGAACAATCTGGCTCATTTCCATGATTGGAAGTAGAATTGAAAAGGCAATAAACCCCACTATAATCGCCATACCGAGCAGCATGAATGGCTCAAGCATGGATGTCATGGCCGATACCTGAGATTCTACCTCCCTTTCATATATATCTGCTACCTTGTTGAGCATTTTTTCAAGTTCACCGCTATGTTCGCCCACAGCAATCATCTGGACAACAACAGGCGGGATCAATTTATTTTTTGAAAGCGGATCAGACAAAGACTTCCCTTCTTTAATCTCTTCTATGGCATTATCAATGATCTCTGCTACCGGAATATTATTGACCACATTACGTACAATCTCAAGGGCATTAATCAGTGTTACCCCGCTTGTCAGAAGGCTGCCAAGTGTCCTTCCGAACCTGGCAATGATCATCCGTTTTATTACCGAACCGAATACAGGAAACTTTAATTTTAATTCATCCCACATGCGTGCAAATTTTTCTTTCCTTTTCACATGCCTGAATATAATAACAACTGCAATGATTATCAGTAAAAGCACCCACCAGTAGGATTTTAAAAAATTGCTTGCGCCTATTACTATCAATGTTGGCAAAGGAAGGGCCTTTTCCATCTCATTGAATACGACGGTAAATTTAGGCACAACAAAGGTTACAAGCAAAAGGAGGGCCAGCACTCCTATAAAAAGCATGATAACCGGATAAACCATGGCTGCAATAACCCGGCCCTTGAGGGCATCCTGGTTTTCGCTGAAGTCTGCAAGCCGCTCAAGTACAAGGTCCAGTGAACCCGATGCCTCACCGGCTGTTACCATGTTGATATATATTTGAGAGAAATATCTTGAATGTTGTGAGAGTGATGATGCCAGGCTGTTACCTTCATTTACCGATTCCTTAATCTGAGCAAGAATCTTTTTTAGTAATGGATTAACCTCCTGGGTAATTAGAAGTTCAAGGGATGCTACAAGCGGAATTCCTGCTGCCATAAGGGTTGCCAACTGCCTGGTCATGGTTGACAATTCTCTGGCTCTTATACGTCTTAATAAAGTATTCAAGGAAGTCCCGCCAGTTGTCTGAGTCTTGATCCTTGAGGAGGATTCCTTTATTGTAATAGGGAAAAACTGGGAATTTCTTAACTTATTCCGCGCTGAAACAGGGCTGTCCGCATCAATTATCCCCTTTGTCTGCTTTCCCCTGCTGTCCAGTGCTGAATATTCGTAAACAGGCATTTATAGTCCGTTATTTAAAAGTGTTTATCTTATCCCGGTCAGTCTGTTTGCCAGACCTTTAAGGTCTTCTTCCT
>CAZSZQ010000005.1:0-54911 GCA_964610475.1 uncultured Desulfatiglans sp.
TTTTTTTTAATGTATCCATCTCTTCTTTATTGATCCTCAAAATGAAACCATTTCTCAAACCTGCTCTTCTCGATTCTGGAATAGTTGAAAAGCTATTAGCTGAATCTTTTGTTGTTTTATCTTTGATAACAAAAAGAAAAGGATAGATTGGCTTATCTGTATAACCGAGATGTTCAATTAATACTTTACTTTTTTCATAATCTATATCTTTTGATTCATATGCAAAAGATTTATTATTATGTGTTGCAATAATAATATAATAAAAAGAAAAGAATGAAAAAAGAATAGTTAATAAAATATAGTTTATATTTTTCATAATATGCGCCCTTAATATTTAAAAGTATATCCAGGAAAATATCTATCTACTGCTTGAGTATGTGCATCTATCTCCGATTTTGTTGCTTGTCTTGGAGAAATGGGATGTATTCCACTAGCATTAAAAGTAAAACCATAAGTATAGGCTTGATTAATTGTTAATGTATTTACAACACGATTCCATGTAACTTCTGATACAGTAGCTATCCATCTAATTTCACCGGACTCAATATAGTGACTATATTTCCTTTCTGGTTCATCATCCCGGAAAAGAACACCTGCATTAGCAAATTTTCTTGCCGATTCTGTATAATAAAATGGATAATTATCACTTTCCCAACATGGATCGACATAAGGAGAAGTAGTTCCTTTCTTACATCTTTGAAGAACATTATTTGTATCAATTGTCTGAATCCAGCGACCTCCTCCTTTGCTATTTATTTTAATATGAACCTGTGTATCACCTATTGTACCAAACTCAATACCAGATGAATTATCAGCCTTATGAGTAGTATCAGCCCCTGGATTTGAATCAGTAGCCCCACCATTAGTTTCCCCTCTATCAATATGAGTTCCTGTTACAATACCTCTTTGCGGTTCTTCATCATGACGGTTCCAACATAAAAAGTCCCAGAAACTAGACCCGGTATCAAAAATATAATCCCACACACCAAATGGAGAAAGCACAGAATTTTGCTGCCCAGGCCAAAAATAATGAAAAGAGCGGGGTCAGCCCTTGACTTTGACAAGAATCTTTTGTATTTCCTCAATCTTTTTCTTTGTAGATCGTTTTTTCAAAAGGCCATCCGAAAACCTCTTTTTAATTTGAGATACTGCGGAATAGCTAAATCTGAAAAGTTTAATCATAAATATTTGTACTCTACTATGCAAAATAGGGGGTGCAGGCAAAAAGGCAAATCAAAATTTTATATTTGAAGAATCTTTTTTTGCCTCTGTCATCCTGCCCCTTGTATAGTAAAAGTATGGGTTATTATCCCACTTCGTTCATAAAGGTATCCAGTACATTTACAAACCCCCAGCAAGCAATGGAGGCGACTGCATAGATCAATCATTCAGGCATAGGGCATCAGCAGGGTTAAGATTGTATTTTACAGATATGGTTTTTGTATTCTTCTTTTCATATAAACAGTCCTTCGGACAGTTGATTGGCAAATGTGTGAAAAGGCATGACCTCTATGCCATCCTCTGTTTTCATGACCGGCCCTTTTGGATAAACTATAATCCTGCGTTCGACCCCCTTTAATTCCATAATGGCGCGCAGACCTTTACACCATGAGTGTGAATAGTTTTTCTCTGACTTTACCTCTATTGCAATAAATCGATCATTTTTTAAAAGTAGAAAATCAACTTCGGTTTTTTTACCTGCCGAAGGAGCCCAGTAATACATCTCATCAAAACTCTTGCTATAATCCTTATATGCCCTGAGTATTTGTGCAACCAGCCCTTCAAACAGGGCACCCTGTTCCTCAGGGTTTAAGCCTCCTGTAGCTTTTTTCATGGCCCGGACAAGCCCGGGATCGCACCAGTACCATTTTGGGTGTTTCCGTTCTCTTAAACGTAATTTTGCCTCATATGCAGGAAGTCTGAAACAAAGAAGGGTATCAACCAGAATATCGAGATAACCCGTTATAGTTGTTCTGGCCACTTCAGCCTCCCTCGCAATGTTTGCAACGTTTATAGTCTGGCCATGGAACATTGCAGCTATAGGGAGAAAACGGGCAAACCCAGGTAAATTTCTAACAAGGGCTTCAGTCTGGATCTCCTCTTTTAAATACAACTGTGTATATGCGGATAGAGTCTCCCTTTTGTCAGGGGAATCAATAACAATCGGGAGTTGCCCGAACTCAAGTGCCTGTTCAAGATTAAAGTCTCCCCCCAGTTCTTCAGGTAAAAAAGGATGCATTACCCTTTGAATTGCACGACCTGCCAGTAGATTAACCCCCTCCTTCTTTAGTTTGCGGGCACTTGACCCGCAAAGGGCAAAATTTAATTGTTTATTTTCTATAAAGCGATGGACTTCATTCAACAAACCTGGCAATCTCTGTATTTCGTCAATTATCACCCATTTACTTGATGGGATAGCCCGCAACTGATCGGCAAGATTGCCCGGGGATGTAAGCAAACGGTGGAACATTTCCTCGGATAAAAGATCAATGACATGCGCACCAGGGAAGTTTTCCATGAGCCATGTACTTTTCCCTGTCCCACGAGGACCCATAAGAAAAAAACTTTTTTTTGGTGGTATAAGTATCCTATTTAACATTTTTGCATACCATGTCGTCATTTTTCCATGAAATATGCCAATATGGTATGCATTTTATGATGAAATGTCAAGAAAAGGTTTATTCCCTATATCACTCTCTCACAATGCTATTTTAACTTAACCGATTGTTTAAGGCCTGCTACCTCTTCACTGGCAAGGTTTCTGTATTTACCGATCTTCAGATTTCCCAGCTCAAGTCCGCCGAAACCTGTCCTCATCAACTGGACTACCTTGCATCCGAGGGCCTCAAACATGCGCCTAACAAGCCTGTTTCGGCCCTGAGAAACTGTGAGTCTTATTACAGTATGCGGACCGTTCTGTTTTATAAGACTTGCCTTTGCGGCCCTGCTGAATCCGTCTTCAAGCTGAACACCGTCTATTAACCTTTGTATGGTCTCATTACTGACGCTTCCTTCAACGGTCACCTTGTATGTCCTTGATACATGAAACTTTGGATGTGTAAGCCTGTATGCAAAATCGCCGTCATTGGTGAGTAACAGCAGGCCGATACTGTCAAAATCAAGCCTGCCGACAGGGTAGAGCCTTTGGGGAATTTCTTTAATCAGGTCGGTAACAACCGGTCTCCCTTCCGGATCAGCAAGTGAAGTTATATATCCGAATGGTTTGTTCAGCATGATATGCACACGGTCACTCGGACCGGGTATCTCTCTGCCATTCAGTTTGATACTGTCTGTTCCCCAGACAGCCTTTGTCCCGAGTTCAAAAACCCTCTTGCCATTAAGGACTACAAGGCCGCTTTGTATTAACTCATCGGCCTTTCTTCTTGATGCAACACCCGCCAGGGAAAGTATCCTGTTAATCCTCTGTTCCATTTTCCTCGGATTCGTAATCTTTGTCCTGAACAGGCATATCCTCATCATCAGGATAATCATCCTCTTCAGATAAGTCATCTGCATGATCAGGCATATCTGCATCTTCAGCGTATGCGTTGTCTTCAATCTCAGGGGCTTCTTCTGTTTGCCTGCCAAACGGCAGGATATTTTCCGAAGCCTCTCTCTCTTCTCCGGAGGTTTCCCTGTTCATGCTGGTCGGCTCATATTGTTCGGCAGCAAAGTCTTTTATTTCTTTTAGTTTAGGAAGGGATGAAATGTCTTTAAGATCAAAAACCTCCAGGAACCTATTTGTAGTGCCGTAAACCAGAGGCCTTCCGGGTAGTTCCTTGCGGCCCATTATCTTAATCAGTCCCTTCTCCATAAGAGTCTTTAAAATACCGCCCACATCCACTCCCCTCAGCCGTTCAATCTCGCTTTTGAGGATCGGTTGCTTATAGGCTATTATTGCCAGGGTCTCGATAGTCGCCCTTGAAAGCCTGTTTGGCGTCTTCTGAAACATCCTTAATATATAGGAGCCATACTCAGGACGGCTCCTGAACTGATAGCCTCCTGCAACCTCTTTCAAGATAAAGCTGCGTTCAAGGGCATCGTAATCATGCATCAGTATCTTTATGGAATTCTTGATTTCCGACTTATCAGTATCCGGTAAACAATCATGGATATCTTTTACTGTAAGCGGTTTATCAGATGAAAAGAGCAATGCCTCAATTATCATCTTCAGTGATTTGGCCATTATCTGCTTCCTCTTTTTCTTCAAAACGGGCTTCAATTTGAATATCGCTGTCAATAGCGGGCTGGTAAATCCTGATCAGACCCATATGCACCAGCTCAAGCACGGCAAGAAATGTGATGACAAATTCTGCAAGGGTCCGGTCATCTTTAAAAAGCATTTTAAAGTAGATTGTTTGTTTTAATTTTAATTCATCAAGGATAAAGGTTATTTTATCGCTTATCGTATAATTTTCTGTCCTGAAAGTGAGTTCGGCATCAGGTATAACGTTTTCCAGTATTCTTTTAAATGCATCCATGAGCTGGAAAAGATTGACCTCGATCTGTGCATCTCCAGGCTCAAAATCGGATGAGAAATCTTTATCAGGCCTGCGTTGAAACACATCTCTCTCAAGCACTTCACGTTCCGATAGCTCCCCTGCAAGTTCCTTGAACTGAAGATACTCCATGAGCGGTCTTGTTATTTCATCCCTCGGGTCTTCTTCCTCACCGCCTTCATTCTTTTCCGGAAGCAGCATCCTTGACTTAATATGAATCAGGGTTGCCGCCATGACAAGAAAATCCCCGGCCACATTAATATTAAGGGCCTTCATTATATCGATATATTCGAGGTACTGATCTGTTATAAGTGCTATAGGAATATCAAAAATATCCACTTCATTCTTACGGATAAGATGAAGAAGCAGATCAAGCGGGCCCTCAAAAATCTCAAGCTTTATATTATAATCTTCTCTTTCTTCCACTTATTTATATTCCGATAACTGCCTTGACCTCTGCCATGGTTTTTTCGGCGATAGATTTAGTCCTTTTGTTACCCTTGTCAATAATATCTTTAACCATATCCGGATGAGAATCCAGCTCCATCCTTTTTTCATGGACGGGTAACAGTGCTTTAATCAGGTTTTCAGCCATCATTTTCTTGCATTCAACACATCCTATTCCGGCTTTTCTGCATTCTTCGTTGATCCTGTTCACATTATCTAAAGAGCTGTAAATCTGATGGAAGGTAAACACATTACAGATATCAGGATTTCCATGATCCGATTTTCTCATACGCTGCGGGTCAGTTATCATCTGGCTGACCTTGGTCCGTATTTCTTTTTCAGTATCAGTCAGATAAATGGAATTATTATAACTTTTACTCATCTTTCGCCTGTCGAGTCCAAGTATTCTGGATGTGGGTGCAAGAAGAGTTGCAGGTTCAGGGAAAACCTCCTTTTGGTATAAAAAATTAAAACGACGGGCTATCTCTCTTGTCAGTTCAACATGAGGCGCCTGGTCTTCCCCTACCGGAACCCCGTTTGCCTTGTACATCAGGATATCCGCCGCCTGAAGCACAGGATAACCCAGGAAGCCGTATGTATACAGATCCTTCTGACTCAGTTCCTTCAGCTGCTCCTTGTAGGTCGGGTTCCTTTCCAGCCACGGGAGAGGTGTAATCATTGAAAACACAAGATGCAGCTCAGCATGCTCCTTTATCTCAGACTGTACAAAAAAGGTAGACTTTGACGGATCAAGCCCCACAGAGATCCAGTCCTTTATTATCTCATTTACAGAATCCTTTATTATGCCGGTATTGGCATATTCACTTGTAAGCGCATGCCAGTCCGCTATAAAAAAGAAACATTCGTACTCATCCTGAAGGCTCTTCCAGTTGTCCAGTGCTCCATGAAGATGCCCAAGATGCATTCTGCCGGTAGGCCGCATACCACTGACTATTCTTTTCTGCATTAATCTCTTCTCCTAAATATTATTCCAGGATTGGCCCAATCCTGCCGGATATGAAACCTACCTGCCAGGAAGATGCTGAAATCTGGCCCTGACAAATTCCACCTCTTCCTTTTTACTGTTAACCATGTTTTTAAGTCTTGCCTCGAGCAGACTTGTGATTATTTCCCTGTATAAGGGGCCGGGCTCAAATCCCATAGCCTTCAGATCCTTCCCCTTGATGCTTACCGCAACTCCCTTTAACTTTGTGAAATAATTGGATATAATCTTTTTTATCTTCTCATTGTTCGCCTTTGCCATTACAAAAAGCAGGAACTCTGTATCATATTGTGAAAGTAAAGTATAGATACTATAATTATCATCATTCTCCATTCTGAACAGGCGGTCAAGCATAAGCCAGACATCATGCCTCTGTGTATTCATCCTGATACACTCAGAATCATTCATCATGAGCCGTGCGGTAAGGCTGTTATACTCCTCTGTGTCCAGGTTTGATGTGAAGGCATACCAGTATATCTTCCATGAAACACAGGACTCAGCCAGATACAGAAGACTGAACCACGATATCACTTCACTGATATTTTCCATTAATTTGATTAACTTATCATTAAAATCTATCTTTTTGGATATAAATTTCAGAAGACCGAGCTGATGCATTCTGGTAACTGCATTCAACGGCATATCTTCCATAAGAATAAGCATAAGTTCTATAAAGAGCCTTCTGCCCGAGAGTTCTTTAAAACAATTGATATCAACCGCATTTTTAATCAGGGACAAGGTAAGTTTTCCAATCTTGAATCCAAAGCGCTGTTCAAACCTTATTGCCCTGAAAACCCTTGTGGGATCTTCAACAAAAGAAAGATTATGGAGCACCCTTATGACCTTTTCCTTTATATCCTTCTGGGCGCCGAAATAATCGATCAGATCGCCGTAATCACGGCTGTTAAGTTTTACTGCAAGGGTGTTGATGGTAAAATCCCTTCTGAAAAGATCCATCTTGAGAGAACTGGTTTTAACTGTCGGAGTTGCTGCGGGGGTTTCATAATACTCCATTCGCGCAGTGGCCACATCAATCTTGAATCCGTCAGGGAACACAAGCACGGCCGTTCCGAATTTTTTATGGCTCCTTACCCTGACATTATTATCCTTTGCGAACTCCTGGGCAAATATGATGCCGTCTCCTTCGATAACTATATCAATATCAAAATTTTCCTGCTTCAGGAGTATATCCCGCACCACCCCCCCTACCAGATAAATCCTGTAGCCAAGTTTGTCCGCACAGTCTCCTAATTTCCTGAATATTTCAATAATGGGCTCCGGCACCCTTTCCTTCAGGACTGGGAAAAGGTTCCTGCTTTTTATAAAATGAAGGTTCTGGGAAGAATGATATTTAAAATCATTGATTACAGGGCCTCCGACAAGTATATTCATGAGGTCCGTACGTGTGATAACGCCCACAAGTCTCCCTTCCTTAAGCACAGGGAGCACCCTCAGGTTATTTTTTATTATCAGTTCCTGAACCTCGCTAAGTGGAGTATCGGGTGTTACGGTATGAAAATCGATATTCATATATTCTCTTACAGGTATATGCCCCAGGTTGAAAAATACCGCCTTCTCCATAATCTGCCTGGTTATATAACCTTCAAGTTGTCCGGCCTTGTTAACCACAATCAGGACATTGATATTGTATCTGGTTAAAAGGGTTGATGCATCCTTTACGCTTTTTTCAGGAAGGATATGGATTACAGGAGATGTCATCATATCTCTTGCTGTCTTTCCTGTGTTTATCAGGCTCTTGAGCAGATTCAGAAGCGTTTTTTCAACCTGCATTATCGTCTTTTTACTTATTGTTGCAGAGGCTGCCTGGGGATGTCCGCCTCCTCCGAATTCAAGGGCTATTTCCGCAACATTTACAGATTCATTTCTGCTTCTTGCAACAAGATAGATTTTATCTTCCATCTGGGCAAGGGCAAAAAGCACCTGAATGTCCTCCATGTCCATAAACTTATGGACAAGCATTGCAAAATCCCCGATATATTCTTCCCTTACCACCTTTGCAATAACCACCTCCACACCGTTGATTATTGTCTTTTCAGCAGAATGTATAAGGTCATTAAGCACCCATATCTGCTCAGCGGTCAGTTCCCTTGTCAGGAGACCGGAAAGTATGTTTCTGTCTGCCCCCTGTTCTGTCAGCCATGCTGCCATTATATGGTCATCCGGGGTTGTGGATGAAAAGGTGAATGAGCCCGTGTCCTCATGAATGCCAAGAAGCATGACAGTAGCCTCATCAGAGGTAAGACTGAGGTTTCGATCCCTGATTATCTGTGCCAGTATAGCGGCAGTTGATCCATAGTGCTTTATGAACTCCAGGGTCCCTTTTATATCATTATTTGAAGGGGGGTGATGATCATAGATATGTATATCAAGCCCTGGTTTATCCAGTATTTCAGAAAACCTGCCAATCCGGTCTCTTTGCCTGGTATCGACAAGTATGAGCCTTTCAATGGCATTAAAATCCACAAGTTTTATCCTGGTAAAGCTGAAAAGGTATGACAATGAATGTATAAAAAAATTCCGCAGATTTTTTTCCTGGGAGCCGGGGAAAACAATAGTGGCTTCAGGATAGAGCTTTTTTGCTGCCACCATTGAAGAAAGGGCATCAAAATCCGCATTAATATGGGTGGTAATTATCTCCCTGTGGGCTGTTTCAGACATTCTTCCTCTGATATATTAATTACTCAAAAAAATATAAAGGAAAATACAAGCAAAATCAGAGATAAAAAAAGCCGGGCATTTATATCCGCTCCGGCTGTATTACAATAAAAAAGCTTTGCAGCTATTTACCCTTTAATCTTTCTTCATCTTCCTGTTTGGTTTTGCAATCTATACACAATGTAGTTACAGGCCTGGCTTTCAGTCTTTCTTCTGAGATATACTCTTCGCAGGATTCGCATATACCATAGGTGTCATTTTCTATTCGCTCCAATGCCTCTTTAATTTTCCCGATAAGTTTTCTTTCTCTGTCTCGAATCCTTAATGTGAAATTCCGGTCTGATTCAAGAGTTGCCCTGTCTGTTGGATCCGGCATATTTTCATTTAGATCGCTCATACCGGATACTGTCTTGTTAGCTTCATTTAAGAGTTCATCAAGCCTCTCTGTGAGAAGATTCTTAAAATAGTCTAATTGATTTTTATTTAGCATGGCAACCTATGTTTCTTCCTCCTGAACATGTAATTATAAAGGTTACAGGCATTTATCTAAAAAAGCAAACCATTTTTTGATACCCTAAAGGTCGTAATTATGGTCTATATTACAGGCATCAGGCCATTTTAACCAAACAATTTTCTTTTCTTCTTTTTTTCGATTCCTTCTGTCTTTGCGAACTCTTCAAGGATTTCCTTCTGTTTTGCGCTGAGTTTCTTTGGTATCATAACATTCAGTTTTACCAGAAGCTGCCCCCTCTTCCTGCTATTAATACCAGGCATCCCCTTTTCAGGAATCGATATGATATCACCCGGCTGTGTCCCCTGCGGAATATTCATCTCATAGCCATTTTCATCACCCAGAACAGGAATCATTACAGTATCACCCATAGCTGCCTGTACAAACGAAACAGGTATTTCGCAGTAGAGATGATCGCCTTCTCTTTTAAACAGGTTATGATCCTTTACATGTAATACAACAAACAGGTCACCAGGCGGTCCGCCCATTTCTCCTGCTTCACCTTCGCCTCTGAGCCTGAGTTGTGATCCTGTATCCACACCAGGCGGAATTTTCAGGTTGATACTGCGTTCAACCTGAACCTTACCCCTTCCCTTACAATCCGTGCATGGATCTTTTACGATCCGGCCGGAGCCATTACAGGAAGGGCATGTGGTCTTTATCTGAAAAAACCCCTGGGACCGGACAACCTGACCATTCCCCCGGCATGTACTGCATGTCTGAGGTTCGCTTCCGGGAGTGATTCCGGAACCGTCACAGGTTTTACAGGCACCCCACTTTTTGAATTCAATTACCTCTTCCTTGCCTGTAAATGCCTCCTCAAGGGTAAGCTCCATGTTGTAGCGAAGATTATTGCCCTGAGCAGGCCTGTTACGCCGTCTGGTTCCTGATCCGAAGTTGAAAAAATCCTCAAAAATATCGCCAAAGCTGGAAAAAATATCATCAAATCCGGAAAAGCCTCTAAATCCTGTGCCCTGCAGCCCCTCATGACCATATTGATCATATATCTGTCTTTTTTCTCTGTCTCTTAAGACCTCATATGCCTCTGAAGCCTCTTTGAATTTATCTTCAGCCTCTTTGCTGCCGGGATTTCTGTCAGGATGATACTGCATTGCAAGCTTTCTATAAGCCCTTTTGATTTCATCATCCCCTGCATCCCTGGGTATATTAAGGGTCTCATAGTAATCCTTTTTATCCATTTCCGTTCTGTCCTGACAACTTATAAAATATCATCTTCTGCAAATGTATCTTCTCCCTTTTCGGGAATAAGATCGATCTTGCTCTCATTCAGTAAACGCGCCTCTTCTTCGGTCTGGATGGAGATATTGCCAGCGGCTATCTCTCTTAGAGACAATACTATATCTCTGTTTTTTGATGAAATTGTCGGTTCGGCACCTTTTCTCAGCTGCCTGACTCTCCTGGCAACCATATGAATAAGTGTAAATCTGTTATTTACATTATTGAGGCAATCTTCTACAGTTATTCGCGCCATGTACTTCTCCTTTAGAAATGTGACTTTTATACAAAGTTTAAATAAACTTTACTTTTTAGCACTTATGGTATTAAATGTAAAGACGATTTAAAACCCCTGTTTCACGGGGATTTCATCTTTTATGCTCTTGCAGAATCAAATCAGATTTAGTTTTTTTCCAATGACTGCATAGTTTAGAGTTCCGCCTGGGATCTTTTTATAAAAATACCTTTTCTCAGGTGGCATTGAAAAAAATTTATTGGAGAATATTATGATTGCCAGGGTATTAAGCAGCGCTGTAATCGGTATAGATGCGTACATTGTTGAGGTTGAAGTAGACATCTCCCAGGGACTCCCTGCCTTTTCAACGGTCGGCCTTCCTGAGGGAGCCGTAAGAGAAAGCAAGGAAAGGGTCAGGACCTCAATAAAAAACTCGGGCTATCATTTTCCTTCGGACAGGATCACTGTAAACCTTGCACCGGCTGATATAAAAAAAGAAGGGTCAGCATTTGACCTTCCAATGGCAGTCGGTATTCTTACGGCCACAGGTGTAATCCCGGAAAACCCCGGTAAAAGATATCTGATTATGGGAGAATTATCCCTTGACGGCCTTATACGCCCGGTAAAGGGTATTCTGCCGGTGGCTGTAACTGCTAAAGAATCAGGCATTGACGGATTATTTCTCCCTGCTGAAAACGCCATGGAAGCTGCTGTTGTAAATGGTCTTAATGTTTATCCTGTGGACACCCTTTCGCAACTTGTAGAGATCCTCACAGGGGTTGAAGATAAAAGCCCCTTCAAATCTGAATTCAAGGGCTTCTTCGAAAATATACACAGTGAACTTGATTTCAGCGATGTAAAAGGGCAGGAAAATGTCAAAAGAGCAATGGAGATAGCCGCTGCCGGGAACCATAATATAATAATGATCGGCCCTCCCGGCGCCGGTAAGACCATGCTTGCAAAACGAATTTACACTATTCTTCCTGAACTCTCCTTTGAAGAAGCCCTTGAAACCTCAAAGATTTATAGCGTTATGGGTTTGATGCCGGTGGGCAAGGGGCTTATTACAACACGTCCCTTCAGGGCGCCTCATCATACAGTCTCAGATGCAGGGCTCATAGGAGGAGGTCAGAATCCCAAACCGGGAGAGGTGAGTCTTGCCCATAATGGAGTTCTGTTTCTGGATGAAATACCCGAATTCAAAAAAAATGTCCTTGAAGTAATGAGGCAGCCAATGGAGGATGGTTACGTGACTATAACAAGGGCAAATTCAACCGTAACATATCCCGCCAACTTCATGCTTGTGGCAGCAATGAATCCATGCCCATGCGGATATTTCGGGAGTATAAAAAGGGAATGTCACTGCTCATATACCCAGATCCAGAGGTACAGAACAAAAATTTCAGGCCCCTTAATGGACAGGATAGACATACATATGGATGTCCCGGCAGTTGAGTACAAGGAATTATCCGCAAGAGAACATGGCAAAACCTCAGGAGAAATCCTTGAAAACCTTAAAAAAGCCAGGGAGATTCAAAAGGACCGCTTTAAAAATCTCAAAATACATAACAATGCCAATATGACCGGAAGGCATATTAGAAAATATTGTGAAATAGACAGGGAATCAGACAGCCTTCTTGAAACAGCCATGGAAAAGCTGGGATTCAGCGCAAGGGCCCACTCCAGAATACTAAAAATAGCAAGAACTATCGCCGATGTTGATGGTAACGAAAATATCAGGGCGAATCATATTGCAGAGGCCATACAATACAGGAGCCTCGACAGAAAGATGCAGAGATAAAACCCAGGAACGTAAATCATCATTTTAATATCAATTATTATTGTCTTGGTTCGGATTGCTTCCTGCTTTTTTAAAACGGCTCTGACGTTTTGTTCGTCAAATTTATCCGCTTCGGAAATTCCTGCCATTTCCTGTTCCAATTCCATCATGGAATCCAAATATGGTAATCTCATTTCCTGGTATTTTTAAAAAAATATCTAAAAGCTCTTTCTGCCGATTCTGAGATAGATTCAATTTGAGAAAAGGAACTAATCCATTAAGACTCTTTAGCCCGGCAGGTATCCTTTCCATCCCTGTCCTTACGCCCATTTCAGGAGGAAATTCCTTGGCCTCGTAAATAGTTGATAATGAAAAAAACAAATAAATATACCAAATAGCGGCGGTGATTATCTTATTTCATTTGTTTAATAAGCATTAAATCATTTCTCTAAAATGATCATAAATTTGAAAACATAATATTTTATCATATAAATATAATCTGTCCGCATCATTTAAGAACCGCGTTTTCATGACCGCTGCTGTAAGATACAAGGTCTGCCACAAAGCTGCCGACTTTTACCTTACTCTTTATCCTAACAGGTATGCGCAGATCATCATCGGTTATCCATATCATGAGTTTAGCGTCTCTGGACTTCTCAAATACTCCACCGATATTCTCCATATCAGGTTGCACAAGAATAGTTTTATATTCATTCCCGGCGACTATGATCTTCTCTCTTTTAATAATTTTCGCGTTGCCTATTATAAATTTTTTCCCATCGGATACATTAATTTTTGAGTCAGTGTTATCCTCGTTCAGGTAGAGACGGAAGGCGTAGAATACTGACAGCGGGTCAAAGGTGTTAGGCATTATCGGTAAAGGATCATGAGAATTAATTCCATCAGAATATTGTGCGTGGCTTTCATTCCAGTCGAAAGTGATGGTAATTTCCTTCTTTGATTTGCCCGCATGTTTTTTTTTATAATAAAGCGACCGTGTCATATCCCTGTCAGTGAATGATTCTATGCGATCCCTTACCTTGTAGAACATATCGACAAATTCGCTTGTCCTGGCAGTAAACACAAAATGGCACGATTCAGCACCCTCAAACTCTTCATAAGGCAGGAATTCGAGAGTTGCTTCACCGGCTACTACAAAGGCCCACATGACCCTGAAGGTCATCTTCTCACCCGGAGAAAAAGGTATATTATTGTCGGAAGCCGCAACAGGCACGGCCAAAAACAACATTATTCCTAAAACAAGTATTGCAGTTTTAATTTTCATAAACAATCCTCTATAAACATGCGGTCTGATTCCTGGCTCCTGTAGAATACCTGAATTTTGCACAAAATATCTATTATGAGTCCTGAAACAACCTCTATGATGATGCCAGCAGGAAATATTTTATTATCAATGAATATTTATCCCGTGTATAAATTTTAATTCGGTTAACATCGGCCCGCCCCCAAAGAGAATACTGTTTCATTATTCACTCTTAAGATATTTCGCCTGTTTCTACAATAATTTAAAATGAAAGATGCACCTTTTTTGATGAAATAACTGCAGCTAATGCTCTTGACACCTGACAGCTTAGAATTTATACTCCGTGTCATATAAAATAAGTTATTATAAACAAAGGAGAATTTTTAATGGGAAAATATGGTAAGTATATCCTCACTGAGTTTTATGACGGATTTCAGCTGCCGGAGGAGAGGGCATGGGAAAAGGCAATAATGGGCCGGGGCCCCCTTGAAGACGGACTGAGACGAGGCATGGAGCACATGGTATGGATGGATTCAAATGTTATACCAGGCGCCTTTTATGCCGAGGCCGTATGGTTCTGGCCTCCATCTATGACGGGCCGTATTATAACACCGCCAAAACCGGGCGAGGAAGAAAAACACGGCATTCCGCCCCATGCCCATACATTCCCTGAGCTGCTCTCATATTATGGAACAGACATGAAAAATCCCAAAAATCTTGGTTGCGAAATCGAGATATGGATCGAGGATGAGAAATACGTCTTTGACAAATCATTCGTCCTTTATATCCCGGCGAATGTTGTGCATTGTCCCCTGAAGATGCATAATATGACAATGCCGCTTTTCCATTTCACGATGGGGCCCGGAGAAAGCTATACATAACCAGAGATTGATGGTGTCATAACGATACATGAACCCTGAATAAAAAAGTGAGATAAAATATGCCAGAACAAAAATATTCAAAATATTCTATATTTGATGATAAAAAAAATCTTAAACTCCCTTCATACCGCCTGGATAAAGGATCAAAAAAGATAATAAGAATGACCCATGTGGATGCAGATACGGTCAAGGGCGCTACCTTTTATAATGAGATGATGTGGATACTCCCAGGATTCGGTGAAAACTATAAAGGTAAAAACCCCAATTTCAAGGAAGAGCACACACACGAGTTTGGTGAACTGATGTGCTTTTACGGCCTGAATTACGATAATATAATGGACCTGGGTGCAGAGATAGAATTTACTGTTGACGGTGAAACACATACTATTAAAGAGAGTTTTACCGCATTTATCCCTCCGGGGGTAAAACATGGGCCACTTACAATAAGAAACGTGACAAGGCCTATTGCACACATGATAGCCTGTACAACCGGAAGGTACAAATAGCACATAAGGACGGATAAAAAAGGTTGGGACTGTATCGACTCAGCCTTTTTCATTCCCTGAAATATCACATTACATCAAGACCTAGATTAATGACCCTTCCGGAAAGATCACCCTTTGTTGCCTTGATTACCGAAACCCTTTCATGACTCAGTTTCAGGTCATCCACAATATACTGCATTATAGAAAGCGCCCTGGCCTCGGCAAGGGATAGAAGTTCTGCTTCATCGACTTTTTCCGCGGCAAACATATCATCATAAACCTGTTTATATAATCTCTGTTCAACCTGATTTTTATCCTGCGCCTTGAAACTATCAGGATCATCGGCGTTTTCAGGGCTATCCTCCTGAACAAATTTTTGCATTCGGATATCAAAAGCGGGAAGCCCCATCTCATTGTTTATCATCTCCAGTGCATCACGGTTTTGTGCTGCTATCCACAATTCCTGCCCTTTGAGCTCTTCCTCTATTACCAGTAATGTGGTATTGCGTTTCTCCGCTACCTTCTGTTTCAGGTGAGATAACTTAACAGCCTCGATATCTTCAGCCCCTGAGGCATTACCCTTGATGGTCAGAACAAGCTGTGGTCTCTCATTCAATGCATCTGACAGTTTTTGCAGACCATCTCTGTTCTCCTGATTAAGGGAAGGGCTTCCGGGATCAAAAGTTATTGTTCCAAGGTCATCACCTCCTTCCGGGATCAACCCTGCCAGGAGTTTAAATGGAGATGCGGCTGCCTTTACAATGATGTTTACAATGGCCTTTATTATTATACCTGAAACACTGAACCCCGGATCATTGAGGTCGCCCGATATGCCTACATCCAGGTCAATGACGCCGGATATATCTCTTAACAGGGCAAGTCCCAGCCCAACCGGTGCATCTATTACAGGCTTGACCGGCAGCTTTTCACCCAGGTAAAGGTTTTTTGCATTTATATTATTCTTCCCGTTGAGTTTCCGGTCATGAAGTGAATAATCAAGGTTTAATGAAAGTTTTCCGCTTTTCAGGTTGCTGCCTATATAGACACCCGAATATGGTGACAGATGCGGCATCTCAATCCCGCTCAGGGTGCTTTTAAAGGCAAAACCCGGCTGTTTATCAAGAGGGTCAAGGCTGCCATTGATAATAAACGGGGCATATTTGTCTATGTCGGCCTTGAATGAAAAGGGGGCGGCATCTTTCATGTCTGAACCAATGCGATCCACTGAGAATGTCATATTATACATACCGGTTTTATATGCGGGATTTACACTTTTATCAGAGAAAAGAACAGTGCCGTTGTCAAGATTTATCTTTTTTATTTCATATCTCCATGCCCCTGATTTATCCTCCTCTGTTTGTGAAACATCAGAAACCTTACCAGGATCTTTTTCCCGTAACAGACCTGCCAGGTTCAATTTTTTCTGATCTGACATGCTTATGTTAAGTTCGGGCGCTGATATGCCTACGGATGAAATTGAAACATTCCGTCTGTTCACCTCTGCCCTTACGCCATCTACCCTGAATTCATTTATGCTCAGGAGTCTGTTTTTAAACCTTGCATCCTGAAGCCTTATATTATTTATTCCAAGAGATGCATTGACAGAGGTCTCTGCTCCACTGCCTGCTGAGACATCTCCTTCAAGAGTAACAGCGCCATCCTCTATGCGCAGCCATGAGGCTGTTTCAAGATATTTTGAAAACGGATTAAGCAGGATCTTATCCAGACGATATTTCATATCCATAGAAAAGGGGGATGGACAAACATTGCCTTCTGCATCAATACTCCCCTTTTCATTGAGTATGGCGGTAAACTTGAAAGGTGTTTTCTTCTCAGGCGCAAGAGAAAAATCCATAAGATCAAGCTTAATGCCGGAGAGAGAGTAGCTCTGGTTTATATTTTTATTCAGGTCTTTAAAATTTACAGCGCTGTTTTCAAGAGAAACCTGCTTTACCGCTATGTCCCATGGCGCCTCAGCTCCTTCCTTTACAGCCACTTCAGCATTTTCTGCATTACCCTCCTGCCCTTTTGCAGGAAGAATCGTTTCATACCTTATATGCCCCTCTTCATCCATCCACTGATTCATAGTGATGTTATCCAGTAACACCTTTTCAATAAAGATGTTTTTTTTGGTCAGATCAAGGCTTATATCCTTCACATCAATATTAACTACACTCAGCATGGATGGATCAGTATTATTATCGTCAATTATAATATTGTTTACTGAGATGTTTCCTTTTTCTGTCTTCAGGATAAATCCGGCATTATCTTCAATTAATAAATCCGTACTGACTGAAAAGCTCCCTTTGCTTAATTTCATAGGTATAATGTTTTCTATAAATTTGCTCAGCGAAGAGACCTCAATATCATTCGCGCTGATATTTGCTTCCATGCGCAGGGGTTGAATCCTGTATTTCCCGGTTATACCTAAGCGGCCCCCTGTATAATTGTTTGCATTTATATTGAAGGAGTTCATTTGCTCATCACCTGTGGCAAAATAGAGCTCAGACAAGCTGATTGAGACATCATTGAGGTTTGCCGTGGCAGCCACATTGCCGCTTTTATCTGTATATCTGAAATCGCCATTAATAATAGATGTGTTAATAATCTTTATGGCGATTGAACCGCCCTCTTTGGATTTCTTATCTGGCTGATCTGCATCTTTTTCTGATGATGAGAGGTTCGTGATGATGTTGCTGAAATTAAAACCCTCCCTGTATTTAATGATGTTGATCAGGGGGTTATCCAGGCTTATTTCATCAAAGGCTATTCCCCATAAAAACAGAGATCGCCAGAAACTCAGGTTCACCAGCACCTGATCCCATGCAATAAGAGGCGCTTCAGGCGTGTCTGAAACAGATAGCCCTTTTATTGTAAGAGAGAGATAAAAGGGATTGAACCGGATATCACCTACCCTTATTTCACGCCCTGTCATCCTTGAGGCATCTGTTTCTATTACCTTCTTAAGTTTACCCGGAAGATAAAAAAATGAAAGGGCAATATAAATCATGTAGATGACTGCACAGAAAACCAGTCCCCGGAAAAACCACCGCGCACCCTTAAACCGTTCTGTAATTGATTTCATAGTTATCCTGTAAATAAAAGATAAATGATCTAAGGAAAGAAATCCTGGCTTTTATTACTGCTCTTTAAGGGTTTTTGGAAGATCAGGGGGATAGAGATACCTGATATCCATTTCATAAGTCCAGGGAAGCCCCCAATACTGCCATCCATAATGACGCCTGTGCTTAAACCCATTAATCCTGTTTTGCCTTGCCAGGTTTTTGTACCACTTGTCAAGATTGGCATCTTCAAAATATGGAAATTCCTTTCCTTCAAAGCCGTCTTCAATATCAAAGACATTTTCAAAACCATTATCTAACAGTTCTTTGGCGGCAAGGGCGCTCCTTTTTCCATCCCTGCATATTATAAGGAGATTGTCCTTCTTCTTGAAAACCTTGCTAATCTCTTCGATAAAGGCGCTGTTTTTCTGGTTAAACTGGTATTCATATGTATCGCCTGTTTTTGCAAGTTTATTGGTCTCAAACATATAGGGGAACAGATATGCATATTCCGGGTGTCCCACAAATTGATATTCGGATCTGGTTCTAACATCAATCAGAAAGGTATCCGGCCAGCTCTTCAGGCGGTCATAGGCATCTATGCTCAGGATCTTCTTTACCTTATTTGCCTCCTGGGCAGAAAGATCATTGGCAAAAAAGGCTATTGATAGCCCTGAAATAATAAGAAAGGAAATGGTGCTGAAGGTAACTTTTTTCATTTTATCTATTTCCGGCCAGCTGTTTTCAGATAAAAATGTCGATTTTACATATATTTGAAAGTTCAAGTAATAATATATAGTTATCTTGTTTGTCAATTGAAAACAGGTATTATCAGAAGGCCTGTCCGGGCATGATACCTGTCAAATCATTGACTATAATAAAATATTTAAGATGTCCTAATATTGACGAATTTATAACGAATTATTTGGTTATGATGGTTTAAGTTTTACATAAACACAAAAAAGAGCTTAAAAGTAAAGGTCTTATACTATTTTTTAATGTTTTTATCAAACGGTATGCTTATTGCATTATTTGCATAATAATTTCATTTTTTTTAACCGATATATAAACCATGTTGAAAAAGCGGTAGAATAATGACAGAGACTTCAGTGAAAATCATGCAGTGTTTACAAGCAAACAAAGGGATCATCAAAATAGACCGAATAGGAGTAGGAGTAGGAATACTTCTGTATAGTCCTATGAAAAAAATAGGGATCGGCATACATACCCTTGCCCCGCAGTCAGATTCACCCAATCCAGCAAATCCTGCCAAATTTGCAGATACGGCGATAACACACGCAGTCGGGTTATTAGAAAAGGAAGGCGCAAATCCTCCATTCACTGTTGCAATTGCAGGAGGGGCTGCAATGGCCGGATCACAAACGAGTACAAATGTGGGTATGAAGGTTGCAGAAGCTGTTAAAACAGCCCTGGCAAGATTCAAAATAAGTATAAAAACCGATAAGACAGGCGGATCAAATATACGATCAATGCTTCTGAATATTGACACTGGAGAAATTCAGATTAATTAGGATGCAGGAAATGTTCTGGCATAAAAATATTGTCCCGAGGGAAGGTTTAATATGAAAATCAAATGTACTGGCTGCAGTAAGGTCTACAATGTACCAGAAGAAAGGCTTCCATTAGGCGATATGGTATCTTTTCCATGTCCAGCATGTAAAAACATAATTCAAATTGATTTACGTTTTAAAACTAATGGCGTGCAGGCTTTATCTGAAAACGACGGTGGAGGTATTTCCGGTGAGGAGGAAAAAACTTTTCCAAAGGGAGAAGCTCTTCAGAAAATAATTATGCGGAGATTAAAGGAACTTCCTCCAATGCCCCAGGTAATGTTTAAGGCCAGGGAAGTAATGAACAATCCCAAATCAAATTTCAAGGCCCTTTCCGACATCCTTGAAACAGACCAGGCAATGGCCACAAGGGTTTTAAGACTATCCAACTCCGCCTATTATGGCCTTGCAGGTAAGGTCTCATCTGTACAGCATGCTTCGGTGCTTCTGGGCTACAAGACGGTCGGAGAAATAGTGTCCATGGCAGGTTCTTCAACCCTCCTTGGCGAGTCTCTCAAGGGATACTTGCTTGACTCGGGTGATTTATGGCATCATTCTATGGCTGTTGCGCTGGCATCAAAGATAATATCTAAAAAGGTAAAACCTGAACTGGAAAACGATGCGTTTGCTGCCGGACTGATACATGATTCAGGCAAAATAGTGCTTGATAATTACCTCATGGAAAGACAAACAATGTTCAAGGATTTCATGGCAGACGGTGAAAAAACCTTTCTTGATGCAGAAAAACATATACTGGGTTTTGATCATGCAGAGATTGCCGCATTAATGTGCCAGAGCTGGAAGATCCCAAACTCACTTACAAACGCAATATGCTACCATCATTATCCTTCTAGATCAAAGGACAACGTGCTTGCATATATTGTTCATGTGGCAGATTCACTGTCATTAATGAGCGGTATCGGCACAGGAATTGACGGTATGCTATATAAAATGGACAGCAAAGCACTCGAGTACCTGAGGCTTTCTGAAGAAAACCTTAGCCATATTATAGAAGAAACAGTCGATTCTGTTCAAAAAATATCAAGTCAGATGAAATAAAACCATCTAATTTAACGGCATTTTTTTTAGCAACGGGATGAAAGGCTGATAATTATATTTTCACCTTTCTCTCTTACTAAAAATGCTGCTCACAGGGCTTTATTTTATTGAGCTGTCAACCCTCTCTCTGATACAGGCCACAAGCGTTTCGATCTCAGTTTCCTTAAGCTGTTTAAGAAAACTTAAATCAATATCCGTATGTAATATCCCAGTAAGGATTTCTATAAGCTTTTCTTTTGTCATGGGGACTTTTTATAGGAAATCCATTAAACGGTCAAGAAACTTATTTCTTTTATTACCATTTTCTAGTTGAAACAAAATATATTTATCTGATAGTCATAACTGATACAAATAAACATACTCTATGCAGATAATTAACCATTCAATACATAAAAAATGACAACTCATTTAATCTCCTATACTCATTCCAGGTTATCCTTGCTAAAGGCAATTATTCCTTATTTTTCGCCATTAAAACTATACATACCCTGGGGAGGGACTGTCCCGGAAGTTGTTGATGACAGGGATATAACTGCCTCTTTTCCCCCCGAAGGATTAAGACCGGAAACAGACATTAATCAGCTTCTGAATGAATACCTTAACTGGGCTTATGAGCAGGGAGAAAAAAGCCGCAGAGAGATAGTTAAGGCAGGGTACACAAACCCTGCTTCCAGTGAATCGATGCGCCGGATCAGAACAATACTTACCAGCCGGATTTCAGATACGTCTGAAAAGGATATAAATTTAAAATGGCACATGCTTCTGCACCTGAAAAAGAGATTTGAAGAGCAGAGACATGATGCAAACAGTATGTTAGAAGGTCTGAAAAACCGTCCTTCACCCCTGCTGAATAATGCCGACCTTACGGAAAGAACAAAATACCCATTTGAAAATCTCACAGAGATCAGCCAGGAATCTTTATTAAGTAACGATAATATAAAACTGCTTTTAAGGGCATGGCATGGTCTTTTTAGCAGCCTGATAGATGAAAAAGATCTGTTAATGACTATTGACCGGCGTATAATTGACCGGATATCAGAGGCATGGGATATTTCATGCGGCAATAGCGGCCAGAAACAGGCAGGGATTGTTACATTTAAAGGACCCTTTCTCAAGAAAACAGGCATGGGTGTTCAATATTTGAGGGATATTACCATAGGCGACAATATCAGAAATATTGTTATTTCCAATATGACTCAGGGAGAGAAGATTTCTGCCCTTACAAATCTGGCAAAAGAGTTTGAATCGATATATCAATACGAATTCACTAATAATTATATCCTGTTTTCCATCATTATATTTCAATCTTATGTAAAATCCAGGGAGATTATAACAGACTCTTTTCTGAAGTTCCTTTCGGGCAGAACCCTTCTTTTTGCAGAAATAAACGGATAATACATATACATTAAGATATTGGGAAAAGCTACCCGGTAAAGGTAATGTTTTGACTGTGAACAGTACCTGAAAGCTATATTAATATATAATTAATTATATTTAAGCTTAAGATTTTTTATAGGTATACCGATAAAGGTTTTGAGAATTTTACTCGGCTGAGAGGGTTTATATCTCCCTAATATTAGTTATATTTTGATAAATTCATTTTATTGATTTAATTTATAATTCGTATTATTTATATTAAGCATTAATAAAGAAAGAGTATTAATCAGACAGACAAAATGGCTATTCCTCAGATAAATAAACCGCCTCATTTAAAACCTGTTACACAAAACAAGACGAGCCTTAAGGCAACTATCAAAGATCAATCAGGAGCCGGCAAATCAAGGATCGGTGAAATCCTGTGTAAAGAAGGGCACATCACCAGCAGTCAGCTGCAGGAGGCCCTTAATGTCCAGAAAAAATCAGCGGGGCGTCTTGGCACTATCCTTTTAAAACTCGGTTATATTGAAGAGGAAACAATAGTAAATGTATTGAGCCGTATTCACAACTATCCGGCTATTTCAAGCAAAGACTTTAATCCCGGCCCTGATATACTGAAAATACTACCGTATGATATTGCAAAAAAACACCTTGCCTTCCCTATAGCTAAAAGAGAAAGAACCCTTGATGTAGCAATGACAGAACCCACTGACACTGCGGCAGTCGAGGAACTTCAACATGACGTAAGGATGGGTATCAAAGTCCATGTTACGTCGGAAAAAGGAATAATAGACGCCTACAAAAAATTCTACAATATCAGTGATGAGGAGTATAAAAGCTACTTCGCCAAGGCGGAAGAGAAGGATGATGGGGATCTTCCCATAACACAGGTAGATGATTTCGGCTCATTGGTATCTGAGGCCGTAGGTGACATGGAGCTTGAAGGCCCCATGGAAGACCAGATCCAGGATGAGTTCTCCGCCGGTGATGCCCCGATAATAAAACTGGTAAACGGTATACTTGTCAAGGCAGTAACAGACGGTGTAAGCGATATCCATATCGAACCCTTTGAAAAGGCGCTTCAGGTCAGATACAGACTTGATGGTTCGCTCTACAAGTCGATGAATCTTCCCTTGTCTATTAAAAACGGCCTGATTTCCAGGATCAAGATACTATCCGGTCTTGATATATCGGAAAGAAGGATACCCCAGGATGGCAGAATAAAAATGCGTATGGGTAAAAATTCTGCAGTTGATTTTCGTGTTTCAACACTTCCCACTCTTTTTGGTGAAAGCGTTGTTATGCGTATTCTCGACAAAGGCGCACTCAATGTCGACCTTACTAAACTGGGGTTTGAATATGAGACATTTGAGGCCCTTAAACGCTGTATAAGCAGGCCATATGGTCTTCTTCTTGTGACCGGTCCGACAGGAAGCGGTAAAACCACCACTCTTTACTCCGTACTGAATGCCCTCAATACAGAAGACACAAAAATTCTTACGGCGGAAGACCCGGTTGAATTTAATTTCAAGGGAATCAACCAGGTCAACGTGCGTAACGAAGTTGGAATGACTTTTGCTGTTGCACTCAAGGCTTTTCTGCGTCAGGACCCTGAAATTATAATGGTCGGGGAAATAAGGGATATGGAAACCGCTGAAATAGCTATAAAGGCAGCTATGACCGGGCACCTTGTTTTCAGTACCCTCCATACAAACGACTGCCCGTCAACAATAGGGCGCTTAAGAGATATTGGTATACCGTCCTATATGCTGGCCTCTGCTGTCACAATGGTTCTTTCCCAGCGCCTGGCCAGAAAATTGTGTCCTAAATGCAAAGTCCTGGAGACTCATTACACCCCTGAAGACCTTGAAATTATGGGATTTTCAAAAGAGGAGATACCTAATCTTCAAATATACGGCCCCAAAGGATGCCCGGCATGCAACGGCGGATATAAGGGAAGGATCGGCCTCTATGAACTCATGGAGGTTACAGATGAAGTGTCAAAGGCTATTAACGCTGATGTTCCTGAGGATCAGCTGAGAAAGATCGCCGGCCTTGAGGGAATGAAGACCCTGAGAGAGGCAGGTATCCAGAAAATACGTGAGGGGATGACATCGGTAGAAGAGGTTTTGAAGAACACTGTAATTACCAAGGAGGCAATGCCGGCCTACCTTGTAAACCCTGACATAGAAGGTTATGAAGACGGTGATATAATTATCCATGAGGGCAACAAGGACATAGACTTCTTCAAGCTGGTTCAGGGCTCTCTCATTGTGTCAAAGCAGGGAAAAAAGATAGCAGAGATCACAGAACCAGGTGAATATTTCGGAGAGATGGCAGCCATATCAGGGGAGGTCAGATCAGCTTCTATTATTTCAAAGGGCCGGACAGTAATAAAACGTTTTCCAGGAGATAAACTGCTTGAGACTATAGAAAAGTACCCGGAAGTAGCAAAACATCTCTTTACTGTGCTCGCGGGGAGATTGAATTATTCAAATAAAATAACAGTAAAGCTCGCCAATGACCTTGCAGCGCGGGGTAAGTAAAAAAGCGCAAGGCGCACAGGGCGCCGGGCACATAAGTAAAGAACACTAGCCTAGTGTCCATCCGGAAAGAGATAATTTCTGGATGGAGCTTTCAGTCCCGCCTTTGGCGGGATCAGCTAACTCTTTGTTTTGAATGGCTTTTGTTGAAAGCTGAATGCTGAGGGCTGACAGCATGCCCATCCTCCGCAGTAGTACTGCTACGATGATACTTTTTTCGAAAAAAGATTCATGACCGTGTTTAAGCCTCTTTACCAGTTCCTCTTTTCTATCTGAGGGCCTCCCTTATCCTCTCCATTGCCCTCTGTACATCTTCATAGTTGTTAAAGGCGCTTATCCTTATATAACCTTCACCGCATTTTCCAAAACCGGCACCAGGTGTACACACAACACAGGCCTTATGCAGGAGTTTATCAAAGAACGCCCATGAATCGGTTCTGCCATTTACCCAGATGTAAGGTGAATTTTCGCCTCCTATGCAATCGAAGCCAAGTTTTGACATATTCTGCCTGATAAGTGCCGCGTTTTTGAGATAATAGTCTGTAAGCTCTTTGACCTGGGCCTTGCCTTCATCACTGTAAACAGCCTCTGCCGCCCTCTGGACAGGATAGGAGACACTGTTGAATTTGGTCGTATGTCTGCGGTTCCAGAGCCCGTTTAAAGGCTCCTTTTCGCCTGAGCCTGTGTAGGCGCAGCAGCTCTTGGGCACTACGGTAAAGGCGCACCGTATACCTGTAAACCCGGCTGTTTTTGATAAACTCCTGAATTCGATGGCAACATCTCTTGCACCATCGATCTCATATATTGTTCTTGGAAGGGTTTCATCCCTGATAAAGGCTTCATAGGCTGCATCATACAGGATTAGAGCCTTGTTTTCTTTTGCATAATCCACCCACTTTTTCAGGTCTTTTTTTGAAATGGTTGCACCGGTCGGATTATTTGGGAAGCACAGATACAGGAGGTCAACCTTTTTCTCAGGCAGTTCAGGTACAAACCCGTTTTCAGCCGTGCCATCAAGATAGACTATCCCGTCATAGCGGCCATTGTTATAAAAGCCTGTCCTTCCTGCCATTACATTGGTATCAAGATAAACAGGATATACAGGGTCAGGGATAGCAACAGTTATATCTAAAGAAAATATTTCCTGGATGTTCCCTGTGTCGCATTTTGCACCGTCACTCACAAAGACCTCGTCAGGAGATACATCAACCCCCCTGCTCTGATAATCGTTTTTAGCAATCGCCTCCCTTAAGAAATCATAACCCTGTTCAGGACCATAGCCCCGGAAAGTCTTAATGTCAGACATTTCATCAACTGCCCTGTGAAAAGCATTAATGCACGCCGGGGGCAAAGGTCTTGTAACATCACCTATTCCAAGTTTGATAATCTCCCTATCCGGATTTGCCTTCTGGAATGCAGCAACTCTGCGTGCGATATCTGAAAACAGGTAAGAAGCCTGTAGTTTTTTATAATTTTCATTTATTTTTATCATTCTATCCTCCCAGTGGAATACCTTTTATGAAAAGACCTTATATGCATAAATAAAAAAAAATAAAATCTTTTTTTTAAAAAAATACAAGTTACAAGTTTGCCAACACATTTTACCTGGTATATAATACCGCTGGTTTTATAAAGTAATAACAGGCAGTGATAAATGTATGATAGATATTATGTCAACAAATATCATGATAAAATTCTCCATAGGATGGCTCGTTATTATTGCTTCGGCAGACCTTGTGTTTATGAGTCCGTAATGAATGCGGCGCCATTCTTACTCTTTTTCCTGCTGCCTGTATAGTAAGAAATATCTGTTATTATGTATCATTCCAGATGACGCTCGGGTGATACACTGATATAAATCCAACACTATTTATAAAAGGAGGGTATATGGCTATTATCACGATTTCCAGAGGTACTTTCAGTGGCGGGAAGGCTGTGGCTGAGGCTCTCGGACAAAAACTCGGTTACCCATGCATCAGTAAGGAGGTAATAATTGATGCTGCCGAAGAATTCAAAATCCCTGAAGATAAACTGGTTGCAGCAATGGAAGGACCGCCAAAATCCTGGCTCGAATCCCCACAAAAAAAAATGGCCCATTTGAATTATGTTCGGTATGCCCTTCTTAAAAGGGCCAGAGAAAATGACCTTGTCTATCATGGCTATGCAGGTCATCTGCTTCTGGGAGATATTTCTCATGTATTACGGGTAAGAATAATTGCCGACATGGAATACCGTATAAATGCCGCCATTGAAAAGGAGAACCTGAATCGTAACGGTGCTATTTCCATGATTAAAAAGCTTGACAAGCACGGTCGCAGCTGGACAAAGTTTTTATATGGTGTGGACTGGAAGGACCCTGCCCTCTATGATGTTGTAATCAACCTTGATCGAATAAGTATAAAGAGCGCTGTAGAAATAATTGCATCAATGACAGAACTGGATGATTTTAAACCCGATGAAGAATCTAAAAAGGCCTTGAATAATCAGGTTTTGAGCAGCATGGTATGGGCTACCCTCACAAAAGATAGCAGGACCAAAACTTCTAACATTAATGTAGCCAGTAATGACGGCATTGTTACGGTATCCGGTAACACCGGCTCGGGGAAATCCCTAAAGGCCATTGAAGAGGTGATAAAAGGGGTAGAAGGGGTAAAAAAGGTTGTCAATGAAATAGGCATAGGCTCAGACTGGCAGTGGTGATGGGATCTTCATATCATTTTCTCAACGGATTTTATTTCCATATGATTAAAAATTTCTATTCTTTTTTACATGCCCAAATGCAGAGACAAGGCATGCCTTGTCTCTGCAGAGTTACACTATTTTGCATTATCTCTCCGTGTTATCAACAGACCTCTTTTTTTATATCTGATAATAGTTTTATTAATAATAGAAGGGAGCTATGCTATTTGTGATGATTTTTACACTGATCAACTTTCCATCCCCTGTCTGATGTATTCATACAAGTCCTCGCCTATTTGGCGTGACACCTTTTCCATTGCGCGGCTCAATGCACGGGCAAGGGAGTACGGATTTTGCTTTTCCAGCTTTTCTGTTAAACTGTATGTTTTTTGAAAAATTCCCATGCCTGCTTTTTTTGCCTGAGCCTCCGGAGTAAGGGTTATGCTAAGTGTTAAGACTCCGCTCCATCCCATATCTCCGTCAAGCTCATAAAATTCGTCAACCATTCCTCCCAGACGGAAGATAAACTCCCTGTTTCTTTCACCCGGAAGTATAACTCCTTTAAACAATCCCGAGTTTTTAAGATCACGGGCAATAAGATAGGTCACAATATCAGCAGGATTCACGCTCCATTTGTGACGGGTGTATGTATTCCTTTCAAAGGCGTTTCCCCTGTAAATAATGCCGGTTGTATTGTAAAGCGGTGAGGCCTTTAAACTTTCAAGCCTGATAATATAGGGCAACTGCTCCTTCCCATGAAAGTCCGGAGAGTCATACTCAAGGGTATAATATGTTATCTCAGGGTTTGGCTGTTTGAAATTAAGACAGGAGATTGAAGAAATTAATAAGAAAACAGCAAGTATTAATAAAATATTTTTCTTTGTAATCATAATTTTACTCCATCTCACTCATATTAAAACCTTTTGCTGAATGCTGAAGGCTGAAAGCTTGCATAAAAATTCCGGTTTTTATGCATATTATTTCTCTATCTTCTTTGGAGCACGCGGCCCGCCAAAAAAAAGCTGGGAAGGCTGATCCTTTATTACATCGGTTATTCTGTTTAGATTTTCTGTTGCCTGTTCAATATTTTTGGCTATTTCATTCATATTCTGACCGAGTTCATAGATCGTATCATCCGTACCTGATATCATCGCGTTCCCTGTGTCCAGCAACCTGTTTACCTTTTCCATGGCAGTTTTTAAATCTGTTATGGCTTCATCGATCCTCTTTTCATTGCCCGTTGTCAGTCTTTCTATGGTGCCAAGGGAGGTATCCAGCTTTACCATACTTGTGTCAGCCTTTGCTGCCGTGGTTTCCAGCAGTCTCATTGCATCTTCAACCGAGCTCAAGATCCTGTCCCATCTTTCCTTTTCCACTATACTGCTGATATCTTTTAGAGAAGATTCAAGATTTTTCGACAAACCTTTTATATCAGCATCAGCAATCATCTGGTTTAAATTATCAAGTGTAATTTTTATTTTCCCTGATATACCCTCCAGGTCTATTGCCCGGATCTGGGTAAGAAAGTCATCGATACCTTCAAGTATTTCAGTCGTGTTGGACGGTTTGGATACGATGATGGGATATTTCGATGGAAAGTTCAGGACTGGAGATTCCGGGTCATCCTTTTTTTTCTGATCCAGTTCAATAAACATGCTGCCAGTGATGCCGACAAGACTCAGTTGTGCAATAATATTTGTATCAAGCTTGTGCTCTTTATCTATCTGTACCTTAACCTGGATAAGTTTTGAATCAGGTGCAACATCTATTCTTACCACCCTGCCTATGGCAACACCCCTGTATTTTACGGGTGAGTCTATATCAAGGCCCTGGACAGTCTCATTAAAATAGATGGCATAATACTGCCCCCTTTCCAGGAAACGGGACATGCCCAGCCATACAAATGCAAGCACGGCAATGATGATCCCGAAAAATACAAAAAGGCCTACTGTAAATTTTGTTTTTTGTGAAGCCATTATCTTAATCCCTGAATATTGTTATAAACCTTTGTGATTCTCCGGGCGGTTTATTATCCCCGGATTAAAAAATTCCTTTACAAACCTGTTCTGGCTGTGATCCCTCAGATCCCTTGGGTCTCCATCTGCTATTATACCTTTCGTGTTCTTATCCAGCATTATTATCCTGCCGGCAATAGTGAATATGCTTGACAGTTCATGGGTTACAACCACCATGGTTGTTCCTAAAATCCTGTTCAGGTTGATAATAAGTTCATCAAGACCCGCCGATGTTACAGGATCAAGACCTGCAGAGGGTTCATCAAAAAACAGTATTTTAGGGTTAAGTGCCATTGCCCTTGCTATGCCTGCCCTCTTTTTCATTCCTCCGCTTATCTCTGATGGGAGGTGGTTCTCATAACCGTCAAGACCCACAAGCTTGAGCTTCATCTTTACCATCCTGTCTATAGATTCGGGAGGAAGGTTCGTATACTCTGTTATAGGAAGGGCGATATTTTCACCAACAGTCATTGAACCTAATAGGGCAGAACTCTGGAATGTAACTCCTATCTTCCTTAAGACCCGCTTAAAGGCGTAAGCATCATCCTCGGTTACCATGTCACCATCTATTGTAATCTTACCTGAAAGAGGTCTGATAAGGCCAATCATATGTTTTAAAAGTGTACTCTTGCCACATCCGCTTCCGCCTAAGATAACAAATATCTCCCCTTCAGATACATCAAATGAGATATTTTCCAGGATAACAGTATTATCATAGCCAGCTGTAAGGTTTTCTACCTTTATAATTGATTTTTCTTTCATTTTGCCATGCGCCTTGGATCTTGCGCCTTGCACCAGATATTTAATGTACTTAATTTTACCTGCCTACAGAGTAAATTTATTTGACTGTTTCCACTCTAGAACCAGTAAATATGAATAATCGCAAAAACAGCATCAATAACTATAATTATAAAAATGCTGGTTACTACAGCAGATGTGGTTGCCTTACCAACTGAGTCAGCGCCGCCTCTTACCTGAAAACCTCTAAGACAGCCTACCCATGAAATTACAGCAGCAAACACCACGCTTTTTAAAACACCCCAGAAGACATAAAACATGGTCAATGATCTGAGGGTCTGACTGACATATGCATTTAATGTCAGGTCAAGAAGAAAAACACCTACCACCATCCCTCCCAGTATTGCAAAAATATCGGAAAAGAGGATCAAAATAGGCACAACTATAATGGAGGCCAGTATCTTGGGAATAACAAGAAACCTTATAGGCTCAAAACCCATGGTAAAGAGTGCATCTATCTCTTCGGAAACCTTCATGGTGCCTATCTCAGATGCAAAGGATGAACCTGATCTTCCGGCCACCAGGATACAGGTCATGATCGGTCCCAGCTCATAGGTCATTGCGATCGCTACAAGTGAGGCAACATATATATCAGCCCCAAACTGTTTTAACTGTATTGATGACATAAAGGCTATTATGAGGCCAAGTATAAAACTTATAAGCCCCACTATAGGAAGTGCATCAACACCTGCCCTTTTCATGAAATGGATCGTGTCGGAGGCCCTGAGTGATTTAGGGTGCAGGCATACATGCACTATAGCAAGACATACAGCTCCCAAAAATGACAGCGCATATTTAAATTCATTGCCGGCGTTGAGTGTTTTTTCTCCAAAATCTATAAACAGGTTTGATGATTTTTCCTTTTCTTTTTGGGCTTTTTCCCCGATTAGATCAAAATCCATTATAGAAATAATGTTGGATATACGTTCTCCTGCATTTTGAATACGAAACGCCTTTCTATCCTTTAAAAGATCACGTAATTCGGAAAGGGCAAGTACGCCATAGTCATCCATATATGATATATCTTTAAGATCAATAGTAATAGAAGACAGAATTCTATCTTTTAGATAATCTTTTATTTCCTTAAGAAAAGAGCTGATATTATCTGAATGGATGCTTCCTGCCACACCGAGTAATAACTCTCCATTTCCCGCATCGGCAAAATATATAGTAAAGGAGTCAGGACTAATATCGGTTTTGAGACTTTTCATTTTCAGGTTTACTTCACCATTGAGAATTATATTTATTTTTTTTCAAACCTGAATTCAAGCAGGTCATCTTCATTTATACCATATCTCTTATTAAGCCCAATAGGGTCAAGTTGAAAAACTATCCAACCTACCATTTCACTATTGTATACACACTCAAAAGCAACCTCTATACCTTTCTGCCCCATTGGATGGTCTTTATCAACACGATACAGTGTAAGCACCCTGTGAATGGATGTATCACTGCCTTTGAAATCAATGCCCGAATAGCTGCTTCCTATTACCTGGCTTTCATCCGGACCATTCCCCTTAAGGTCCAGATAGCCAAAGACGTTTTCGTTTTTATCAAGAAGGATTATTCCTGTATACGGAACTTCCGAAACATCCTGAATGGAAAAAAACTCCTTTAGCTGTGTATTGATTTTAGAGATATCTTTTGTCTTAAAATGGTTGGCCAAAAGGGATTTTAAAAGTACAAAATCCTTGCCTATCTGGTTTCTGAATTCCTTCTTTTCTGAAACCGTTGCATCTATCTTACTGCTGCGCAAATATTTATATGAGAAAAAAGCAAGTGGTATTAGTATAATAAAGGCCACTAAAAGGGGTATAATTCTTTTCCGTACCTGTCGGTATCGTTGCTCCATTTCCCTGAAGTGGGTCACATCCCTGCCTATGGAAAGCAGACCCTGGTAATTATGGTGCCCGTCATACAACACAGTTGTGCTTGTTGATATGTAGCGTATCCCCTTTTGAGGATGCCTTATTTTTAGAATTTTTTCTCTCACAGAATATCTTGATGTCAGCTCATCACGATAATGTAAATATTCTCCCGGTTCTTCATATATCCCCTCAATGGCTTTAAAATGCATATCCTCCCATGTCCTGCCATACATCTTCTCGGCTACGCTATTCCATGTGAGGATCTTGCCCTCTTTATTTGTCACAGTTACCGCATCAGGAAGCTGATCGCAGAATTCTTTTAATCCATATAGTATCTGGCTGGTCTCATCAAGCCTTCTTGCCAGCATGTAGGTTATTTCCCTGGCGATTTCAGGTGAACTCTCTAAAAATCTGCCTATATCCTCCTTGACAATCTTTAATGCCTTTACCTCTTTGGCTACCTTTACCGTGGCAGTACGTTTCCCACCCAGTAATACAGACATCTCACCAAAAAGTTCGCCTGGTCTGTTAATCTCTGATATCTTTTTGTTCCCTTTTATTATTTCCAGTTCACCTGATAAAAGTATAAAAAGATCCTGAGATTCATCGCCTTCCGTAAAGATAATCTGACCGGCCTCAAAGGATACCATATATTTTAAAAGAACGGGGTTGTTTATAATTTTTTCGAGCATATGATTTTTACACGGCCTGAAGAACCTTCCTTTATAAAAAGTCTTAACATAAATAAACATCCCTTTTTCACGGAAGGGGGAGAATCACAAAACAGATGTATTTTCAAATTTTACGAAGTATAAGTAATGAAGGTCAATGAGTCAAGAAAAGGTTAAAATTTTAAATAAAATTAAAAATCCATACTGACTTTAACAGGAAAATAGGTTATCTTGTACAAACCGTTTAACCTCTGTTAAAGGAACCCTGCTATGGATAATGTTATTACTTTCAAGGCTGGAGAATCAATAATAGAAGAAGGGGACGAAGGGTCCTGGGCTTATATAATCCTCTCAGGAAAGGTAAAGGTTTATAAAAATACTGGAGCCGGGGAGGTAACGCTCGCTGTTATAGATAACGGGCAGGTATTTGGTGAAATGGCCCTTATTGAAGACAGGCCGCGGTCTGCATCGGTGAAGGCCTTGACCAGCCTTAAACTCAGGGTTATCAACAGAAACCAGTTCAATGAACTTTTAAGGGAAAACCCGTCAACACTTATTCCAATAATGAAAAGTCTTTTCGAAAGACTCAGAGAGGCAAGTGATATGCTGGCGGAAAGGGCAGAAGAAAATCTTTCGGGGATGAAAGAAAATGTAGAAGTAATTATGGAGGGACAGTCTGAGAAGGCCAAAAAAGCCCTGAATGACAGAAAGCTTCTTATAACCCAGTTCCCATTCAGGATAGGCCGTTATGTCCCATTTGACGATTCGGAGACCGATGTTTTTTACAATAATAATCTGGCCATTGAAGAGGAAAAACCCTATGTCATTTCGAGGAATCATCTGTCTATAAATTATGAGGGAGGGAAACTCTGGGTAGTTGACAGAGGAAGCGCATTAGGAGTTGTTGTAAATGGGAAAGAAATAGGGGGCAAGATAAAAAAAACCCGCATTTCTCTTAATAAGGAACAAAACCAGGTCATTATAGGACCGCCAACATCAGGCTACATCTTTCTAATAAGTAAAAATCGTTCCTGACATCAGATAATTTTTTATCTCCATGTTATGAATTATTACCTGATAATTCATATCCCTGGTATTTTATCTCTCATCAATATCTTTGAATTAACATCCTGTAAAGCCTCAGTAGTTTCCGATATGTTCGGCTGCTGGCCTGTAAAGGACCTGCTTTTCCTGTGCCTCTGATAACTTTTCTTCAATGAGCTGTCGGGCTTTTTTTGAATCCGGCCCGGGATATCCTTTTCATGTTCCGGTGACTCAAAAGGGTATACCTCATGACAATATATATTTTGATTAATTCGGATAGAGTGTTAATGTATAAATTTTTATATGGTATCAAGCAACAGAATAAATGACATGAAAAGAGAAATTACAACCCGTGAAATCGGGATTATTGAGTTTATCGACGGTCTTGAAAAAAGTAAATTTCTGATCCCTCCCTTTCAGCGAGAATTTGTCTGAGAACCGTGCGATATCATAAGGTTATGGGAAAGCATATATAATTTTTTTCCCATAGGAAACATATTATGCTGGAAAACCGATATCAAACTGAATATCCACAGAACGCCCGGCGGGGCAATACCCGACGATATTCATAATAAAAAAATGAAGGAATTATCTACATCCTAGATGGCCAGCAGAGGGCTACATCACTTCTATTTGCAGTAAATGGCGGAAAGGCAGTGAATACTGAAAACCAGCAGGATTTTGATTACTCAATTTTTTTTGACATAAAAAACCGGGAGTTCTTTTTTGCAGGGGAATATAACCTCAGGAAAAAGAATGTTGGCCCGCGATTTCTTTTATCTCTTGAATACCTGTTTCATAAAGTCAGTAACTTGCATAACCATATTATCGAAAACCGGGAATATACTGAAGAGATCATGGAAAATCTGAAAGGCGCTCATTCAGGACTTGAGTTCATATTGTGCCTTGCGCCCTGCGCCTTGCACCATTTTTTCCTTTTCTACCTCCACATTCCATGTTACCATCAGAACCAATATTTTGACTGATAATATCCTCCGGAGGCGAAATGTTAAAAAAACTCACTCAAAAAATATTTGAGGTTTATCTTTTTGAAGGGGAAATGTCATACTGGAGATGTTGAGGAGATATGATGTAAAGGATTATGCAGGAAAGGTAATGGAATATTAAGCCCTGGCCTGGCTTCCCTCTCCGCAACAGACGGGAAAACAATAGGTAATATGGGCGCTGAGCTTGGTGTCAACAGCACTGACTATTCAATGGATGAAAATACACGTTGTTATTTAAAATCCCGGGGACGAGAAAAAATTGTAGAAATTATGCGCTGATGAGTATGTTTTTGCCGGCCGGTGGAGCCCTTAACTATAGTAAAGGAAAAAATCGGGTTATTTTATGACAGGTTATAGAGAAGAATATGACAGTATGGGGAGGGTGTCTGTACCTGAAAGTTCGTACTATGGTGCACAGACGCAAAGGGCATTTGATAACTTCAAAATCAGCAATCTCCGCTTTCCTCATGTTTTTTATATGGCCCTGGGACTTATTAAAAAACATGCTGCCATCACTAATCGTGAGCTAAAACTGCTGGATGACAAGATATCAGAGGCAGTTATTCAGGCATCTGAACAGGTAATATACGGCGAATTTGATGATCAGTTTATAGTTGATGTGTTTCAGACAGGTTCAGGCACATCAACAAACATGAATATAAATGAAGTGATCTCCGGAAGGGCAAATGAGATTATCACAGGAAGGAGGGGCGGAAAATTCCCGGTTCATCCCAATGACCACGTAAATAAAGGCCAGTCAAGCAACGATGTTATCCCATCCGCTATACATATCTCATCGGCTATTGAGATACAAAAAGACCTTCTCCCTGCAATGAAACGGTTTTTTATATTCCTTGATGAAAAGGCACAAAAATTTAAAGGCATTAAAAAAACAGCCAGGACTCATCTTCAGGATGCTGTTCCCATCACCCTGGGGCAGGAATTCAGCGGTTATGCAAGACAGATAAACCTGAATATAGAACGGCTTGCCAGCATTTGGGAGAGGCTTTGCGAGCTTGCACTTGGCGGGACAGCGGTAGGTACAGGGGTAAACACTCACCCCGAATTCGCAGGAAAAACAATAAAAGGTATTTCACAGGAGACCTGTATTGAATTTAAGGAGGCAGTAAATCACTTTGAGGCACAGGCATCAAAGGACACCATTGTTGAGCTGAGCGGTATACTAAAGACATATGCGGTCAGCCTCACAAAGATCGCAAATGACATCAGGTGGCTCTCATCCGGGCCAAGATGCGGGCTGGGTGAAATAAACATACCTGATCTGCAACCCGGTTCTTCCATTATGCCGGGAAAGGTCAATCCGGTCATCCCTGAGGTCGTTCTTCAGGCAGCGGCACAGGTGATAGGGTATGATGCTGCAATAACCTTTTGCGGTCAGTCAGGAAATTTTGAACTGAATGTCATGATGCCCATAATGGGATATAATATACTGCAATCAATACACCTGCTTGCTGCCGCATCAACAGCCCTTGGCGATAAATGCATCAAAGGAATTACCCCAAACAAAGAGAGATGTGAGGCGGCCCTCGAAAAAAGTCTTTCACTGGCAACAGCGCTTGTCCCTGAAACAGGTTATGACAGGGCGGCAGAAATAGCCAAGCAGGCCTATGTGGAAGGGAAAACCATAAGAGAAACATTAAAGGTTAATAAAATAATGACGGCTCAAAAAGCCGATAAGCTGCTGAATAAAATGATTCGGGGTGACTAGTGTCGTTACAGATTCTCATCCAGGTAGTTGGAAACTTTATATAATCGCCTCATCTATAATTTCTGTTAAATCCGCAACCCTTATTTTGTCTTCAACATTCATCGTTATCCTGCTGTCTTCAAAATTTGTTATGCAGTAGGGGCAGGCCGTGACCAGTATTTCTGCGCCTGTCTCAATTGCCTGTTCTATTCTGAGGTCACTGAATCTCTGGCCCTTTGGTGTCTCCATCCAAATCCTTCCTCCCCCGCCTCCGCAACAAAGGCTCTTCTCCCCTGATTCGGATAACTCAGTAAAACTCAGGCCAGGCAGCTTTTTAAGTATTTCCCTTGGTTCATCATAAATATGATTGTGTCTTCCAATGTAACATGGGTCATGATATGTGATCCTTTTATTTAATTCTTTTCCGAACCTGAGTTTACCCTCTTTGATCAGCATAAAAAGGAACTGGGTTATATGGATTATCTCAAAGTTGACCCTGAATTCAGGATAATCATTTTTAAATGTATGGTAACAGTGTGGCGATGATACTATTATTTTCTTTACACCGCTCTCTATAAAGGTCTTTATATTTCCCCTTGCAAGTTTTTTAAAGAGTTCTTCATTGCCTGCCTTGCGGATGCTTTCACCACAGCAATTCTCCTTTGTGCCAAGTATTCCAAAGTCTACTCCGACCTTATTGAGGATTGTTGCTGTGGCCCTTGCAACCTTTTTGAGTCTTGGGTCATAACTAAGGTAGCAGCCGGGAAAATAAAGGTATTCTGTATCCTCTGTAAAGGCTTTTACTGAAAGGCCTTCTGCCCATTTGGCCCGGTCTGATCTCTTTTCATTCAGGGGGTTTCCTTCTGCTGTCAGACTGGCGCTGATACCCCTCAAAGGTTTTGCGGTAGCCGGGAACACACCGTATTCACTGGCTATTCTCCTTAAGGCCAAACCTGACTCTATCTGTCTTACATCCCTCGGGCACTCTACCGGGCATCTCCCGCATGTGGTACAGAGCCATATATCATCCATTTCAATCTCGGTCATGCCAAATGCTGCCTGCCTCACAATCTTTCGCATGCTGAAACTTCTGACCCTGTTCCATGGACACAGGGCATCGCATAGGCCGCACTGGAAACACATTCTAAAGGCATCCCCGCCCTTTTTCTTTATCATGTCTATAATATCTTTATAGTCGGCTATATTTTCCAATTTCAAGCCCCTTGATTTTTGAGAGCATCTTCTTCCCTTACGCTACTGCAAAGGAAGGTATCTTATTACTCATCTCGAATGGTATCTTTATATTTTGAGCCCTGTCGGCCTTATCAAACATTATTACGTCTGATTCCGGTAAAATCCCTGACAAGGCAGGAATTTTATATAGAAAACTAATGGCATCCATATAAATCATTGGCCGGTTTCAAGTCAATGGGAAATAAAGAAGGTTAAAAATGAACGTGTGCACTATACCGTGCTTGATTATTTTATTGCCAGCAAGTATTCTTTAAAAACATGTTCTTAAGAAAAATATGGTCATAATCATTTAAGATGCAACATCTAATATACCGGGTAGATATATGGGTGCATACACTGAAATCGAAAAAGGCTCATTAAATAACAGCATAAATATGATCGAAAGAAGGATATACGATAAGATAAAAGACTATGAAGATTATTCCTTCAACAGTGTTCAGGACTGTTCTTTAAAAACTTTTTTTGATCTCACCCAGGAATTTAATGACAAATATGATATATACTGCATTTGTGTCCTCATTCCCAAAATATTCTTTGGCTATGAATGTGTGCTTTATCTGATCGACTCTTCAGGAGTACCTGAAGTGGCATGTCACTCATTAAACATTCTCAATACCCCTGACAAGGTAAAATTTAATTTACCGGACCTTTATGAAAACCCCGTGATATCGGGTGATTCTTTCTTCGTTCCGGTAAAAGGGAATACAGCTCAGTCATCAGAACTCCCGGTGAATTCAAAGAACGGGGTTTTCGGTATTTTTGAGATATGCGAAGGCAGAGGCCTTTCTGACAACATGAAATTCTTTTTTGAAAAGTATGTTAACAGGATCGGATTCCACCTTCATAACAGGATGATAAATGAGAAAAACCGTGAGCATCTTGCCTTTATCAGAAGCCTTGTTAATGACATTGGTCATAATATTATTGTCCCCAATATGTTTTATAAACTTTTTTTCAGAAGACTGCAGGGCAAAATGAACCGAGCCGGGGAAATCGGAAGGGATTTAAAAGAGAAGATAGATGCATGCACTCAGAATCACGACGAAAGATCAATCCCCGATGTCCAGAGGCTTATCATGGAGCTTGATTATATCAACAGCTCTATGGATGAACAGTTTCAGCAGATATTATCGCATTATGAGCAGACGAGCCTGTTTCTGGAAACACTTCTCAGAAGGTCCCATTTTGAAAAGGGTCGTTATGTGCTTGAGCCCAAACTGATAGATATCCATGAAAAAATAATCAAGCCGCAACTGAGCCGTTATCTTCCCAAGCTTGAGGAAAGGGGCATAAATGTATACAATCAGGTGGCAGCCAATCCTGAAAAGGAAGTAAAGATTGTTGCCGATGTTGGCCTTATCTCACAGGCATATGCCAATCTGTTTTCAAATGCGGTCAAATATACCAGAGAAATAAGCGATGAAAATGGAAAACCCAAAAAATATATCTCGTTCAGGATGCAGATAATTCATGATTATTTTGGCGAGGGTAAAGATGGCGTCAAGCTTAATATGTTCAGTACCGGTGAAGCTATCTCAAAAGAAGATACTGAAAAACTATTTAAAGAAAATTACAGAGGAAAAAATACAGCCGATGAATATGGCACCGGGCATGGACTTCAGTTTATCAAGGAGGTGGTGGAGCTTCATAATGGCGTGACAGGGTATGAATCTTCGCCAAAAGGTAATGATTTCTATTTTGTGCTCCCTGCATAATTTTTAAAAGGACTATTAATATGGCCAAGCTGGTTGAAAGAAGAAAATACAGGAGATTTGAGATCCCCGGTGGTAAGGCAAAGATAGTGAAATTGGCAGGCTTTTCTTTTCTAAAACCTTTTTCAAGGCCTTACCCTATTTTAAATGCAAGCATGGGAGGCGTAAATATCCTTTGTACTAAGGAATTCTGTACTGGCGAAGAGCTCCTTCTTGAATTACACGCCCCGGGTGAAAAGGCTGTAAGAGTCCGTTCAAAGGTTATCTGGATAAACACGGTTCCTATCAGTAATGATAATATTATTGGTTTTGAATTTTTCCCATTCGGTGATGACAAAAACCTTAATTCCCCCGAAGCAATGGGCATCCTTCGTAGATTATATGCCAGGTATATCGAGGGCTAGTAATAGGCATTATCTGATATCTAGGTTATCGTCTTCATCTTTTCAAACAGTTATAGATTATTATTCTTTCTCCGACGGCGGTTGATAATTTACATGAACCGAATCCTGTTGATTTATACAATGAGTTGTTTGAGAAGGTGAGGCTAAATTCTTCTTTCTTTTATCTGATTTTGTATTTTGTAACCTTTCAATAAGATTTAACGCATTACTATACCCGATTTCAATTGCATAGTGCCGGAGTACAGTCATATATTTAGACATTTTTTGGCAATAATATTTTGTTGGCATCGCAATATCTTCTTGCTGAATAAGATTTAATTCTATCATGGATTCGAATCTTTCGAGACGATAAAGAAGGGCATCAAAAGCCCTACGTATTTCTTTTGAAGTAGCAGAATAATCCTTAGGGTTTGATAGTGCCTTGTAAATAGATTTATTGTCTATTAGAAGAATTTCTTTTGCTAAAATAATTCTATCTAGCTAGTTCCCCATCAATTAACTCTAATGCTATGCCAGCAACAGTTTCATCAAAGAGTTGGTCTAACAACTGCCTTCCCAAATCTACTTGTCTCCACCTGAATTTAATTTTTTGTTGCTTTAGAGATTCACGCCATTGCAGCAAAGCCCATAAACCCGCAACTGGGGCTCCAAGTGCAGTTACAAAATAAAATATCGTTTCAACGATATCTTTTATATTCATAAGTATATCCCCATTTGGTAGTTGGTGTTATTGGCAAAACTTGTTATATCTGACTATCTAATGTTCTTTAATAAATATTTTTTGAATATCAAACCAATCATTTATTTTTAAACAATATAAAAATTTTTAAATAGGTAAATATTACCAGAGGAGGTTTAACTGGAATTTAATTAAATCAGTTTTAATAAGATCAAAGAATAAAAATAACCATAAGCCCGATCGCCCAGCAGTATGGCGCAAACCATGATAAGTTTCCTCTCTTTACCATTTTCATCAGGATTTTCAACGCTAAAAACCCTGTTATGACTGAAACAATAAAACCTATTATCATGGGGGTATACTGCATTGCATGAAAATCATGGGATGTAAGCTGCAGTATCATTGCCCCTATTATCGCAGGAATGGACAGCAGGAATGAAAACCGCGCTGCCAGTTCCCTCTCCATGCCGCACAAAAGGCCGCACACTATTGTTGTGCCTGATCTTGAGATCCCCGGTGTTATGGCCACCCCCTGAGATATGCCTACAATAAGGGCTGTAATAAGGCCTATCTTATCTCTTTTCATATAGCCCTTTGGTATGAGCCTTGTTATAGCAAGGATAATGCCTGTTACAATAATCATTATCCCTACAAGGTGAACCTTCCCGAACAGAGATTCAAGTGTATCCTTGAATAAAAGGCCTATGATACCGGTAGGGATAGTGCCAATAATTACCCATAGGGCAAAAAGGGCATGCGGCCTTTTGTTTATTGAAGAAACAGTCTCTTTCTTCGAAATAAGATCTGTGAGATAACCTTTTATATCAAGAACAATCTGCATCAGGTCAGCCCTGAAAAAAACAAAGACGGCAAGCAGTGTCCCAAGGTGGAGTGAAACATCAAATAATATCTCAGGTTCCTTGAACCCGAGAAGATTCTGAAAAAATACAAGATGGCCTGAGCTGCTTACAGGTAAAAATTCGGTAAGCCCCTGGACCACTCCAAGAAAAAAGCTGGAAACAGCATTCATAATGTTTATCTCATAAAAATTAAATAAAAATCTTCCCCGGATTAAGGACATTATTCGGGTCAAAAGCCCTCTTTATCTGTTTCATGAGTTCGATTGCCGGCCTTGAAAATTCCATATCCATAAATTGGGCCTTTGTAATACCTATGCCGTGTTCGCCAGTGATAGTACCGCCAAGATCGATCACCCTCCGTAAAAGCTCCTTAACTACTGCCTCGCCCCTCTTCTTTTCATCGGGGTCAAGATTATCCATCAGGATATTAACATGGATATTGCCGTCTCCTGCATGTCCATAGGCAGGGATGGGGAAACCGTACTTTCGGCTGAGTTCTCCAAGAAACCTGATAAGATCGGGGATACGGTTTCTTGGCACTACAATATCTTCACTTATCTTGCCTGGTTTAAGGGCAAGCATGGAATCGGAGACCTTTCTACGTGCATCCCAGATCTTTTCCACCTCTTCTTTTTGGGAGGCAAGCCTGAACTCTATTGCCCCTGAATCAATAGATATCTCCCTTACCCTTTCCGCCTCATCTGTGACAAGTTTCTCATTACCGTCCACCTCTATAAGCAGGATAGCCTCTGTCTCCTCAGGTATAAAAAACCTGATATGAGAACGGACACATTCTATGGTAAGCCGGTCAAGAAACTCAAGGGTTGAAGGTATAACCTTGCCCCTTATTATATTTGACACAGTCTCTGCTGCTGTCGTGAGACTCTTGAAAAAAACAATCATGGTTTTTTTTGCTTCGGGTTTCGGAAGAAGTTTAAGAGTAATGGATGTGATAACGGCCAGGGTGCCTTCTGATCCTACAATAAGGCTTGTCAGGTCATATCCGGCAACACCCTTCATGGTTTCAACACCAGTCCTGATAATTTCGCCTGTGGGTAATACCACTTTAAGACCCAGGACATAATCTCCTGTAACCCCGTATTTAAGGCCTCTTAATCCCCCTGCGCATTCGGCCACATTTCCGCCAAGGGTAGAGACATTAGCGCTTGCCGGGTCAGGGGGATAAAACAAACCGTATTTTTCCACCTCTTTCTGAAATGTCTCGGTAATTACAAATGGCTCTACAACGGCAATAAGGTTTTCTGTATCTATATGCAGGATACGGTTGAATCTGTCCATAGCAAGCACGAGACCGCCTTTTACAGGGAGGGCGCCTCCTGATTTACCGCTTCCCCCGCCCCTTGGGATTACGGGGAAATATATCCTGTTTGCCAACTCAAATATGGCAGCTATCTCTTCGGTTGTGGAAGGCAATGCCGCAGCATCCGGCATATATTTTATTTTTGTACTGTCTGTAGAATATGCCTCAAGGTCAGCCTGGCCAAGTAAAAGGCAGCCTGGTTTCAGTATCTTCTCCAATTCGGCCAGGGCTTTTTCCGGGATCATTGTCAGACCAGGGTACGGCGATTAAAGGAGTGTTTAAGGGTCATATAATCCATGTATTTCAGATCACCCCCTACAGGCACACCAAGGGCAATCCTCGTAACCTTTATGTTTTTCTTTAGCAGGATATCTGCCAGATATGAAGACGTCGCCTCCCCCTGGGTAGAAGGATTTATGGCTAGCACCACCTCTTCGATATCCCCGTTGCTGCACCTTGAAATCAGTTCTCCTACCTTAAGGTTCTCAGGACCTATGCCGTCAAGAGGTGAAAGCACACCGTGAAGCACATGATATCTTCCCCTGAATACACCCGTTTCTTCAATAGCAAGCTGGTCTCCCGGCCCTTCCACGACACATATAATATTGCCTGACCGGGTAGAGTCATTACACACGGCACAGGGGTCTGTATCTGTAAAGTTGAAGCAGACAGAGCAAAACCTGATTTCATCCTTCACCTCAACAAGACTTTTTGCAAGACTGTCAGCAAGTTCCCTGTTAGAGTTCAATATATGCAGTGCCATCCTGGTAGCGGATTTACTGCCTATCCCGGGCAGTCTTGTGAGCTGCCTGATCAATCTTTCCAGTGGCGGCGGGTATATATCCATACTATTACATAATCCCCGGGATGTTCGGGAGATTCAGCCCTCCTGTCAGTTTACTCATCTCGTCATTAACCATTTTTTTGGCGCGCGACAGCCCATCGTTTACGGCCGCCAGTATAAGGTCCTGGAGCATGTCTATGTCTTCAGGGTCAACCACTTCGCGGTCTATTTTTATTGAAAGAACCTCCTGCTGCCCATTTACAACAACAGTTACCATGCCCCCGCCAGAAGTTGCCTCTATTGTTTTTTGACCGAGTTCCTGCTGAAGTTTAGCCATCCTGTTTTGAAACTGCTGCGCCTGCTTCATCAGATTCCCCATATTTGGTATTCCTTTCATTTTTTCCTCCTGAGAAATATATGGCTTAGAAGTCTTATATGATTTTTATCCTGCCGGATTTTCCTTTAATTCACCCTTAAAGACACTCATTACTTCTTTTACAGATTTAGGGATATCTGATTCTTTAACCGTTACGGGTTTGATCTTGTCAGGTATTTCATCAGGCAGTTTTAATATTACCTTCATATCCTTATCAAAACATTCCCTGCAGAAGCCGTTAAGCTTTTCAATGTTCTCAGGGTCGTTGAGATACCTTGCTGAAAAGGGTGAATTACTGCGTTCTATTTCAATAATTTTATCTGACAGACTGATCAGTTTGCACTCCTTAAGTACGGCATACATCCCCTTGTTAACCGATGACACATAGTTCAGAAGCCCTTCCCATCCAATACCTGCTTTTGGGACATTTAATACCGGTTCTATGACGGCAGGGGATTTTTTCTCCCAGACAGTCTCCGGCTCTGATATCACAGATTCAGCTTTTTTTTTATCGGCAGTGAAGGTGTCCGGCTGTTTATCTATTTGTTTTTCAAGCGCTTCAAGTTTTTCAATCAGGTTACCAACAGACAGGAGTTCACCAAGCCTTGAAAGCTTAATCATTATGGTTTCAAGCACAAGTCTTGAATGCGACGTAAACCGGAAGGCCTCTTCCTTTGTGATCAGGATATTAAGGCTTTGCTGGAGTTTTTCCAGCCCTGCCCTTTCAGCCTGAATCTGAAGCTCATCCTTTGTCTCTTCTGTTACGTCTAAAAGGTTTTTATCAGGAGCAATAAGCGAGATGAGAAGATTTCTGAAATGGTCCATCAGGGTCTTGTAAAATTCCTTTATGTCATACCCGAAATGATAGATGCTGTTTACTATCTCTATGCATTCGTCTGATTTTCCGTCTATTATCGCACCGGCTGCCCTGAATATCAGTTCGCTGTCTATAATGCCAAGGATATCTGCAATATTTTCATTGTCTATCTTTTGGCCGGAAAAAGATATGACCTGATCAAGCAGGCTGACCGCATCTCTCATGCTTCCATCGGCTTCCCTTGCGATCAGTGCAAGCCCCTGTCTGCTGATGTTAATCTTTTCTTCATTTGTAATCCTTTCAAGCTGTTCGACCAGCTTGCCCTGGGGTATTCTCTTGAAATCATATCTCTGGCATCTTGAGAGTATGGTTATGGGAACCTTATGGGGTTCAGTTGTGGCAAAGATAAATTTCACATGGGGCGGCGGTTCTTCAAGTGTCTTTAAAAGTGCATTAAATGCCTGGAGGGTGAGCATGTGGACTTCATCTATTATATATACCCTGTATCTCCCTGTTGAGGGCATATGTTTGATGTTTTCTCTCAACTCACGTATTTCATCTATTCCGCGGTTTGAGGCCCCGTCTATCTCCTGCACATCCATGGCAGAGCCGTTGGAAATATCAATGCATGACTCACATTTGTTGCATGGATTCCCGTTTTCCCTGTGTTTGCAGTTGACCGCCTTTGCGAGTATCCGGGCTACCGATGTTTTACCTACCCCTCTTGCACCGCTGAAGAGATAGGCATGGTGGAGCCTGTCGGATGCAATGGCATTGAGGAGTGTTCTGGTAACATGTTCCTGCCCGAGAACATCCTGAAATATCTGAGGCCGCCATTTTCTTGCAAAAACTTCATATGCCATGTAATTGTAACTCTTATACAAAATTGAAACTAAACGGGCGCTAAAAGGCTACGCTGTGAAACTTCTCTTTCCTGTGTTTCCCTTCGTCTTGCATGGCCTGCCAGCCGTAGCCTTAGCGAAGGCTGGCGGAGAGAGAGGGATTCGAACCCTCGGTACCGCTTTTGGCAGCACACACGATTTCCAGTCGTGCTCCTTCGGCCAGCTCGGACATCTCTCCGCATTAAGAAAAAGCAGTGTAATATATTTAATATAACCGCTTAAAAACATTAATATAAAAATGTCATTCCCATAATCTAATCCCGACGGAATGACATATGAACGTATATAGCAGAAATAGTATCATATGAAAAGGGTAAAAAAGAATTAAAAATTCAAAAAAGGGGCTTTTTATGCATGGAAACAGGTAATGTGAAATCATCGATATCAAAATGTCTATAAGATTGACTTGAAATATATGGTGAAACCAAATAAACTTGGCGCCTGTTAAAACAGGAGATAAATTTCATGCGTCACTATTGGGGTTCACGTATAGGTGTGATTCTGGCTGTAGCAGGCAGCGCCGTTGGCCTAGGAAATTTCCTCAGATTTCCAGTACAGGCGGCCAAGAACGGGGGCGGGGCATTCATGATTCCCTATTTCATAGCACTGTTATTGCTCGGCATTCCTCTTATGTGGATAGAATGGACACTTGGCCGGTATGGCGGCGGATTCGGACACTCCACAGCCCCCGGGATCTTCCACAATGTAGGCAACAAAAACCGGTTTATCCGGTATTTCGGTGTTATAGGCATTTTCGGTCCACTGGTTATTTTCATATATTACACCTATGTAGAATCATGGCTTCTCGCCTATAGCTTTTTTGCCCTGTCGGGGAAATACATGGCAGCAACCACTGAAGGCACCATGAAATCATTTTTATCGGGTTTTCAGGGTCTGGAGCAAAACCAGTTTTTCAGCAATATAGGCACTGCCTATTTCTTTTTTATCATCACATTTTCACTTAATGTGCTTGTCATCTACTATGGAATAAAGGGCGGCATAGAGAGACTGTGTAAATTTGCCATGCCAGTCCTGTTTGTGTTTGCCATAATTATACTCATTAGGGTTATAAGTCTAGGTGCCCCAAACCCAGGAATGCCCGAATGGAATATAAATAATGGGTTCGGATTCCTGTGGAATCCTGATTTCAGTGCGTTACTCAACGCAAAGACATGGCTTGCAGCGGCAGGCCAGATATTCTTTACCCTGAGCGTGGGTATTGGCGCAATACTTACCTATGCAAGTTATCTGAAAAAGGACGACGATGTGGTGCTTTCAGGTTTGACTGCTGTAGGCACAAATGAATTTGCAGAGGTCATCCTCGGGGGGAGCATAATTATCCCCATGGCCTTTGCGGTTTTTGGCCCCAAAGAGATATTGAACATAGCTGAGAGCGGCTCCTTTAATCTGGGATTTGTCACCATGCCCCTTATCTTTGAAAAAATCTCTGCCGGTGCCGTGTTTGGTTTTTTATGGTTTGCCCTGATGTTCCTGGCCGGTGTTACTTCATCTGTATCACTTGCCCAGCCCGCAGTTGCATTTATGGAAGATGAATTTGATATTAGCCGCCCGAAGGCAGCCGTATTTTTCGGTATAGCGGCCTTTATCCTGTGCCAGCCTGCCATATTCGGTCTGGGTTATGGCGTTGTGGATGAACTGGATTTCTGGGGCGGCACCTTCAGCCTTGTAGTCTTCGGAACAATAGAGGTTATACTCTTTGCCTGGGTCCTGGGCATGAACAGGGCCTGGGAAGAGATACACTGTGGCGCAGATATCAGGGTTCCAAAGGTATACAAGTTTATCATCAAATACATAACCCCTCTTTTCCTTCTTTTAATACTGGGGGCATGGCTGGTGCAGGATGGGCTTCCTGTTATTCTTATGAAGAATGTCCCGCAGGATAACCGGACAGTGGTTCTGGTATTAAGATTGATGCTGGCATTTATTTTTATTGGTATTTCAATAGGGGTATGGGCAGCCTGGAGAAAACGTGGGAACATAAAAGAAAAGGAGATATTGTCATGAGTACAGGTGGATGGATATTTATATGCCTGTCGTGGGGGGCAATTATAGGGTTACTCATCTTCTGCGTCATGCATCTAGCCGGTAAAAATAACAGGCATAATTGTGATATAAATTCCAGGGATTGAATTAATCCCCGATATGACCATGAGTTCCGGGGCGCTTATGCAGCAACGAAAAAATACACCCTTTAGAGTAATCGTTGCCATCACCATCCTTTTGGTTTGCCTTTATAATGAGGGCAAATCGGATGCTGAGACAATAAATAATTCAATACCCGTACCGCAAGGATACCAGCGTCTGGTTTACCCTGTAGGTTCATTCAGCAAATGGATACAGAACCTGCCGCTCAAGACAGATCATGTCATACTGGACTATCGCGGGCGTAATGTTGCCCCCGGTTTTTATAACCTGTTCGGTGTAATTCGAATGCCCCTCATGTTTCAAACAAACCTGGAGCAGTGTGCGGATTATGCGATGCGCCTATGGGCTGAATATCACAGGGAGACGGGAAAGCTGGAAAAGTTGTTTTTATTTGACTATTCAGGAAATAAAAAATATTTCGCAGGGTCTGGTGAATCATACAACAGATTTCTCAGGGCGGCATTTGCATATACCAATTCCCATTCTCTAAAGAAGGGATGCAGGCCGGTTTCTCCGGATGACCTGATGCCCGGTGATCTTTTTGTACAGAATGAAAGAGGGGGGATCGGCCATGTGTCTGTCATAATGGACATCTGCAGATCAGAAAAAGGAAAAAGACTGCTTCTTATAGGCTACAGTTTTATGCCGGCACAGGAATTTCATATAGAAAAGGCTAAAAATGATTATGGATCAGAAGGATGGTTTACCTTTGAAGGATACAACCAATATCTCAGGGATCATCTTGATTTCGGGCAGCCGGTTATGAGAAGGTTTGCACCATGATTCTTTCTTTCATGATTATCTTTATCTTATCAGCGAATGCAGATCCTGTTACTATCTGGGACCATTTTGAAAAATCTGTCCGTGATCAGGAGATCGTTAAAGAAAGGGCCAAAGAAGATTTCCTCCTAATCTACAGGGAATTGAAAAGGGAGTGCAATAAATATCCATTTAATCCGGATTCAAAGTGGCTGTTTCCTGTTAAAGGTTACGGGAAAAAGGACATGGGGGCAGCCGGATTCAGACCTGATATAAGGTATGGGTCGTCTCCTATTAAGGGTTATGATTTTTATGACGGTAATCTGCATGGCGGGCACCCTGCATATGATATCTTTATACACGATAAAAACCAGGATACCATTGATGATCTGACCGACAGACATGTAGAGGTAATAGCGCCTTTGGATATTATGATACTCAGTATTGAAAGCTCATGGGAACCCGGTTCAGAAATAAGGGGAGGCCGTTATATATGGGCGCTTGATCCTGTTCATGATTACCTTATCTATTTTGCCCATCTGAATGAGGTGAAGGTAAAACCAGGTGAATTCATAAATGCGGGTACAACAATCGGGACAGTAGGGCGATCAGGGACGAACGCATTTCCGGTAAGGTCGCCTACGCATCTGCACCTCATGGTGTTAAAAATCAAGGGGAACGTGTTGGAGCCCGTTGATTATCTAATCTATCTGAATTAATACCTGAATCTTGCACAAAAAGTCTATTACGGCTTGAAGCGACTCACTATGACATTCGGTGTAAGATTCAGGTAATAGGATTTTGAGCTGCCGGATTATTTTGTAACTTCATTTTCATCACTGCATGTATCTGTTTTATCAACCGGACCAAGCATCTTCACCTCCGGCAATATTTCTTTGAAGTTAATTGCATAGATCTCCCATACGGTTACAAAAAGTCCGGCAATGACAGGGCCTATGATCATTCCAATAATACCAAACATGATGATGCCGCCCAAGGTGCCAAAAAGTATCATCAACTCATGCATCTGCGTATCCTTGCCAACGAGTTTCGGGCGAAGCAGATTATCCATTGTGCCGACAATAAGGGCGCAAAACAGAAATAGAAAAATTCCCTTTATGATATGACCGGTAACAAATAGATAGATAACGGTTGGGACCCATATTATGGCAGAACCTACACTCGGGATAAATGAAAGCACAGCCATGACAGTGCCCCAGAACAGGCTGCTTGGAATGCCAACGACTGCAAAAGCCAGCCCTGCAAGGGTGCCCTGTAATATGCCCACGACCAGGGTTCCCTTGAGGGTGGCCCTTGTTACAGAGGTAAATTTTTCAAGCATACGGCGCTCGTCACAATCCTCAAGGGGCAGATAATAGAGTACCTTCTTTAAAATGACCTCTCCTTCCAGGAGAAAAAAGAACATGCAGTAGAGCATGATAAATACATCGATTATAATGTTAATTGTCCCGATGGTTACTGAAGACAGCTTGTCAATAATAAAGCCGATCAGGCTGCCGGCCAGTTCGCCTGCCTTAGATATGATTTTATCCTGGTAGGGTGCAATTTCCTCATAAAATGGTAAGGACTGCATCAAATTGGAGAGCGCCCCGGGTTCTGAGATCTGACGCTCAACCCAGGGCTTTGCAATTGTACCTATTTTTACGGCCTGACCCGCTACAATTCCCAGGAGACCTGATAACGGGATCAGGATAACGCTTATAATGATAATTATAGTTACAGCAGAGGCCAAAACACGCCGCCCTCTGAACCATGCCACAAATTTATTATATATGGGGTAGACCAGGGCAGAAAAAATCCCTGCTAGAAGGATTGGCATGAGAAACTGCCGGATCATTACAAGAAACAAGACCGAAATCAATAACACTACAACGATCAATGTCCAGTTGTTGACAGTCTTTTTGTTCATAAAAATACCCGGGTATGAAGTTTTTAAGTGATGGCCATGTATAACATAATTTATACTGTGTTGTAAAATTAGATTACAGATCTACAACGAGCAATGCAAAAAGCCAATGAGCATTTATTAAATCAATTTATTTCATTTATCAAAAAAGAAAAACCGGCCGGAGAGCATAGATTCAGGCCTCCTGACTACCCATACAATCCTGAGACTTTTTCCAACATATTCCTGCAATTGATTGTAATTCACCATTAAAAAAGAACGGATAGGATAAAAGGAACCTTCTATCACAGAAAGCTCCTTTTATGTAGCCTCTGTTACCGTGTCCCATCATATAATTTATTAACCGTCTCCCAGTTAATTACATTCCATATGGCTTCAAGATAATCGCCCCTTTTGTTCTGGTACTTGAGATAATAGGCGTGCTCCCACAGATCTATGACAAGAATCGGTGTCCCCTTCACCTGCGCGATATCCATCAGGGGATTATCCTGATTTGGGGTGGAACATATCACAAGTTTCTTTTCAGGTGTAACCACAAGCCATACCCATCCTGATGCAAACCTTGCTAGTCCCTCAGCGTTCATCATCTTTTTGAACTTATCCATGTCTCCAAAGGTGTTTTCTATATCTTTTTTTAGTTTTTCAGAGGGTTGGCTCTTTATGGGTGAAAGAACCTTCCAGAAAAACCTATGGTTGAAATGGCCACCGCTATTGTTGCGGACTGCATCACCATAGGTTGAGACATTTTTAAAAATCTCTTCCAGACTTTTTCCCTCAAGCGCAGCAGCCTTTATGGCCTTGTTAAGGTTGTTTACATAGGCTGCATGGTGTTTTGAGTAATGAATCTCCATGGTTTGGGCGTCTATATATGGTCCCATGGCATCATATGAATAATCCAGGGGATCCAGTTTATATTCTGCCTGAACAGAGCCTAAAAACATGAGCATAGAAATCAGTGTAAAAATGAATACCTTCATCTTTGCCTCCTTTTTTTCTGGTTGATAATTGTTTATTACAAATGTTTTATGGAATAATATACATACTATAATTTGCTTGTAAACTTTTTTGAATTTTTTGTTTATAATTGCCAAACGGCTTCAGGGGTTAAAACTAATCAACCTGAATTCAGGGGGTAACTCAAAATGGCAAATAATCCCATCAGGATAAATCAGTATAACCTGTCTATAAGGCTTATATGGAAAATCTTTCTGACCGCTGTTTTCGCCCTTTGTCTGGCAGGTGCAATATATGTTCCTTTTTTATATGAATCCCAGACCATGAGATACCAGCTGGGTATGAGCCGTAATATGCTGCTTACCGGGCATATTATGGGCACAGCTGCGGGGGCGCTGTTATTTTTTCAGCTCATTCTTATATCCAGGTTCAAATTTCTGGACAGGGTATTTTCCATAAACCGCCTTTTATGGCTCCACAGGATCAATGCCACAGTTATCCTGTTTCTTGTTATTTTGCATTTAATATTGATTTTGAGCGCCCTTGGAACAGAAGTAATTGCACCTGAATTCAGCCAGTGGCCCGAGTATACAGGGCTCTTAATGCTCATAATAATAGCAGGCGCAGTTTTTTCCGGTCTGTTCCGGGAAGCTATTAGACTTAAATATCATTTCTGGATATTCTTTCACAGGATCTTTTCACCTATAATAATCCTTCTTCTTTGTATTCATGTCTATTTTGTGAGTAAAACATTTCATTATGACAGCGCAAATACATTGATACTCTGCTTTTTCGGGGCATGTTTTCTTCTTTACCTGATCCTCCGCCTGAAAAGACTCCGGATATGCAGATACGCATACAGGGTTGATAATGCCGCGATAGCGGCAAACAGCATTCATACCCTCGAACTTTTCCCTTTAAAGGGACGCAGGATGATATATGCGCCCGGCCAGTTCGCCTTTTTAAAGATCAGATCTCACAATATTTCATTTGAAGAACACCCTTTTACTATCTCATCATCACCCTCAAGGCCTCCCAGACTTCAGTTTACAATCAGAGAGTCAGGCGACTGGACGAGCAGGGTAAAAGAAATAACTGCGGGCGCAAAGGCATATATAGAAGGCCCGTTTGGCATCTTCGGCCATCTTGATTTTGAATCCATGCGTGAAATTGTCATGATAGCAGGCGGTATAGGCATTACTCCCATGCTGAGTATCCTGAGATATCTTGCAGACAAAAATCCAGGCCGTAAAATAACCCTTGTCTGGAGCAACCGTACACAGAAAGAGGTCGTATATCCTGATGAATTCAGGGTTATGGAGGGCAATATGCCGGGTCTCACCATTAAGTATGTTTTTACCAGGGAAAAGGGGCATGGAGAAGATGCAGGCCGTCTAAACAGGGATGGCCTTGAAAAACTTCTTGTGGGTTGCGGCAGGGAGTCTATTATCCTTTTATGCGGACCTCCATTAATGATGACACAGGTAAGAAATGACATTGTTCTTTTGGGGTTTCCCGGTAAATCCATAATAGAAGAACGCTTTAGCCTTTAAGAGATCTCATGATTCTTTTTAAATAAATTGACAGAAATCCTTTGATTACTAAATTCAGATACTAAAACAGTTAACCATATAACCTTTTTATTGGAAAGGAGATGACTCTATGAAACAAATGATTAAAACCGTATTTTTTTTACTGGCTGTTATACTGTTTTCAGGTTTTGCACAGGCAGCGCCTGTTGAGTGGAACATAGACAAGGCGCACTCAAACTTTTATTTTGACATCAGACACATATTTTCTACCATAAGGGGTAGTTTTGACGGTTTTAACGGAAAGATTCTCATTGATACAGAAAGGCCGGAGGCAAGCAGCGTTACATTTGATATTGAAGTTAAAAGTGTTTATACGGGTATCAATCAAAGAGACAACCACCTGAGGACAAAGGATTTTTTTGATGCCTCGAAATTTCCGCTCATGAAGTTCAGGTCAAAGGAGATTAAAAGTATTGGAGACAACAAATATTTAATGACCGGGGATTTCACAATAAAGGATGTAACAAAAACAATAGAAGTCCCGTTTGTATATCTTGGTGTCAAGGACAACCCATCAAAGCAGGGAGAGCTTGTTTCAGGTTTTGATGCGGAATTCACAATAGACAGACTGGCTTACAATGTGGGTGATGGCAGTTTTTATAGGCTGGGTTTGATAGACAAGGATGTGAAGATTTTTATATCGTTGGAACTGTTAAGGAAGAAATAGCATTATGCAACTGTAGAGACGCCCGGCCGGGCGTCTCTACATCTCATACTGTGTGTATAGATGCGGTATGTTCAAATAATACCGCATCTGTTTTTCATATTTATGTCTACACTACCCACCACATAATAATTGTATATATGATACCTGCGATATAGAAAGTTCCGAATATCTCCTTATTGTACTTTGCGAGCCAGAGGGGAAGATAAATATCAAAATTATCCTCCCGGTTTGAGGTATACCTTGCGGCAATTCCGGTTAATGGGCATTTGAATCTGTTAAATGCAAGGATTAAGACTTCAAAAAGTACAAAACTTATCAGGATAAAGGATACAGCAAATCTTGCCATATAGGCGTAGACTGGTGTCGCTATTATAGAGCCCGCAAAAATAGCCCATACAGATGTGTGGGCCGTTTTTACAATTATCAGCTTACCCTTTTTCTCCATGTAATTATTCATCCTTATCAGAACGTTTAAATAAAGTGAAGCCGAGCATTTGCAGGATTAATCCGAATAAGGTAGTAACCAGCCATAAAATCACTATGTAATATAGTTTGCCGTGCCATGTGCCTATGAACCTGCCGAATAAGGTTTCCGGTGATAAATACTCCTGAGCAAAGCCAAGCAGCAATGCCGCCACCAAAAATGTGGATAATGCCAGACCTGATGAGGTAATACGCAAGGAAAGCCCACTTTTTTCAAAATCGATTTTATGGGTCTTGCGTTTTACTAACCAGCGAACAGGGATATAGAGTAAAATTCCGAGGACAAGGAATATTATAATGAATAAAATATAAACAGTTGGTCCCATATCGCAGCTCAATTTATTATGAGGGTTGAACATTTGTAGAAACGCCCGGCCGGGCGTCTCTACCAGGAAAATTACATTGTAATCTCTGCAGCCCTTTTACATATATATTCCCCTATGGGTATCGCCGAGGTGGCAGCAGGAGATGGCGCATTGCACACATGAAGGCTCCTGGGGCTTTCGGCAAATAAAAAGTCATGCACCATTGACCCATCCTTTAATATTGCCTGTGCGCGTATACCCGCTGGATATGGCCGTAAATCAGCAAGTTTCAGTTTCGGGCAGTATTTTTGTACCAGTTTCAAATACCCCGGGGGCCACAGGGAGTCTTTAAGTTCAAGAAGCCCTGTCTTATAATAGCGTTTAAGAAAGGCCCAGAATCCGGGGAATGTAAGGGTATCACGCGTATCCTTTATATCTATATTAATCCTTCCATAACCTTCACGCTTCCATCCCGGCACGGCGTTTGGCCCTATGGTAACAGAGCCGTTTATCATCCTTGTCAGGTGTAC